>PLSV01000155.1 GCA_003165235.1 Syntrophobacteraceae bacterium
CTGTTTGATCTCACGGATTCAGGTATAAGTCCTGCATATGAGCGAATTTGGCAATGCTCCTGCGAAAGTATTATGGAGAATGCCTGCTTGTGGTTTGAACCTATACATCCGGAAGATCGCTCTCTTGTGTCCGAAGCTATGAAGACAAATCAGGAGGGAGGAAGCACGGTGGAGTTTCGGATCATACGGCCCGACGGATCGCTTCGGTGGATAAGAAACCGGGCTTTCTCACTCGGGGGGGTGACTGGAACAGTTCTGCGCATGGGGGGCATCGCCGAGGATATCACCGAAGAGAAGCGAATGCAGCAGGAAGCGGAGTATCGCCGCCAACAGATCATCCATGCCGACAAGCTTTCCGCGCTGGGTGAGGTAGTAGCCGGCGTCGCCCACGAGATCAACAACCCCAACAGCTTCATCACATATAACATTCCGCTCTTAGATCAGACATGGAAGACCATCGAGCCTATTGTGCTCGAATACGAACAGGCGCATCCCGAGTGGAGCGGAAGCGAGCTGAGCCTTGATGAATTATGCCAGGACATGAGAGGCATTATTTATGATATTCAGGCAGGCGCCGATCGGATAAACAGGATCGTCAAGAATCTTAAGGACTTCGCCAGGCTGGAGGAAAGCGGCCATGCCAGACCGCTACAGGTGAACGATGTCATCCAAAAGACAATGACGATCGTGGGTGCGCAACTCAGAAAACATGCCGTAAAGATTGCAATGGAACTTGCAGAGGACCTTCCGGAAATCGAGGGACATTTCAATAAACTGGAACAGGTGGTCGCCAACCTGTTAGTGAACGCCGCCAATGCCATCAAGGGCAGGGACGACGGGAGGATTCTGGTTTCGACTCGTTATGTGGAGAGACTCGATGCAGTTATAGTTGCGGTCGAGGACAATGGAAACGGCATCACGCAGGATATAATGGATCGCATATTTGACCCCTTCTTTACGACTCGGCGCAGTGATGGAGGGACCGGACTGGGGCTTTCGGTTTCTTATGGTCTGATTGAGGAGCACAAAGGGACCATCGGAGTACTATCAAAGCCGGGGGTGGGCAGCCGTTTCACCGTTTTTCTTCCCGTGGATTGTAATAGGAAACTGGAGCTCAAGCCCGCCATTCTCTACGTCGATGATGATTCGGTGTTTCTTGAATTGCTCCAAATGCATTTTATCCGTGTTCATCAATGTGCGGAAGGATTACAGAGTTCTGAAGATGTAATGGCGTACCTTGCCGAGCATCCTGAGGTGGACATTGTCTTTTCCGATCTCATGATGCCGAACGTGAACGGATGGGATCTCCTGGCGATGGTGAAAGAAAAATTCCCGCTGTTGACGATTATTCTCTACTCTGGTGATTTGCTTGCCCTGAAGGCAAGGCGCGAACATATTCCTCCGCCTGATTATCTGATCGAGAAACCCTTTACAATGAAGCTTCTTACTGAAATCATCAGCAAGATCGGCAGGCAAAGACTATGAAGATGCTGACGGTAGACGACGAACAAATAGCACTGAGTTCGGTAAAACGCATTCTGAGACGCCAGGGTCTGCGCAATGTCGAGACCTGTGACAATGGTAAGGAAGCGATCGATCTGATCAAGCAAAAAAGCTACGATGTTGTACTGCTCGATCTCATTATGCCCGAGGTAAATGGTTTGGAGGTTCTCAGAGCCGGCAAGACGGCAAGGCCTGCTACCGAGTTCATCATTCTGACGGCCATGGACGACGTGTCCATGGCTGTAAAAGCCATTCACCTCGGGGCCTATGATTACCTGGTGAAACCCTTTGACGGCGAACGTCTCTTCTTGTCAATCCAGCGGGCGTATGAACGTAAAGCCCTTCTGAGCGGTTTGCCCGGACGGGCCTCCGTCAAGGGGGGGCTGCAGAATTCCGAAGCTTTTTCGAGCATCATCACCCGCGATCTCAGGATGAAGGAGCTGCTCTCTTATGCCGCAATCATGGCCAGGAGCGGGAATCCTGTTCTGATCACGGGTAAATCGGGAACCGGTAAAGAACTGCTTGCCCACGGCATCCACCTGGCCGGTTTGAATCCCGGAGGCCCCTTTACCGCGGTCAACGTAGCATGCATTACCGAAACGCTCTTCGAAGCGCAGTTCTTCGGACACGTTCGGGGAGCTTTTACGGGCGCGGCCGGAGAGCATGCAGGTTACTTTGAGAGGACAAACGGCGGGACCTTGTTTCTGGATGAGATAGGGGAGCTTCCTTTACACCAGCAGGCCAAATTTTTGCGCGTACTGGAAGATAAGAGCGTCACCAGAATCGGAAGCACGGAACCCATCGCCGTCAACGTCCGGATTGTGTCGGCTACCAACAGCGACCTTGACAGGGCCTGCCAGACCGGCAGGTTCCGACTTGACCTTCTATACCGTCTGAATTCTGTGCACATTCACCTGCCGCCGCTCCGTGAGCGTAAGGAAGACATACCGCTTCTTGCGTCTCATTTCCTCAGCCAGGCTTCTATCCAGCACAAGAAGAACGTCGGCGGATTCAGCTCAGAGGCTATGGATATTCTGCTTCACAGGGACTTTCCGGGCAACATTCGCGAATTTGCGCAAGTGGTGGACAAAGCTGTTCTACTCTGCGATTCGGACCTGATTCTTCCGAAGCATCTCGGGGAGGAGCGCGCCTCAGTGGCACTGTCCGTTCGCACCCCGTGCACCTTCAAAGAGAGTGAGGAACGACACCTTGCGTATGTGCTCAATCTGACTCGGGGGAACTACAGACAAGCCGCAGAGATCCTGGGAGTCACAGTGCGGCAGATTCAGCGTAAGGTGTTGCAGTTGAAGAATGATCCGCAGTGGGCAGGATTCCTAAAGACGCTCGGGTAAGATTGAGGCAGGGCTGCATAAGAGAAAGAATGGGTCCATAGAAGGCGACCCGCCACTTGCATATCATATTCCTGCATGACTCCAACACGGTCTAACCGGGGTTCCTGCCTCCAAAATAAAAGAAGCGTGGTTCAAGGCAGGGTTCAATAGACCATCCTTCCAGAGAACCTGGCATGACGGACGCAATTTACGACCTATATGTCGTCATGACCGCCTTCCGTGTCGTCCTTTGGTAAATTCCATATAATCAATATATTACACCCCTCTTCCTGTCTGGCGCCAGGCATATCAGGCGGCGCCTGCGCGACCTGGATGTCGCTGGACCCCAATCCCATTTCAAACACGGCAAAGAATAATTCATATCTATTTCGCAATCTTACGAGCAAATTTTCCAGGAGTCCCCGCTCCGGTACACAAAATGTAAAGGATGGGCCTCATTTGGGCGAATGACAGCAAGCTGTATATTCTGCAACAATTATTATGTGACTCGGAGATAGCCCGTGGAATTTGTAAGGCGCATTTTGGTTGTAGATGATGAGCCGCACTATGCTAACACGTTGATACGCCACCTTAAACGAGAAGGATTCTTTGCAGATCTTGCGCACGACGATCAGGCAGCCACCATCAAGATAGAAGAAGCCCATTCAAGGAAGGCCCCTTTCGATCTGATCATAATGAACACTCTGATACACACGATCAATGGAATCGATCTCCTGGCGTGGGCGCACAAGCATCATCCAGGGGTTTCGGTGATCCTGGTTTCCGCCTATGGGCATTCGGACGAGACAATAGGAAGGATTCGGCCGGATATGGATGACTACGACAAAAAACCTCTAACGCCACAGAGGATGATGGAGGTGATCGATTCGGTCGAAAGGAAACGCAAATGCGCCCACGTGCGGCTGAGAAAGCAGAGGGACAATTTGAAGGACGGGCTGTCGGAAGCTCCCTTTGCGCCAGTAGACACTTAAGCAGGCTTTGGTTTTTGGAGAACGGCAAGAGCCTCATTGATAGCTGGAAGTTACGTTCGAAAGAGGATGTTCAGGAATGACCCGGTTTATCGTCTTTGCAAACAGAAAAGGAGGGTGCAGCAAAACCACGACGGCGGTGAACGTTGCCCATGCTCTGGCCATGGAAGGGCAAAAAGTCCTGCTCATCGATGCAGATCCCCAGGCTCATGCAACGATAGCACTCGGCATCCCCCCGCTCTCGCGAAAATGCCACATTCTTCATCTCCTAAGGGAAGAAGCGCCTTTTAACGATGCCGTTTTCCAGACTCACATCCCAGGCGTTTGCCTCATTCCGGCCTCCAGGGAACTGGGCTCTTTCGAGCTCGATTTCTCCACCCGAACAGGAAGTGAGACCCTGCTTTCGGAAAGCCTTTATGAAGATGCCCCAGGCTTCGACTACCTGATCTTCGATCCCCCGCCTACGGCAGGACTCTTGACCGTATCCACGCTGGTAGCGGCTCAGGAGGTTTTCATCCCTATGCAGATGCATTTTCTGGCCATGGAAGGGCTGGCTGAAATTATGCACCTTATCTACACCGTTAACGCGACACACAACGCCAATCTGCAACTGAGCGCCATCATACCGACTTTTTTCAACAAGAAGACTCGTCTGGCCAGGGAGATCACAGAGGATATCGTCAAGAACTTCGGCGCCGACAAACTCCTCCACGGCATCCGTATGAACATCAGTCTGGCCGAAGCTCCAGGCCATGGCAAATCGATCTTCGAGTATGCGCCGCAGAGCTGCGGAGCTCAGGACTATCTGGAAGTGGCGCATAAGATCGACGGGTTCAGGAAGGGATAAATCCATGGGGAAAAGGAAGCCGAAAGAACCTGCCAGCGATGAATTCTAAAGGAGCAAAGGCTTAACAAACCATGGTGAATAAGAGCAAAACCTCAGTTGGCATCGATCTTGGGACTACGAACTCACTTGTCGCCTATATCAAGGATGGAAACCCGGTGATCATCCCAAACGATAGAGGCAGCCGGATGACGCCCTCTGTCGTGACGTTCAAGGAAAACGGTCAGGTCATCGTAGGCGAGATGGCAAAGAGGCAGGCCGTACTGAACTCGGAGCGAACCGTCTCCAATGTCAAGCTCTCCATGGGAAAGAACGTGGAACATCTGATAGGGGGCCACCATCGCAGTCCGGTGGAGATCTCCGGGGTCATTCTGAGGATCTGAAAGAATATGCAAGCCATTACCTGGAGTTTGAGGTCGAAGACGCCGTCATCACCGTGCCGGCTTACTTCGATGACAGGCAGAGGGAAGATACGCTCAAGGCGGCCCGGTCTGTGGGTTTGAACGTCCTCAAGCTTCTCAACGAGCCAACGGCGGCGGCTCTGACCTATGGCTTCAGTAAAACGGAGGGAGGCAGGCTCCTGGTCCTCGATCTTGGCGGTGGCACGTTCGACATAACTCTCATGGAGTACGCGGACAACATCTTTCGGGTCCGAGGTGTGGGAGGTTCGACGTCCATAGGGGGAACCAACTTCGATATGGCGATCGTGGAGCATATTCTCAGAGAGTTTCAGAGCCTCTACGGCTTTGATCTGCGCCAGGACAGAATTGCCTATCAGCAACTGGTGATCCACGCCGAGAAGGCAAAGATAGATCTTTCATCGACCGATGAGACTCGGATCATGATCCCATATATCACGGCAACGGAAAAGGGTCCCATACACCTCAATATCTCCCTTTCGAGAAGCGAGTTGGAGCAACTGATTGCTCCAATCCTTCGTGAGATTGAAGAGCACATTCGGCAGACCTTCGAGCAGACGGGCTTCTCAACGGAGTGGGTCGATTCGGTCATCCTGGTGGGCGGAAGCACGCGGCTTCCTGTGATCGAAAGGTTGGTGAAAAAGATCCTCGCTCCTTCTTCAGGTAACAATCCCGGTGGGCCGGCCGATCGGATCGAGCCTCTTTTCATAAACCAGGCTTTCAGGCGTGAGATCAATCCGGATGAGGCCGTGGCATTGGGTGCAGGCATACTGGCCGGTATGTTCGAGGGAAGCATCCCTGACATCGAATTTCACGACATGACCTCCCATGACCTCGGCATAGAGGACGACCAGGGCCGGTTCGTAGCGGTTCTTCCCCGGGGCGCCACGTACCCGACCCGCGCCTCACATCTTTTTACAACGACCAGGGACTTCCAGGAGGAAGTCTGGATTCATGTGCTTCAGGAAGTGGGAACGGGGCGGAAGAACCAGGTCTCCCTCGGGATGCTCCGGCTCAAGATCAGCAACCCCAAAAAACAAGGAGAGCCCAATATTGATGTCACTTTCGCCATTGACGCCAACGGCATGCTGAACGTTTCAGCAGTGGACCTGGACAGCGGAGAAAAGGAAGAAATCACGATCGACTCCGATTTCGCTCTGCGTGTCTCTTGAGTGAAAAGAAAGAACGAATGAAACGAACGTATCACAATTAGAAGAAGGAGACAGTATGGCTAAGCAACTGGCAAAACCCGCAGCAGTAATGAAGACCGGAATTACGAGCAAAGTGGATAGCGCGGACGATCTGGCAAAGAAACGAGACGAAGCAAAGAAGATGGCCCAGGAGAAGGCAAGAGCGAGGACCCTGGCGCGGCAGCAGGCCATAGCGGAAAGACTGGCCTCAGCGGTCGAGGAGATGAGCGCATCCCTGGAGCAGGCTTCGGGGGCCTCCGAGGAACTCGGAAAGAGCATGCAGGGCATCGCGACGGCGTCCGAGCAGTCATCGGCTGCGGCAGAGGAATCCCGCTCCGCCGTCAATCAGATATCGAAATCAGCCGAACTGGCCGCACAGCAGGCGAAGGTCAGCCTGGAGAAGTGCAACAATCTCCAGACTCTCGCCAAAGCCACCACGGCTGACGTTGAGGCGCTTATTCTGGGGGTGAGCAACAGCTCAAAGTCCAACATCGAATCCACGAGGCTTATTAAGGAACTCGAGAAGAATTCGGAGCAGATCGGGGACATCGTCGGCGCGGTGGTGCGCATCGCCGATCAGACCAACCTGCTCGCTCTCAATGCGGCCATCGAAGCGGCCAGAGCCGGGGAGCACGGGCGAGGGTTCGCCGTGGTGGCCGATGAGGTGAGAAATCTTGCGGAGATATCGGAGCAGAGCGCCCGCGGCATCCGCAACGTTGTCGATGAGATCCAGGCGCAGGTGCAAAAAGTGGTGGATGACATCGATGCCGCAGGAAAAAACGCCATCGAAGAGATCGAGAAGGCGAAGCTCATTATGCGGGACCTTACCCAGGTAACCGTAGATATGGGAGATATCGTCCAGGGCGCTGTCGACATCGACCGCAATGCAGCCGATGCTCAGTCGGGCGCCGAAGAATTCCTTAAGGGATCGGAGGATATCGCCAGCAACGCCGAAGAGCAGAGCGCCGCAGCGGAAGAGGCCAATAAGGCGGTTGGGGAGCAGAACAAGGCCTTTTCCGAGATGCAGACGGCTTCGGAGAATCTGGCAGAGCTGACCGACGCCCTGAAAAACGCGACGGACAGCAAGAAGTCGGCGGAAGAAGTCGCTGCGGCGGCAGAACAGCTTTCAGCAAACGTCGAGGAAGCCAACAACTCGGGCAAGCAGATCATGACCGCCATCGAGCAGATTTCCAAGGGATCTCAGAACGCGGCGAAGGCCGCCGAGATTAACCGATCTCTTGCTGAGAAGCTCGAAAAAGCAGCAAACGGCATGGCTGAGTTCGCGAAAGTTTCCGAGGAAAAGATCCACAGTCTGAAAGAACTGGTCGCCACCAACAAGGTGAATGTGGACAAGCTCATCGTCAACGTCGGAAAGGGCTCGGAGGCCTCCATCCAATCGGCGTCGAACGTGAAGATGCTTGCCGATAAGACCAACAACATCAACAAGATCGTCGATCAGATAGTGAACGTGACCCTGCTCACCAACATGCTTGCCGTAAACGGCTCCATAGAACCGGCGAGAGCCGGTGAGTTCGGGCGGGGATTCTCGGTGGTTGCAGGCGATATAAGGGCTTTGGCGAACGATTCGTCTGAGAACGCCGAAAAGATAAAAGATATGGTCCGCACGATGCAGGCTCAGATTGCCGTTGTCGCCGGGGACATCGAGATGGCGGGCAAAACTGCTGCCCAGGAAGTGGAAAACGCCAAGAAATCCACAGACAACCTGAACATCATCGAAACAGATATTGATATCGTCCAGGAGGGGATAAAGGAGATCAACACAGGTGCCGATGAGGCCCTGAAAGCCATCGAGCAGGCCAACAAGGCGGTCGAGGAAATCGCTAATGCTGCTGAGGAAGCTTCCAAGATGGCGGCGGAAGGGGCAAAAGCGGCCGAGGAAGGCAGCAAGGGCATGCAACTCATCTCGCAGGCTATCGAGGATATCGCCAGCCAGGCTGACGAAATGCAGAACATGTAGAAAGGACTGACAGATGCCAGAGATTGAAAGCATTCAAAGCGTTGGCGCCGACGGAGATCAATCCTCCGGAGAAGGCCAACTGGTTGTGTTCCGGCTGAGCGACGAGGAATTCGGCGTTGACATAAACAACGTGAAAGAGATTGTTCGGTTGCCCGATATCACGCCCATTCCACGAAGTCCGGCCTATGTTGCTGGAATCTGTAACCTTCGGGGGAGCGTTCTTCCGGTCATAGACAGTCGGATACGTTTTTCCATGGACGTCAAAGAGGCCACAGACCATACACGCCTTCTCGTTGTGGAGACGGGGGGCATGCACACCGGTCTCATTGTGGATAACGTGCGCGAAGTAATGCTTATAACGGATGCGCATCTCGAAGCGCCCCCTGCTGTGTGCCGTGGCGTGGACAAGGAATTCTTGAGCGGAGTCGTGAAGATCGATGAGGGGCGGCGTCTGATTTTGACCCTCAATCTGGGTGAAGTCATAGCCATCGATGTGGGGTCGAGCAGGGGCGCCGGGGCAGCGGCCGGAGCCGGGGCAGGCGCAAACCTGAGTCGTCAGGAGGCAGCCGAAGAAGAGCAGCTTGTCTCCTTCAAGGTGGCCGGTGAGGAGTATGCCTTCGACATTGCCAAAGTGCGGGAGATCCTCAGGGTAACCGATATTACCGAGGTTCCCAATGTTCCCGAGTACGTGCGGGGCCTCTTTACCATTCGCAACCAGTTGATGCCCATTCTCGATTTGAGACGCCTTCTCGGAATTCCTACCCTGGTTTCGGAGCACCACAAGACCATAGAATCGGAAATCGATCGACATCGCTCCTGGGCCGAGAGCGTAACGCACGCCGTTGAATCGGGAGCTCACTTCACGGGGAGCACTGACCCTCGCAAGACCTCGTTCGGCAAATGGCTGGACGAATACAGCACGTCGAGCATCGATATCGAAACGGCCCTGAAAACGTTGAAGCGGTGCCGTGGAGACCTTTTCGACGCCGCACGGCGCGCCCTTGAGCTTAAAGGGACATCCAAAGAGAGCGCGCTCTCCATACTCGATAAGGAGGCGCAACCTCTGCTCAAGACAACCATTGACAGTCTTTCCGAACTGAAGTCGGTCATAGAAGTTCATATTTCCGAAGATCAGCGGGTTATGGTCGTTGAAGCGGATACGATGAACATCGGTTACCTGGTCGACGGTGTGGACGAGGTCATCCGCATCCCCAAATCGGTTATTGACGGAACCCCTGCCGTCGCCTCCTCCAAGAGAAAGGAACTCAGAGGGGTCGCCAAGCTCAACAATGGAGAAAGGCTCATCATGATCATGGATGAATCGGCTCTTGTGTCCAGGGAAGCCTCGCGCGTGCTTTCCGATATTCAATCCGGGGCCGCCTCTACGACCAAGGACAACAGCGCTCAAGCCAAATCGCTTGCCCAGCAAAGTCAGGCGGAAGAGCAACTCGTCACCTTCAGCATCAACAAGGAAGAGTACGGGGTCCGCATCATGCAGGTGCAGGAGATCAACCGGGTGACGGACATAACTAGTGTTCCCCGCTCTCCCCACTTTGTTGACGGGGTCACAAATCTGCGCGGAAACGTTATCCCGGTCATCAACATCCGCGAACTCTTTGGACTTGAGAACAAGGACATCGACGACAGAACGCGTATCATCATCGTGGATATCGGCGGCGCCAAGACAGGGCTGCGCGTGGACCAGGTGAACGAAGTCCTGCGGCTGATGAAACAGGATATAGAGAAAACGCCCTCCATCGTTACAGCGGGAGGCGCCAACAGGTACATGGATGGGGTGTGCAAAATCGACAGCGGCAAACGGATGGTCGTGCTGTTGGATGTGGAACGCATATTGGATGAAAAAGAGCTCAAATTCCTGAGCGAGATGGCGCAGGAAAGCGAGTCCGGCAGGCAGGATGCAAACGGGGCCAAGGCCCTGGATGAGCGGAAAAAGCCGGGAAAGAAAAAGCCGCAAGTCGAAATTACGCAGTAGGGAAGAAGTTTCGGGTTTCGGATGTCGAGTTATCGAGGTCGTGCGCCGACCTGCAGGCGTTGGATTGGACCCCTGGTGTTTGGCTGACTGCCGGTGCTCGTTAACCTGAAAGCTGTTTCCTGGAACTCGAAACCCGGAAACTCTAACAGTGGGAGGCCATGAGCAAAACACGAGTGCTTATCTGTGACGATTCCGCTCTGATGCGGACTTCTCTTAAGAGGATCATCGAATCGGACCCCGACCTCACTGTCGTGGGGACGGCAAGAGACGGAGAAGACGCAGTGGCCAAGGCTCGCGAGTTGCGGCCCGATGTAATCACCATGGACATCAATATGCCCGGAATAGATGGCATCACTGCTCTTCAAATCATCATCTCCGAAAGCATTGCTCCTGTATTGATGGTTTCGTCTCTTACCCAGGAAGGCGCCGAGGTCACCTTTGAAGCCCTGGCTCTTGGAGCTTTCGACTTTGTGCCTAAGCCCGGCGGCACCGTCTCGACACAGATGGGGCCAGTAACACGGGATATGATCAAAAAGATCAAACAGGCCGGCAGGAGCGGAACTCTGGACAAACTGATCCGAAAGAGCACCCTCTCCAGAGAACCGAAAGAGACCGCGAGCCCCAGGCGTTTCCTTGCAAACAGGCATAAGAGAACGTTCTCATCGAATGGATTGGGATTCAAGGCGGTGGCTATCGGGATTTCGACCGGAGGCCCCAAGACTCTTTTTGATGTTCTTCCGCATCTACCAGAGGATCTGAATGCGGCGGTATTTGTGGTGCAGCACATGCCGCCCACATTCACAGGTTCTTTTGCCCAGAAAATCGACGCTCAATGCCCCATGAAGTGCACAGAGGCAAGCCCCGGGGCGGTCGTTGAACCCGGGGCCATCTACCTTGGCAAGGGCGGCTATCACCTGGCGCTGTTCAAGAAGCTTACGGGCAGTGTGGTGCTGCGAACTCCCACCCATCCCGAGCACAACTTCATTCCATCTGTCGATGTCATGATGGAGTCGGTCCTGGATGTCTTCGGCGCCGGCACGATAGGTGTCCTCATGACAGGCATGGGGGATGACGGCGCTGAGGGCATGCTCAAGATCAGGAAGGCGGGCGGAAGGACCATAGCGGAAAACGAAGAAAGCGCCATTGTGTTCGGGATGCCGCGGGAAGCCATAGAGCGCGGCGGAGCGGAAATCATCGCTCCTAGCTGGGACATAGCCAAAGAGATCAGGAAGGCGGTTGGATGAAACGGTGAATAGCTGAGTTGTGAATGGGTGAATCGGTAATGGGCATGCAGCGCCTAAAGAGCGATTAGCCTATTCACCGGCTCACCTATTTATCGATCTTAAGGAGATTATATGCAAGCTCTTGATGTGAGACTGAACAGCAAGGATGAATCGGAGAGGCTCTTTGCCGTGCAGGATATTATGGGCGCCAATCTGCCGGATGCCGCCCTGCTCCTGGCCGCCAGGTTGGGAATTGAGGAATCACAGGTGGTGCGGGACGCTGTCGTGTTCAGTCTGAAGAGCATGCCGTGCTCCAAGATATTCGGCGGTCTTTTCGATTATTTTCGCTCTCCGGACGCCTACCTGAGAAACGCCGCCGTTAGCATCCTCGGCAGGGACGGAGATGAGGCCATCGCTTTCCTGACTTCACATCTTGATGATGCGGACAGGGAAGTAAGGAAGCTGATCCTGGACGCCCTCTTTCAGATAGGAAGCCAGTATGCGGTGCTCGCCATCCGGGCCTGCCTCCATGACAAATCTCCTAATGTTCAGATCACAGCGGTGGAGTACCTGGGACGACTGGAAGACAAGGCCAGCATACCGGAAATGCTAGCCCTCCTGGAGGGGGAGTCTGAGCCCATGCTTCGGGCTACTATTCTGGAATCGTTATGCATTATGGGCAATGGAGTCTCTATAGCGAAGATCCTTTCCATTCTGATGCCCGGGGGCGACCCTTCGCAAATCGATCCTTACTATCTGCCCCAGGCGCTCGGTCTAGTCGCCAGGGCGGGCGCATTGGAAGACGTCTACCGGGTGATCGACGCCGTCCAGGATACTTCATCCTATGCAGACGATATCATGCGGGCGATCGGGCAGTCGAAGCGAAGATTCAAGGAGAGTTTCGACAGCGCTCGTCTTCTCGACAAAGTGCTGGCCGTCGCAGGAGATAATGAAGCGAGGGAGGATGTTCGCTATTCGGCTGTCGCACATATACTGGGGAAAAACTGCGGGTCGCTTGCAAGCGAAAAAATCTATGCTCTGGGGTGCAGCCTGATTGCAGAGGAAGCGATGTCCTATGCGGGCGTAAGACTCCTGGCCTGTTGTGACATGGCGTCGGGTAAAGAGAAGATCAGTGAAGTTATGGAAACGACAAACGATGAGGACCTTCGCGCCTTGTGTCTCGAACTGATGGCTCAGGATTAGGATGCTACCGTGGAAATAGGCATGGATGATTTCGAGAGCCTGGCTGATTTCGTCTACCGAAGGGCCGGGATACGTTTCGAATCGAAGAAAATCTATTTTCTCTCGAAGCGCATCCAGAAAAGGATGGAGCAATTGGGAATGGAGAGCCACTCCGAATATGTTCGGTTGCTCCGTTTCTCGGACCCGGGAGGCGTTGAATTTCAGCAGTTCATAAATCTGCTCACTGTCAACGAGACCTATTTCTTCCGTGACTTTACTCAACTCGAGGCGTTTGCCGAGCACTGCCTTCAGGAACTCTGCGCGAAAAAAGCCTCGCGCGGTGAACGGTCGCTCAAGATCTGGTCGGCGGGATGCTCGACAGGTGAGGAGCCTTACACCCTGGCCATTATCCTGCACGAGATGATGGACGAAATCCAGCGGTGGGTGGTGGACATTCTGGCCAGCGATATAGATCAGGTTGTCCTGGAGAAAGCCAGGCGGGCTGTTTACGAAGCGAGAAGCCTCAGGGATGTGCCTGCGGAGTACCTGGATCGTCACTTCCAGAAAATAGGCAACGGCAGCTACAAGGTTTCGCAGGGGATCACAAAGATAGTGCGCTTCGAGCACCTGAACCTCTCCGATAAGGATGCAATCCGCAAGTACAGGGGATTTGATTTCATATTCTGCCGAAACGTTCTCATCTACTTTGATGACGTATCCCGCAAACAGCTTGTGGATTACTTCTATACAGCTCTCAATCCCGGCGGATTTATCTTTCTGGGCTCGAGCGAGTCCGTTGGAAGGATTACAACGGGCTTCAAGCTGAAGAGATCGGGTGGTCATCTGGTTTATTACAAAGGATAGATGATGAAAAAGATTCTGGTCGTTGACGATTCGCCCGTGGTGAGGAGCTTTCACATCAATATCTTGAAGACGGCTGGATACAAAACCGAGGGCGCAGCCGATGGAGTGGAGGCTCTGGAAAAGTCCATGGCCAGGCCCTATGACCTCATACTCTGCGACATCAACATGCCCAATATGGATGGTCTTACTTTCATCCAAAAGTACAGAGAAGCTGAACAGCAGACTCCCATCATTATCTTGACGACCCAGGAAGAAGCCGCGCACCGCCGGAAAGGCTTCGAAGCAGGGGCCAACCTGTACATCGTAAAACCCGTAAAGCCGGAGAACCTCATGCTCCATATCAGCCTGCTTTTGGGAGGAGTGAAATGATCCAGAAAACCAAAGACCGAACACTTAGGATAACTCTTCCCTCCGAATGCTCCATTGCAGATGTGGAAGCCCATACAGACAGGCTCCGCTCGCAGATCGGGGGAGTCGAGCGCGTAGAACTGAATGCCGAAGCGCTGGAAGAGATCGATACTGCATATCTTCAACTGCTGTTATCCATGAAAGCAACGCTGGATGAGATGGACGTACACTTCTGCTTATCAGGCTTGTGCGCTGTTCTGGATGAGGCGTTGGGGCTCTATGGGATCGGCGATTGATCCCTGGAGAAACAGGAGGTTGACATGTCAAAAACCATATTGATCGTTGATGATGCAATGTCCATGCGCGGTCTGGTGGCCATGACCCTGAGGAATGGGGGCTACCAGGTTGTGGAAGCATCCGATGGAGTCGATGCTTTGAACAAGATCGGCAGGCAGAAAGTGAACATGGTGGTCACTGACTACAATATGCCCAACATGAACGGCATAGAGTTGATCAAAAACTTGAAGGCGGACCCTCAGTACAGATTTCTTCCCATTGTCATGCTTACAACCGAAAGCGAAGACGGTAAAAAACAGCAGGGGCAGATGGCCGGCGCCAAAGCCTGGGTCGTCAAGCCGTTCAAACCCGAAACCATGTTGATGGTGGTCAAGAAGATCATTGGATGACACGGAGAATATATAAATAAGGTGGCCCATGGATCCAAACGTTGAGCAGCATAGAATCCAGTTCTACCAAGAGGCAAGGGACATCCTCGACAGGGTGAATGACGACATCCTCAAGGCCGAAGCCGATCCCGAGAACCAAGAAATCCTCAATTCCATATTCAGGGGCATCCATACGATCAAGGGGAGCGCCGGCGTCTTCGATATGGATGATGTTTCGCAGTTCACTCACCACCTGGAGGGGATTCTCAACGCTTTGCGGGAAGGCAGACTCGTTCTTGCGGCCGACCTCGTTGATGTGGTCCTTGCAGGCTCGGATCACATCAACAAGATGATCGACGATTATTCATCCGGCAGACAGGTGACCATAAACGATGATCTCGTGGCTGCCTTCATGTGCTTCTGCTCGAAGGTATCCGACCCGCAGATTGGAGCCGATACAGTGTGCACATGCATCGAAGTTGAGGCTGCCTCGGGGAAAGCTCCCATGGATGAGCTTTTCCCGGAAGAGCTTGGAGGCGCTCTTGCCGATGCGGCGCGAAAAGGTCTGAATGTCTTCAAGGTGACACTGCACTATACCTCCGAGATGATGGAACATGGTTACGATCCAATGGTCCTGCTCAGGAATTTGAACCAGGCGTGCGCACACTACCATGCCGTGACTCCTTCGGGCAGAATCCCTTCGCTTGGTGAGATCGAACCTCTTTCCTTATATCTTCATCCGATCGTCTATGTGGCGACGGAATCGACCAAAGAGGAGATCGAGTTGCTGGCCTTCGATTCTTCCCTGGTCACGGTGGAAGCCCTTCAGGTGGGACGTGAGGCGCCAGCGGCTGGAGACGCCGACTATCCTGCCGATACACTGGATCCGGACGCCTTAAAAGAGTTCCTTGTAAGTGCTACGGAGACGCTGGAAACCCTTGAGAAAACGGTCATCTCCTATGAAGAAACGAACTCCCGTGACGCACTGAACCAAATATTCAGACTGGTGCACAACTTCAAGGGCGATTCCGACTATCTCCACTTCAAAGATCTCACAGTCTTTGCCCATGCCCTGGAATCCCTGCTCGATCGGCTTCGTGCGGGAACTGCTCCAAGAACATCTGAAACGGTGGATGTTATCTTGCAGGCGGTGGATTTCTTAAAGCAGAGCATCCTCAAGATCGCCAGAAAAAAGGATATCGGAGCTTTTCCGCCAGTTTTTTTAAAGCTCAAAAACATTCTCCAGCAACCCGCCAAGGCAACCCAGGAGTCCGCAGCTCCACTTCCACCGGCTTCCGACGAACTGGGAAGGGTCTTCATAGAACAAGCGCTGCAATACAGGGAAGTGCTAACCACCGTGGTCTCTTCCATACCTTTGGATACTTCCCAAAAAACAATGGTTCAAAGAAGCCTGAATGGTCTTCTGCAAGGATCGAGGCTTCTGAATTTCAAAACCCTCGAGCAGATTACAGCTAAGGCCATTTCCGCCCTTGCCGGCCATGAACCCCGGATACTCGTTGAGGCTGTGGAAGAGGTCATTGCCTTCATTGAAGGTATCGAGGAAGAGCCCAAGCGGATTGGAGAGCTACTGGTCCGGGATGGGAAAATCAGTGAAAAGGATCTGAAAGAGGCCCTCTCCAGGCAAAAACCCCTTGGGAAGATCCTCGTTGAAGAAGAAAAGGTCTCGGAAGAAGACGTCCTGAGAGCATTGAAGAAGCAGGATCTCATGGAGACTGCAAAGCAGCTCAGACCTGCCGCCGCTGCCGAGCATGAAATGCGCACCATGAGAATCGATGAGCGGAAGGTGGAGCACTTCGACAACATCATTGGCGAGCTGCTGATCGCTCGAAATACCTACGAATACCTGCTCTACCATTTGCGCGGCGCCGACGGAGATCTGCGCTCGACCGTAAAGCAGCTCAAAGACAACCTGCACCTCATCTCACGACTAACCAACGAGATGCACCACGGGGTCATGTCTTTGCGCATGATCCCTATCCGGAACATATTCCAGAAATTCAGCCGTGTCGCCAGGGACATCAGCCGTAAACAGCGAAAGCTGATAGACCTCATCACAGACGGCGAAGAGATCGAAATCGACAAGAAAGTAGCCGACATGCTCACCGATCCGCTGGTGCACATCGTGAGGAATGCCTGCGATCATGCCATCGAGCAGCCCGCGGAGCGCAAGTCCGCCGGAAAGCCGGAGAAGGGAACGGTCATCCTCAGAGCCTCCCAGGAAGGAAGAAACCTTACCATCAGGATTATCGATGATGGAAAGGGCATCGACAGGCGAAGGCTCTACGAGAAAGCAAAAGAGACGGGAATGAACATTCCTTCTTCCCTCGATGATCCGGCCTTGCTGGAGCTCATCTTTGTGCCGGGCCTTTCCACGAAGCGCGAAGTCACCGACCTTTCGGGAAGAGGAGTAGGGATGGACGTGGTGAAAACCACGGCCCGCGCACTTGGCGGGACGGTTCAAGTGACTTCCGAAGAGGGCAAGGGCACCGAGATAACCCTCTCTTTTCCAATGGCCATGGGAATCAGCGCCGCATTGCTCGTCGAAGCCGATCAAAGCTCCTATGCAATACCCCTTGACTACATAGTGGAAACACTCAAGCTTCCAGCCCATAAACTCAGGAAAGCCGCAGGAAGCGGCCTGGTCTTCTACTATCGCGGAGAAGTGATCCCCTGCCGCACGGCTCGATGTGCTCCTCGAAGCCACCTCCAACGGCAATGGTGGGGGCTCTCACCGTAATGGCCGGGATCAAGAACAAGGAATAAACGGAGAGGTCGCCGTCGTCGTGGTCAAAACGACCTTCGGAAAATTCGGGTTGATCGTAGACCGGCTCGACAAGAATATGGAGCTCGCCATAAAGCCTGCTCCGGGCTCTCTTGCAAGCATCAATGTCATCAGCGGCGTGAGCATCATGGGAGACGGCAGGATTCTGCTCGTGCTCAATCCGGAAAAACTTTTTTGATCGGGATTGTGAGATACGAGATGCGGGGCGCGAAGGCTCAATCGGGGTTTCCTCGCGCTCAAGAAACCTGTTGGTTCCCCAACTACCCGCATTTCGCATATCGATATACTTGTTTGGGAGAGATGTCATGAAGGCGAGAGATGAACTCGTTTATATGTTTCCATTGCTGATCGGGGTTTTTCCACCGCTCCTGTCCCTGGCTCTCGCTTCCGAGAAACGGGATGCACTTCCGATGCTTCTGATCGCGTTCTTTTCCGCTTGCGCTATCATGCTGACATGGTGGATCAGCCGGCAACGCAGTAAAAGGGCCTTAACCCACGGGCTTGAAGTGGCGCCGGAAGCGACCCGGATTTTGACGCAAATAAAAGAGGAGACCGAAACGGCCGCCATGGATATTATTTCCGTTTTGGGAAACATTATTCAGAAGAGCAAGGAGGGATCCGAGGAAGCCGATGCCGTCGTTTCCTACTTCATGGGCGAGGGCGAGAATGAAGATCAGTTTTTCGGCGCGAGCTGCGTCTCCATAATGATCAAGCAGAATGAATCGGCCCTGGCCACTGCCGGCTCCGTCTTTCAGTCGATTGGCGAGATAAACCGGGATTCCCTGGTGGAGATCAAGTCGGTGCTGGTGAAGGTTGAGGAGATCTACAAGTTCGTTGGGGAAATAGAAAAGATCGCCTTTCAGACCAAGGTCCTGGCCTTGAATGCAGCCATTGAAGCCGCCAAAGCCGGAGAGGCCGGCGCGGGGTTCTCCGTTGTGGCCGAAGAGGTGCGAAGGCTTTCGGAAAGGTCGGGTGAGGCTGTCGCAAATATCACCAGGACGGCGGAGAAATCGAAAAAGATCATACAAGCACTGCAAAAAACCATGGAGGTTCGTATGTCGAGCGGGATGGCGCAGATGGCGGATGCCGAAAGGGACCTCAAAGAGACCTTCGATCGCTTCAAGAAGTCCATAGACAGCATATCGGATGCAATCAAAGTGCTTACGATGAACTACCAGGTGATAGCCGGAGACATAGAAAACGCGACGGTTTCCCTCCAATACCAGGACATGACCGGCCAGGAGATTGTGAGGGTGATTTCCATGCTGTCTGATTTCGGGAAACAGCCGGGAACAGGCTACGGTATGAGCGGGCAATCGGATCATTTACCTGTTGAACCGCGGACCACGCAAAGGATAGCGATTGAAACTCGTCCCAAATCTCCTCCAAAACCGCTCGCACTGGAAAAAACCAAGACTGTCGTATTGCCGGAGAAAGTCCCCCCGGCCGCTTTGCCCAAAGCAAATGAAGAAGACGATGTGGTGTTTTTCTAGTCACGGGAGAATATAATGGTGACAACGGTGGAAAGATACGGAGACAGGGCGATGCTCAAAGTCCATGAGGATATCGTAGATATGAAATCCGGCGAAGCGTTCAAGGCAGCCCTGATGGCTCTCTATTCAGAGGGAGAAAAAGAAATCGTTCTGGATTTCCGGAAAGTCAAGTTCATCAACAGCCATGGCATTGGGAAAATTCTCATGTTTTACAGGCGATTTCGCCAAGCCGGCGGCCAAATCTACCTCACTCCACTTCAAGGATCGATCAAGGAAATATTTGAGGCCCTCATGTTGGACAGGCTCATCCCCGAGATCAAGTCTGCCGGGTGAGATCGGATGCGTGATACGAGGCGCGGTATACCGGGCCGGGACCTGCCCTCACTGTGGCTGCGAGGTCAGTGAGGAAGAACAGCCTCTGCATGCTGTCTATGACAGGATCGAAATCCCGCCGCTTAAGCCCATCGTCATCCGAGTCCGTCAGGGTGATGGAGTAATAGTCAGATGTTGGAAAAATTGTGATGTTATGCTAAAAGCCCACTCACGCAGCAAGTCCGAAAAGCAGCCGTAAGAGGTAGTAGAGATCAATATCACTGGAGCGCCCGATTATGCTGAATATCGTCGCGGGGTGTTGTCAGTTGTCCATGCAGCCAGGCGAAGTTCAACACAATTGTGAGGCAGCGGAGGGCATGCTCGTTGAACTTGCCGCCGGGAAATGCCGGTTGGCGGTTCTGCCGGAGATGTGGTCCTGCTCTTTTCCATATCCGGTCCTGATGGAGATGGCTAAGAAAACGCCTGCGGTCTTGGACAGAATAAGCAAAATTGCTGTGGATAAGGGCATTGTGATTGCCGGCAGCCTTCCCGAGGCAGCCGGGAAAACGATATTCAACACCGGTTATCTTATAGACAGCACTGGCAAGATTGCCGGAAAGTATCGAAAAGTTCATCTGTTCTCACTTTACAACGAGCAAAGACATTTTGGTTACGGGACATGTGCGCAGGTTTTTTCGACCTCCATCGGGAAGATCGGTATGATGATCTGCTACGATCTGCGTTTTCCGGAGCTTGCCAGAAAAATGGCGCTCGACGGAGCGGAAATAATTTGCGTGTCAGCCCTCTGGCCTCTTGTGAGGATCGAACACTGGTCGTTGCTTCTTCGCGCCCGTGCGATTGAAAATCAACTCTTCGTGGTCGGCTGCAACGGATGCGGCGCCGAGGAGAAAATCACCTGGGGCGGCGCTTCGGCAATCATTTCACCCCTGGGAGCCGTTCTTGCCCAGGCCGGACCCGGTGAGCAGCCGATCGCCGTGGCGCTTGACTCTTTTGAAATGAGCGAATTTCGAAGGACTATCCCCTGCTTCGAGGACCGCATGCCCGAAGCGTACAATCCATATCATGGACATATTTACGATGGTGACGATATTCCCTTCTGATCGGTTGTCATCATCGCGGCTGAAGGTTATCATCGTCGGACTTGCCTTTTGGTTCGCGATGGCTTTTCTTTTACCAGCAGAAGGATTGGGCGCAGACAATGGGAAGAGGTAAAACTTACCAGGAGATAAACGAAAAGATACGAAGAGGCCAGGCTGTCGTGGTCACGGCGGAAGAGATGGTCGGAATAGTAAGGAAGAAAGGAGTTGCAAGGGCTGCAAGGGAGGTGGATGTGGTGACCACCGGGACTTTTTCTCCCATGTGTTCCTCGGGCGCTTTTATAAATTTCGGACATGCCAGTCCTCCCATCAAGGCGTCGAAAGTCTGGCTCAATAATGTTCCAGCCTATGCAGGCCTTGCCGCTGTAGATATCTACATCGGAGCAACCGAACCGGAGGCCGATGACCCTCTTAACAAAATTCACCCCGGCGCGTTCGAATACGGCGGCGGGCACGTCATTCAGGACCTGGTGAGCGGAAAAGCGGTGCTCCTTCGCGCGGAAGCCTACGGGACCGACTGCTATCCCAACCGGTATTTCGAAAAGCATTTTACGTTGAACGAACTTCCCTTCGCAACGCTGTGCAATCCGCGAAACGGCTATCAGAACTATAATTGCGCCACTAACGTCTCCAGGAAGACAATTTACACATACATGGGAGTCCTGAAGCCCAACCTCGGAAACGCCAATTATTGCTCCGCAGGTCAACTAAGCCCCTTGCTGAACGATCCCTATTACAGGACCCTTGGCCTGGGCACGCGAATCTTTTTGGGAGGCGCCCAGGGCTTCATAACCTGGCACGGCACCCAGCACAAACCTGAAACGGCGCGGCTTCCGAATGGGACCCCCCGCAGCCCGGCAGGCACGCTGATGCTGATGGGCGAACTCAAGCAGATGAGTCCGCGATGGCTCATGGGCGCGAGCATCCTGGGTTACGGGTGCTCCCTGGTGGTTGGGGTCGGGGTCCCGATCCCCATCCTGGATGAGGAGATGGCCCGGTTTACGAGCGTTTCGGACGAAGAGATCGTCACCCAGGTAAAGGACTACAGTTTCACTCTGCAGGAGCCGATTTGTGAGGTCAATTACGCCCAACTGCGCTCCGGAACGATCAGAGTCGAGGGTAGAGAAATCCCAACTGTGCCTCTTTCCAGTTATGTTCGCGCAAAAGAAATAGCAGAGATTCTAAAGAATTGGATCGAAAAAGGGGAGTTCATGCTTGGAGAGCCTCAGAACATGATTCCCTCCGTTCCCAGGGTTGAGGCTTCGGATGTGAAGGCCGCGAGGTGAGGCGGACAGGGAAAGGGGCGGCAGCCGGGAGACGGTGATAAAATTAGCCGGAGAAAGGATTTTTTCAAACAGGTCCCGGCTAAAGCCGGTAAGAGGAATGGGCCGGATTATGCTGATTTAAGCCGGGTTCAGGCCTTCGGCGTCGATTCATCCAGCCCATAGTCGCAGTAAGGACGCAAAGGGCAGATGGAACATTTCGGCTTGCGGGCGTAGCAAATGGTTCTGCCATGCTGGATCAACTGGTGAGAAAAATTGATCCATTTTTTCTTGGGTATAAGGGCCATCAGCTCCTGCTCGATTTTGTTCGGGTCCTTTTCACGGGTCAGACCGAGTCTTGCCGATAACCGCGCAACATGCGTATCGACGACGATTCCCGGAATGCCGAAAGCATTGCCCAATACTACATTTGCAGTTTTTCGTCCTATTCCAGGCAGTTCGACCAGTGTCTCGAGGTCCGGAGGCACTTGGCCGTTAAACCGGTTGGCCAGAATCTTGCAACACTCCTTGATGGCCAGCGCCTTATTATGATAGAACCCAGTGGATCTGATGTCCTGTTCCAGTTCCTCTATTGGGACTTCGGCATACGCCCTGGCAGAGCGATGCTTTTCGAACAAGGCTGGTGTAACCTTATTTACCCGCTCATCGGTGCACTGGGCTGAGAGGATGGTCGAGATCAATAGCTCAAGCGGATCTTCGAAGTCGAGCGAACATTTTGCGTCGGGATAGAATTCGTCGAGTATTTTCAGGATTGACTTTACCTTGAGGGAAGATGTATGTATGCCGCCCAAAAAGATTCTCCTTTTCCCAATAGTGATGCCTTGCAAAGGATTCTGATGAGATTGGATTTTTATGTCAAATTTCCGGCTTGATTTCAAGCCCAAACCTCAATCCATGACTCAGGCCACCCGGGCTCGAGCAAAAATCGTGATGCGGCAGGCGCACAATGGACTTTAGAAACAAAGAGCTTTTCCGGTCAATAACTTCCAAGACCCACGCCAGGAGGGTGAGCGGCAGTCACGTCATAATCTGCCCTTTCTGCGATACCGGTCATCACATACCTACTGACTTCGACTCGATCCACCGCTGCACCTGTGGAGCTTGTTTCAAGGTTTGTGGAACCGATATGCTGGAGACTGGGGTGGGGGACATCGCCAACACCCTTTGGAACGACGAGGAACTGAGTCTGGTTCGCTCGGTCCCGGTCGATTTCTGCAACATAGTCATAGAGAGGGATTTCGATCGTCTGCTCGACATCAAGCGCACCTCACCCGAGCCATGCGGGATAGAGCGCTTCTGCAAGTATGACGTCGACCTGAACCTGAGCCTGGTCTGGGTAAAGAGGCTGTTTTGACCAGCGTGGCGCCCTTTCGCCGGCGCATTGAGCGCCAGGTTGAAATCCGGATCTCCCACGGCATTAGAATTTGGGACCCGCATGGAAACTTTTCTTGGCTGGTGATTTGCGCTGGTGATTCTTGACACCGCATGGTGAAGAGGGTATGTTTCCAATACCGGGGATGTAGCTCAGTTGGGAGAGCGCAGGCTTCGCAAGTCTGAGGCCGTGGGTTCGAATCCCATCATCTCCATCGCAAAGCCCTCGCAACGATTCGAACAAAGTAGTCTCGTGCCGCATAATCAACGCCATATGTCCATTGGATGTCAATATTGCGTGAGGGGCGGTCGCCAGGCGCCCGTGACTCGGTCTGAGGTGGGTCTATATGCCTGCGTTGCCTGAGGTGTCCGTTGTAATTCCATGCCTGAACGAGGCAGATAGCCTTGCGGGCTGCATTGAGAAGGCCGAGAGGTCGTTGCGCACCCACGGGATCGACGGCGAGATCATAGTGGCGGACAATGGGAGTACGGATGGATCGGCCGAAATTGCGATGGGCATGGGCGCTCGCGTTGTCGATGTCTCGCTCAGGGGCTATGGCAGCGCGCTCATGGGGGGCATCTCTGAGGCGCAGTCCGAGTTCATCGTCATGGGTGATGCTGATGGGAGCTACGATTTCTCGGAGATCCCCTCTTTCGTAGAACAGTTGCGTAAGGGCTATGATCTTGTTCAGGGTTGCCGAATGCCCTCCGGCGGAGGCCGGATTCTGCGCGGCGCTATGCCTTTTTTGCACCGCTGGCTGGGAAACCCGGTGTTCTCGGCGCTTGCGAGCAGGTGGTTTCACGCGCCGGTGCACGATATACACTGTGGAATGCGCGGTTTCACCAGGGCGCTTTACGACCGGCTCGATCTGCGGTGCACGGGGATGGAATTCGCAAGCGAGATGGTCATTAAGGCTGCCCTTCACCGGGAAAGCATCACCGAAATTCCCATCACTCTGAACCCGGATTGCCGCACGTCGCACCCGCCTCATTTGAAAACATTTCGCGACGGCTGGCGCCACTTGCGCCTCTTCTTGATCTATAGCCCCAGGTGGCTGTTTTTAATCCCGGGCATCTCGTTTATGCTTATCGCCCTTTTAGGCTACATGATCGCAATGCCCGGCTTCAAGGTCTTTGGCGCCACTCTGGGCGTACACACCCTCCTTGTCGCCAGCATGGCCTTTCTCCTGGGTTTCCAACTCATCGTTTTTGCTGTGCTGACAAAGATTTTCGGCATCAGCGAAAGGCTTTTGCCGTCAGATCCATTACTGGATAAAGTCTTCAAGTTCATAAGTCTGGAAAAATGCCTGATTGTGGGAGCAACCAGCCTGGCTTGCGGTTTAGCGCTGCTCCTGGCGGCGGTGAGCCAATGGCGGGGCAAACACTTTGGGCCGTTGAATTACGCTGATACGATGCGTTGGGTAATCCCTGGGGTCACGCTGATGACATTGGGCTTCCAGACCATTTTCTCCAGTTTCATGCTCAACATTCTGGAATTGCGAAGAAAATGAGAATCGCCAATTTAGCCTGCGGTCAACTTAATGTTAGTGTGAAGCAAACCTCTTATTTTTTAACCCTGAGATAGCCTCTTCCCATGTTTGATTGCTCCAAAGAATATGACATGATGCTCCAAAAGACCGTTCCTTTGTCGGGAGAAGATAAACAATACTTCATCCGGGGGCGGCTTCGAGATCTGCGCCGTCAATTGCCGGCAAGTTTTAATCCGGGCCGCATTCTGGATTTTGGATGTGGTATTGGCCAAACTACGCAATATTTAGCGCAATTGTTTCCAACTGCTGACATTATAGGTTTCGATATTTCGGATAAAGCCCTTGCGCACGCCCAACAGACTTATGGATCGGCCAGAATTTCTTTTTGTAATCTGGCTGAATTCAGTCGAATCGAGGCTGTTGACCTTTGCTACGCCAACGGCGTTTTCCATCACATCGATCCCGAAGAAAGGCTCGGGGTAATCGTCCGGATCCACCAGGCGCTAAGGCCCGGAGGTTATTTTGCGCTGTTTGAGAATAACCCCTGGAATCCCGGGACCAGGCTCGTGATGAAGCGGACCTCTTTCGATCTGGACGCTCAGCCCCTGAGTCCTCTGGAAGCCGGGCGGCGTCTTCGGGACGGAGGGTTCGCTACTCCGTATTCGCCCCGCTATCTTTTCTATTTCCCTCACTCTCTGGCTTTTTTGCGCTTTTTGGAGCCGTTTCTCTGCCGGGTCCCATTGGGGGGCCAATATTATATATTAGCTAAATCCGTGAATGAACAAATCTAGTTTTTCCAGTCTCGCATCATGTATATATTTGATATCGCTGTTAAAGTCTGCTATATTATCGCTTCTTTGCATCCTGGCTGTCGAGGCTTCCCGCCTTTTTGAGGTCCTCGATCTCCTGGCTGTGCTCGCCAAGCAGGCCATGGACGACAGCCCTGTTATAATACGCCGCTGCATAGTCAGGATTGATTTCGATGGCCCTGTCAAAATTTGAAATCGCCTGCCTGTGCTCGCCAAGTTTGCCATCGGCCAGGCCCCGGTTGTGATAGGCGTCAGCATATTCAGGATTGATCCCAATCGCCCTGTCAAAATCTGAAATCGCCTGCCTGTGGTCGCCAAGTTTGCCATAGGCGAGACCCCGATTGTAATAGGCGGCAGCATATTTAGGATTGATCCCAACCGCCCTGTCGCAATCTGCAATCGCCTGCTTGTAGTTGCCAAGTTTGCTATAGGCCAGGCTCCGGTTGTAATAGGCCGCAGAATATTCAGGATCGATTTCGATCGCCCTGTCAAAATCTGCAATCGCCTGCATATAGTTGCGAACTTTGCAATAGGCGACACCCCGGTTGTAATAGGCGTCAGCATTAAAATCAATTTGCTGGTTGGAGGAATTTTGAAAACCGCCGCCTACCCAATATCTATCAAGCAGTGTTGGCGACATGCCGGCGATTGAAAGACAAAGCATAGCGAATATAATAATCACTCCAAGCCTAAATTCATTCCTTGATAACCGCCTGTCAAAAATAGCATAGCATAGCAATATAACAACAGTGGTAAAGTGCCTTCCTTGAATGCCCTGGACAACTGTTGCGGGATGTTGAGACTCAGCAACCAGATACATAATAAAAAGCAGCAGGCCGGAAGCAATTGCTACACAAAAAAGGATCACGTTTCGTCCTTTAGTAAGACAAGTCGTGTTTCTCTGAAATGAAATACCGGCAAATATACATAGTAGGACGGCACACAAAACATAAACATAAGATCCAAGGGGTGCGTCCAGCCAGCCCAAAACGCCTACAAACATGTGCCAGTACCCTGTTATAGAGGCTTTGTCGGTGAGAGTTGTATACAACACATTAAACAATCGCAGCGGATTAGTTAAATAGTAAAATGCTATGCCAGGCGTTGAAACTTCACGAACAAGCAGCCTGCTTTGATACGTTGTTATTGCATAGCCAATCCAGGCTAAAGATAAAACACCAGTTATCGCAGAGTGTAATATGCAGGAATAGGACCCACGGTTTATATATAGAAATGCTGGCAATAGCGTTAGGGGAAATAAATACCATCTTGCTGTTGCTAGCGCAAGTACGCATACTGATAAGGCATACAACATAAATTGATTGAATGAAAAGTTATTATCACATCCTCTCTTGTACAAAGAAGCCGCCAATACACAGGTTGCAAATGATACCGAATCCATACTGGAGGAACCCATTTGAAACAGGCTCATTGGGATAATAAATACAGCAATTACAATTAGAGGAGCCGGATATAGCAAGAGTGCACAACCAAGTAAAGCCAGGGTTACCGTTAAAGAAAAGAAGCGAGCGAGATAATAGGTATCGCTTACCGTCATCCCACTCGTTTCACCAACTATAACAGCCAACGCCTGAGGTATATAGAGCAGCGGACCATAAACGGCCGGCAATGCAATGAACTGTTTTTTGCCACTCCATCTTACCTGCTGTGAAACCCCACGACCTCGGTTATCAATTTTATTTTCATATCTAAATGGAATCGGATGGAATAGATTCATAAAAGTCAGTAATCCGGTATCAATATGACCACCGGATACATTGCCCTTGCTATTTAAAAACGCATCTCCTTTGGATAAAAGATAGGCACGATCAAAATGAACAAATTCATCCGGCGATTGAAATGGTGGGATCAGAAACGAAATAGATAACACAATTAAAAACAATGATGCAAGAAGAGATAGGAGTGCGTTTTTTGAGTACCAGAATTCAGCGTCGCACACTTTATTTGTGCGTACATCAGAAGGTTGGGCTGCGATAGCTCTGTTAACCATATTAGCCCTTTTGCGCAATAAATTATTTGTCTATTCGGAATACATCCTTTAATCTATCACGTTCGCGGCGCTATTGATGCTTAAAGCCTTATCCTTCTTGGCGCGCTATTATCCGGAGGGGATGCGTCTGTCATTTTTTGGGCTTGGCTCGTGTAATTACTTCTTTGGATTCTGGCTGGCGAGTCCTGCCGCCTTTTGGAGGTCCTCAATCTCATGGCTGTGGTCGCCAAGCATGCCATAGACGACAGCCCGGTTATAATACGCCATTGCATATTCCGGATTGATTTCGATGGCCCTGTCAAGATCTGAAATCGCCTGCCTGTGATCGCCAAGTTGGCCATAGGTTAAGCCCCGGCCGTTATAGGCATCAGCATATTCAGGATTGATTTCGATCGCTCTGTCAAAATCTGAGATCGCCTGCCTGTGTTCGCCAAGTCTGTCATGGGCGAAGCCACGGTTGTAGAAGGCATCAGAATATTCAGGATTGATTTCAATGGCCCTGTCAAAATCTGAAATCGCCTGACTGTTATTGCCAAGTATGTCGTAGACGACACCCCTGTCATAATAGGCAATCGCATAGGCTGGGTTGATCTTGATCGAACTATCAAAATCTGAAATAGCCTGCGTGTAGCTGCGCAGTTTGCCATAGGAAGCGCCACGGTCCTTATAAGCGTCAGCATATTCAGGATTGATTTCAATCGCCTTGTCGAAATATGAAATAGCCTGCGCATACTGGCCAAGTTTGCAATTGTAGACACCACGGTTGTAATAGGCGGCAGCATTAAAATCACTTTGCGGGTTGGTGGGAATTTGAAAATTATTATTTAATAAATACCTGTCAAGGAGCTTTGGCGACACGCCTGCACTTGAGAGACAAAGCATAAGGAATATAATAATCAAAGCAAGTCGAATTTCAATCCTTGATAATATCTTATTGCGCTCAGCTACGGGCGCTTGCAATCTCCCCCATAGGTCGATTGGAGCCATGAGTATAAAGAGCAGAAGCAATGGATATGCCGCTGAAAAATAGATTACGCTTATAGCGTTGAAAGATGTCGTTTCTATCAGCGCCAAAATGAACACTCTTCCTAAAATGGTCAGCAGAAGCGCGGTATTTATAAGAAAGGTGGCCGCGCTCTTTCCGGTCCTTAAAACGTCAAGCAATGTTATTGCGTAAATTGCTAATGCGAGAATAAGCAGCGCCGGGGCCAGGGTTTGATAGGTTTTTCCGATCAGGCTTAACGCACCAGTCTTGAAACGATCCAATCGTTCCTGTTGAGGAAGGAAGTTGGCTTCAGTGCGAGAGTCCAGGTTGAAGTAGAGTTCGGGTCCCTTTAGTGAGGTCACGCCATCATTGAGGGATATGCGCTTTATGAGTTGGCCGTCATATGTTTCGACCTGGATAAAGCACGTCGGGCCGCAGTCATGTGCGGTTATTTCAAAGCGGGCCCGATGCGCGTAAGTAGTATTTATACCCTCGGCTTCCAACATTTGGCGGACATCCGGGCTGGGCTTATTGGTGATGCGAGCATTGGCCGGAACGTCATCGGAAGTCCAGACCGACAAACGGACAGGTGAAGACGGCCGGAACACCCAGCCGGTGTAGTGCACTATTCCGCTTGTGGCAGGAGATAACCTCTCGCGTGTCAGGTCGCGAAACAATACCAGGAGATCATCATTGCCGAGGCTCTTGGGAGGATTGGGATCGAAATCCCGGAAGCCAACCAGATATGTCACGCCACTCAGGAAGGCCCTCGCCAGGGGCCGGACATGTTCGGCGCGAAAAGGCGGCATCATCGAGGCTCTCTCAGGACCGCATTCAAGCCGTCCTTCGCTGCACGCCGAATTCACATCCTTGGCCAATGAGCGATAATAGCTCGCCGCGGCGGCGCCTGATGAACAGTGTCCCGCGGCCTCAACCGCATCTCGCAGCGCCCACATGAACCATCCGCCTCTTATGTCTTCGCTGCCGCCCCCCACCATTGCCCAGGCCTTGCCAATATCCCCTTCCAAAAAAGGTTCCAGTTCGCTGAATACGGGGCTTGCAGAGTAGATACGAAAGCGGGCCTCCCGGGGGACCGGCACGGAGGCTGACCAGTTCGCGTGTTTCACGCGTGTGAGTGCGCCATACGCCGCGAGGAAATCCCTTGATTTGGATTCCACAGTTGTAAAGATGCCGTAATGAAACCAGTTCATTGCCGACACCGCTGATAGAGCCGCCCCACAAACGCCGAACGGAAGGATGCAGCATAGCAGCAACCGGAGCAGCCGTCCCGGCATCGGGGTTTTCCATATTCGATGGGCCGCAAGTCCAACAAACATTAAAACGACAGGAGCAATCCAAACTCCTTCTTCCCTGGTAAGCAAGAAGGCGGCCAACGCGCAGCCAAGCAGCATTGACCATCGCAGCAGGCATCTCAGGGGGTGATCCCATCTAAAAACGATCCCCAGCGCCCCAGCAATTACAAG
This sequence comes from Syntrophobacteraceae bacterium, assembly GCA_003165235.1. GTDB lineage: Bacteria > Desulfobacterota > Syntrophobacteria > Syntrophobacterales > Syntrophobacteraceae > SbD1. Next base: position 29,689 of record PLSV01000155.1, read on the forward strand.
GAGCGTAAGTGCGGGATATATACCCTCTCGCAGGACCCGTAATATACCATATTCCATCGGATTAAAGAGAAGGATGAGATAAATGAGCGCCAGAATAGCAGGAGACTTCAATCGTGGAGATAGCGCCACGACCAGAAGCGAGCAGGCCGATAAATAAAGCAGATGCTGCGCAAGGAATAGAGGGACGTCACTCACAAAAGCGAATGCAATCCAAATAGGATAAAAGCATCCTTTTACAAGTGTAAGTCTATTATATTGACCCAACCAATCGCCTTTTAGCAGATTCGAGGCGAGGTTAAGGAAGAGACGCTCATCATGGTCGCCTCCCCCGATTGCAAATAGAGTCTGGCCTTCCACAAGCCATAATTTGACGATTGTAATTATAATGCAGACGCCAAGACACAAGACGGGATAATTAAGGATGAAACGCGAAGGGTTTGACTTTACTTGCACAATGCACATGCTCGCTGCTGATCTGAACGGCGTCGCCCTAACCACTGCCGGCCGTTTTGCAGTTCCCATTCCCCGGCGGCAATACTGCTGAATTAAGATTGGCCGCCTTCCTTCTTTTGTCAGCACAGTTTCTGTTGTTATAGATTAAATGGAGAATAGAATAAATTCTCTGATTTGGCCATCCTTTTTGCTGCAAAAATATTGAACATTGGACACTTGGGATTGAATTATTTCATGTTCGTTTTTGCCTGCATCATTGCAATCCCCACGAGCAAACCCAGAAGGCCCGCTATCATCAACCCAGCGCCACTTGCCGGGAACCGCCTCGCAAAATAGCCCCCGGCGGCCAGTTCCCTTGGCCAGGTAAAAGCGAGCCAACTCTCGCCGTCATCGGCTGCGCGCACGGTAAAACTTCCCTCAGGCGCCGGGACCATAACCTGCCGCCATCCACCGCTCTTATTTCCGGCGGGCACAGGCACGGCTGGTTTTCCCGAAGCCGGCGTCAGTTCCATCGAGGTCCCTGGCCCTCCACCGGCTATATCGAACACGAGCCATGAAAACCGGCTCGAGACCGGCCGGCTCAGGAAAAGAGAGCGGGCCTCGCCTCGATTCGCTCGCCACGAGCCGAGCACCACGCGGTGCGGCGGGCCGGGAAGGTCGGGCGGAATCGACGCGAAAGCAAACCCGTAGCCTTCGGCCAGTTTGAGAAAAATGGGCGCGCGTATGCCTGCCGGCAGCGCCTGGCGAACGAGGGGGTCAGCCAGAACGTCGATAATCCTCTGGGCGTTCGGATGGGGTATGCGCAGGAAGGGTTTATCCACCAGAGAGGAAGCATCGCCGGTAAGAACATAGCGGGCAGTGTTTTTCTCCTCAACGTCCCACCATGTATGCATGGTCAGAAGACGGGGCGGCAGGTCGCGGTGAAATGCCGCCAGGCTGACGCAGGCAACCAGGGCCACGGCGCCGAGCACAATCGGGCCGCGGCGCGGGACGCCGTCATAAAGAGGCCGGAGAAGCAGCAGTAGGGCGCCAAGATTCGCCATGGACCCCATGGCCAGGACGTCCTCATAACGAGACTCCATGTTCCCCCGCGCATACGCCAATGCGGCGGTCTGGAAAAGCGTCCATATTCCAAGGGCCATGAGAAACTGCTCCAACAAGCCGCTAACCTTTCGGGAGCTTATCTGCCGCCAGGCGAGAATCATGATGGGCAACCAGAGAATTGGGCCAAACAGCCAATTCTGCAAAGGCCATGAAGCGAATGTCCCAAATTTCCGGAAAAAATCGAGGAAGCCTGCGGCCCTGAGCGCCTCGTGATGAGCAAGGTGCGGGACCCAAGCATATTCCATGGCGCAGAGCGACATCAGAAAGATGGAAGCCGCAGTGAATCCTTTCCAACGACGAGGTTCGGTGAGACAACCAAACAAAAGAAGACAGGCGGCGGCGGCTGGAACAAAAAGTCCGCCGGCCAAAGAGAAGTAAGCGCATACCGACGCCGCGACGCCGAGAAGCCAGGAAGAAGAAAATGGACGCGGCCCGAGCAGCAGGAGCATTGCAGCAATTGAAAAACCGAGAACCAAAAAGAAGTTCGACTGCAAGCCCATCAGGGTGTTTTCCCATGCAAACGGCCGCACGCCAATGAGCGCCAGTGCAATGCCGAACTCGGCGAGATGTTTTCTCCCCGCAAGGCGCCAGAGGACCATGCAAAGGCACGTCAATACAAGGGCATGTATGAACGCGTTGACGGTCATCTGGAGCACCGGGTCCCATTGACCGTTGAGATCGAAGAGGTTGAGGACGAGCAAACGCGTGAAGAGAAACCGGTGCTCGTTGTGGAGCCCCACGAGGCGGGAAGGGTCCAGGGCGCCTCTTAGAAGCTCGGAGTAAGAGGGCGCCTCGGCATCCCACTGGTCCCCAAAAGGGACATCCGTACCGAAAGCATTTATAAGATGTAACTTGGCGCCCAGGATGACCGTGAAAAGCCCTGCCAGACAAAGAAAAGGTCCGAGCCGGCCCCCCTTGAGCGACCCCGCTGCATCCAGGGTGAGACGGTTTGCGGCGTAGAGAATGAAACCTATTAAAATCAGACAGTCGAGGGAGAGTCCCTCAACCTCGCGGCCGGACCACTCCATGCGAGCGCAACCACAGACGGCGGAGCACTGAAGCAAAACGAAAATGGCGCGCGAAAGCGCAGGTTTTCGCATTTATGCACTTGGACCTGTGGACGACTTGTTTGGCGCAAAACCGTCTAGAAAGCGAAAGACCAGCCTGCTCGGCCTCGGAAGCCGGGGTGAGGCCGTTGTGCCTGACGGCTTTGCAAATACAGGATATTTGTCACCCGATCAGCGATTCATCGCTCTTGGAGTTCACGATCTCCTCGTATAAGCAGCAAATCGCTCCATCTCGAAAGGTGATTATAGCATAGCCCTTCGTCTTTCCCGTACCGGCAATGCGGATTGCTTCCTCCTTTTTCCGCCAAGATAAACACTGATGCGGCGGACGGTCCGGTTATATAAACGAATCCGGCTCCAAACAAAAATACCATCACCGAGACGACGATGCACACTATTTCGGCCGGTTTTTCCGCAAGCGTTCACCGCTGAGCTTCCGGGTAAAGCCGGTAAGAGGATCTTCCGCCAAAAGGCGGAAAGTGGAATGACCAGATTATGGACAGATTATTACGGCACATTAGATACTGTGGTGAAAGTTTACACATTTTTCGCTTGCGAAATCCATTTGCTTTCTTGGATCTACTTCGTATAATGACTCCAACATTAAGCGGTCCATGAGATTTTGGGCCTTCTTTGTCCAGTGGCAAGGCTTCCGAGACATCCAGTTATAAAACTATTTTCCAATCCCTTACGGCAGCACGGTCCAAAGCCTCGATTGCAAAGCATCCAAACGATGAGCCGTATTGATTAGTTTCACCTGCTTATAGCTATGAAATCCAATTCAGCCGGACGGTAGTGGTCGCGATTCTCTTCGTTAACCCAGGAAGAGGAGATGGCTATGAGAAGAAATCCGTCGCCATGCTCGGCTTTCATCGCCCTGGCGCTCAGCCTGCTCCTGGCGCCGCCCTTTGCCTTTGCGGCGGGCAATGCTGACTGCCCCACCTGCGATCTTCGTTTTATAACCGTTGACCCATCCGGGTCAAACCGGACAACAGCGCTCGGAATCAACGATTGGCGCCAAATGACAGGTTAGCGCACGTATGATTCAACGGCTGATGTGGAGCATGCGTATTTCCTGAATGGCCCCGGCGGAGAGTTCACGACGTTCGATCCTCCCGGGAGCATCGACGCGGGCGGCCTCAGAATAAGCGACCCCGGGGGGATCGCCGGCTTCTGTCTTAGAGCCGGCAGCAACCTTATAGGCTATAATCTCAACAACCCCGGCGGCGGCTTCAGCGATATCACTCCTCGGGGAGCTGTCGCTGCGGGCGCCAAGAGCATACACGATCCCGGCTAGGGAAAGCACCGGCATTCAGCAGTGATTCGCTGCTTTACGTGGTGAGCAACCGGACCAAAGGCCGAACCGGTATCGGCGAAATTGCCCTCACGTATCATGTGAACCTGCGGGATCGCCACGGCGCGAGGTTCGTTGCGCCATACCTTTCGGGATTTAATCAACTCCGGTTCCTATCAAAGCTATCCGGATCAGTCCAAAATACCCATCGGTGAGCTGGACTCCTTTCACATCATCGCGGGATCGACTTCCCCCTCCTGTCATCTCCCTGTAAGCGGTGAGCATAAGGGTGCTGACACACCATTGGCTTTCCTGCTCCCTTTTAACGCTTGCCTTTAGGTTTTACTTGTGTCAGTTTGCCACTGTCACCGGCGTCATTGCAACGGTGCGCGAGTTGGTTGGGGCCGGATGTCCCGGAAGATGCCGTGCGCGGCGCATTCGTCTGCATCCCAAGCCCGATTATCTATTACAGGTATGCGGGGCTGGTTTTTTCACAGGTATTTTTGAACACCCCGGTCTGGCCGCCTGCATTGAACAGCCGGCCGAGCACATCCTTCGCTGTTCTCCGGCAGGGATCGAGGTCGTCAAAGAACACTATGAGCAGAACGCATAGGGCCGCAGCCCTCCAGTCTGCCGTCGGACTTTGGCGCTAACCGGAAAGGAGGATCGATGGCTGCATCTGCGCCGGCGCCCTTGCCTGCAAATCGAATCATTTTCCTTGACAAGATACGGTATTCTCTGGTGATTGGGGTGGTCGTCCTGCATGCGGCCTGCGCCTATGCCCATATCATTCCCTGGTGGAGTGTTCGAGATCCTGTCCAAAGACCGTTTTTTGATTTGCTGCTTATCGTGCTGGACATATTTCTGATGCCGGTGCTCTTCTTTTTAGCCGGCTTTTTTGCTCTGCCTTCACTTTCCACACAAGGCAGCAGGCGATTCATCAGCGTCAAGCTGAGGCGTCTGGGGATCCCTCTTTTACTGATCGGGCTCTTTTTCGTGCCTCTTATCTCCTTCATCGGCTACCGGAATCGCACTGCTGATGCTCATGGCTTTTTCCGGTTCTGGTGGATGCAGATGCAGACTGTTCTCGACTGGCGCTGGGTGAATTATGCCACAACAGAGATCGGCCACCGGCATGTCAATGATTTTTCCCTCTGGCATCTGTGGTTTATTTCGCTATTGCTCATCTTCTTCATTTTGACTGCGCTTGTCTACCGGCTCTCACCCAGATGCTTTCAGTGCAAGGTCTCCTCGGCCTCGAGCGGCTCCCGTTCAATTTTACTCGCTTTGGCGGTCGCGGCGCTTACCGGTTTTCTGGGCTTTAGCCTGGTCAACCGGATCTACCCGGACGCGGCCTGGAGCAAAATAGCGGGACTAATCGTTATTCAGCCCACACGGGCGCCCCTTTACATCGCCATATTTGTTCTGGGTTTGTACGCCAACTCCCGCGGATGGTTCAGCAAGCGCTCTTTTCCAGGAAGCATCTGGCTGTGGCTGGCGGGCAGCGTTGTCTGTTCTGCGGCCCTGCCGGCCGTCATTATATCCATCGGCCAGGAACCTGCGCCGATTCCCTGGCCGCACGCGTTGGCGCACGGTATGCTGCGCTCTTTGGCTTGCCTGGTCTTTCTGGGATTTATTGTCACTGCCGCTCAACGTTATGGGGATCGACCGTCCTTGATTTGGCGGCATTTGCACGCGATTTCCTATGACATCTATTTGATCCATCTGCCGTTTGTGATTGTGCTCCAACTGGCGCTTCTCCACGCACCCGTTTCCATTTACGCTAAATTCGCCATAACCAGCCTGGCGGTTGTCGGTCTGTGCTGGCTCCTGGCGCGCGGCGTGATAAGACCATATCCCGTGCTGGCAAGCGGGCTCCTGTTGGCGGGGTTTGCGTTAGGCTGCTTCCTGAGCCGGTGAATCCGAAGCGCCCTTCAGAGCGTTGAGGTGAAAAAAGGTTTACAAGCAATTATCGCACAGGTGGAGACGAGTGGTCATAAGCACGAAGTTTGATTTGATTTTTCGGCTATTCATCCTCCTCAGGGATCGATAGTGGAAAGTCCTCATATCAAGGTGTTTCTACAACCATACAGCGACCATCATGTGTTAAAGAGTACTTACCGCAAAAAAAGCACTCAGAAGACTCATCTGCTGAAACCTCAGAAGGTCTCGCCGCTGCAATTTGCTGATCTCCTTTCGTAACATGTGGAGTTCGCAAGAGATTAGACCGATACTGCGGTTTTTTCAAATTACCGGCTTTCGTTCCGCTTTTCGAATCAAAAGCAAAGACGTTTACAGCGATCAAAATCAGGAACAGCGAGATGCAAAGCATTACAAAGCGTTTCATGGCTTCTGCTCCTATTTAAAAGTTTCAGCGGCTTTCTGACAATTCGGCAAAATCATTCTCGGAGATAAATTTTTTCGCTGAGAAGAAAAAGGCGAGATTTGAGGAATTCGAATTTTGAAAAGAATTGACTCTGGCTCCTAAAACGCATTTTACAAGGGGGTATGGAATCCAGGTCAGCAATTAGTTGGCGGCGGCTAACTTGATATCCGAGGAATCGATCAGTAGCCTGTTGAAATTATTGGAGGGCGACGCGGGGATCGAACCCGCGACCTTTGGTTCCGGAGACCAACGCTCTATCCCCTGAGCTAGTCGCCCTCGATCAGGCTTGAAAAATGTGGATGGTGTTTCTATAAAATCCGGCCGGATTATCCCAAGCAAGTATTGAATTAAGGAGTTAAGGAATTGCGGAATTGAAAAATCCCTGAATCCCCTGATCCCTAAATCAACAACATGGGATATACACCGGGCTCAGATGCCTGCCTAACACAGGCACCGGTTTTTGTCAATAAAACCACAGGAGAATGGGTGAATAGACAGTTCACCTGTTCACCCTTAACCCCCGGCCTTTGCCGAGGCAGGCCGATGGACCGGTTCACCGGCCCTGGCCGCCTTCCGGAATCTCGGGCGGCGTTTTCACGCAGGAGGGCTTCATTTCCTCTTTTTTGGCCGGCCGGACTTCTTTTACCAGAATGTCGAATTCGGCCCACGTTCCGGCTCGCGGATCGTTAAAATCCGCAACGATCACCTCGTCCCGCACCTCCTTTACCATGAACTGCACGAGGCTCCTGTGCTTCATCTCGCGGTACATCCTGCCCGGCTTAAGCCGCTCCTGCTTATAGTCGGCCCTGGGCAACTCGCGTACAAGCTCCGGGTCGTTTGCGCCGTAGATCTCTTCGGGCGGGACATAGACCTTTACGCGGTCACCGGCCTTTGTGTTCATAAGCGCTGTTTCAACCGACGCATACTGCACGTCGACGCCCATTACAAAACTGCATGCCTTAGACTGGACAATCGGCCCGGGACCATCGGCCGGCATGACACGCATCTCGTATTCGATCGTCACCATGGAACATTCCCTGATCCGCTCTTCCATGCCACTCCTTTTCGCCGCTCGTCGCTAACCGATAGAACCAAAAGGAACTATTTTTTTTCTGCTCATCGCGTGGCGATAGAACCAAAAAGAATTATTTTTCACTATTCACTATTCACTATTCACCAGTCACTGCTCACTGATTTTAACCATTGACCGGCGAAAAGGGGACATTTTCTGTTTACTGTCGGAGGCATTCTGATTAAAAGCTGGAAGGGCGGTGCATAAAGTCATCCCCTAAGCGCGGTGTACGGTTACGGAAAAATCGATTCGATGAAGCAGGATATTGCAGTTCAAAGCTTGCCCCGCCTTACCTTCGGCAACCTTTCCGGCGTGCCGGGGCTGGTGCATGGAGTTTTCACAAGGCACGGCGGAGTAAGCCTGCCCCCCTACGAGAGCCTTAACGCGTCCTGGGGCGACAGCGACTCGCCCGGGGCTGTGCGGGAAAACCTTACCCGCGTAAAGAATGCGGTTGGACTCGAAAGGCTCGTTTCCAGCCGCCAGGTCCATGGCGATGCGGTAAATTTCATCGGCAAAGAGTCGGTCGAGGAACTGGATGAGCGCCCGCCCACGCTTATAGCGCCCCCTGCAGACGCGCTTGCGACCAATATGTCGGGTCTTGGCCTCGTTATAAAGATCGCGGATTGTCAGTCCATTTTCCTGGCCGATCCGCAAAGCCGAATCATTGCCAATATTCATAGCGGATGGCGCGGAAGCGTCCAAAACATTGCAGGAAAGACTGTGCGATACCTAAAGGACAGGTTCGGACTAAATCCTGCACAGACGCTTGCCGGCGTATCGCCTTCCCTTGGCCCGTGCTGCGCCCAGTTCGTGAACTACCGGCATGAGATTCCCGAAGAGTTGTGGGCCTTTCAGGTTCGCCCCCAATACTTCGACTTCTGGGCGATCACCCGCGACCAACTGATATCTGCCGGGATTGGCGAAGGGAACATCGAGTTTGCGGCAAGATGCACCGTATGCGGCAAGGCGGAGTTTTTTTCGTACCGGGCTGAAGGGTCAACAGGTCGCATGGCCTCGGTAATCGGGTGGAAAAGCTTTTAAGCGTTCACCGCAGGGGAAAGTGTGAAGCGTGAAGCGAGAAGCAAGAAGCGCTTGCTCCCTGCTCCATGCTTCCCGGCAGGCACATCGGAGCTGACATTGGGTAGTATAATCGAAGAGGCCCGCATAATTAACCAGCAGAGGATTTCCGGGCAGATATTCCGGCTCAGGCTCCACTCGCCTGGAATCGCCCGCGCAGCCCACTGCGGGCAGTTCCTGATGATGCGCGTCCGTGAAGGGACCGACCCTTTTCTGCGCCGCCCTTTTTCCTTCAGCCGGATATATCCCGGCGACGGAGACCTCGAAATTATCTACAGGGTTATCGGCCGCGGCACCTGGCTCATGTCTCAGCTTGAGCCGGGATCGACCTCAAGCCTTATCGGCCCTCTTGGAAACGGATTTGAGCTTCCGATCGACACGACCGTTCCCCTGGCCTTCATTGCCGGCGGGATGGGCATAGCGCCTCTTTTGGAGCTGATCGCACAGGTGGTTTCAGATCGCGGGACAAAGGGCCCGGAGAAACTGCGCCTTTTTTACGGGGCCCGCACGGCGTCCGAGCTTTTGCCCGAAGACTTTTTCCGGGGCCAGGGCATCCGGGTCCACTTTGCAACCGACGACGGCAGCTTCGGCTATAAGGGGCGCATTACTCAAATGTTCGAAAAAATCATGGCGGAGGGAGGCTTCCGGCCCTTCGAACTCTATTCTTGCGGACCGCTCGCCATGCAGCGCCACGTAGCCGATTGGGCGCTTACAAACGATACGCTCGCCCAGCTTTCGATGGAATCGCTCATGGCCTGCGGGATCGGGGCCTGTCTTGGGTGCGCCCTCCCAGCGGCGACACCCGGCGACCCGGAATCCGAACGCTTCGTACACGTGTGCGAAGACGGTCCAATCTTTTCGGCAGGATCTATCAAATGGAACAAAATCCTGGTCCAACAGATGCATCCCCCGACCTGGCTGTTCAGCTAGGTCCACTGAGCCTGAAAAACCCGGTAATGAGCGCGTCGGGCACGTTCGGCTACGGTGAGGAATTCTCGAACTTCTTTGACCTGCGCCGTCTGGGGGCGATTGTAGTAAAGGGGATTTCGCTCAAGCCCCGCGCCGGCAACCCTCCTCCCCGGCTGGTCGAAACATCGGCAGGGATGATAAACGCCATAGGTCTGGAAAATGTCGGGGCCGAAAGTTTTTTGGCCGTAAAGCTCCCCTTTTTGCGCGATCTGGGCGTTCCTGTGATCGTAAACATCTTCGGCGAGACGATCGAAGAATACGCTGAGCTTGCCGCCCGGTTCGACGGGGCGGCCGGGATAGCCGCCCTGGAAATCAACGTAAGCTGTCCGAACGTGAAAGCAGGCGGAATGGTCTTCGGGACCGACCCAGCGATGACCTCCAGGGTGGTTGAAGCTGTAAGGGGCGCCACGCGTCTTCCGTTAATCACCAAGCTCACGCCGAACGTAACGAGCATCTCTCAGATCGCCAAAGCCGCCCAGGACGCTGGAACCGATATCATCTCCTGCATAAACACCGTGGCGGCCATATCTGTGGATATTTTTTCCAGGAGGCCGCGGCTGGCCAATGTTTTGGGCGGGCTTTCCGGACCGGCCGTAAAACCCATTGCTCTTCGGTGCGTCTACGAGGTCACCCGGTCGGTCCGTTGCCCCGTAATAGGAATCGGCGGGATCGCCAACGCAGCGGACGCCCTGGAGTTTTTGCTGATTGGGGCCAGTGCCGTCCAGGTGGGGACCGCCAATTTCATAAATCCCGTCGCCGCAGTCGAAATAATCGAGGGAATAGAGCGCTTTTTAAAGGTGGAGGCGATTACAGGCATAAAAAGCTATATCGGGAGCCTTGATACAAGCTGCCTTTTTCCTTTCGCCGAGGACCTGTGCGCCGCCATCGCTTCGGAAATTTCATAAGAACGGTACGATCAAATACTGTATTTGCCCCATTGATCGCTGGATGTTTCTGCATAAAATAAATCCAGTCGAAAAAGGGACCCGGGCATCCTGATCCCAATTAAACCGAAAGCGCATTTGACATAGAATCCAAATCCCTGTGCGGCGCCAGTTTTCCAACAGCGTTCAGGGCCCTTCTGGCGAAGTCGTTTTTCGCTCTTTACCAGAAACATTATTCACAAAGGACGGCCACTACCATGAAAAACTCAATTATCAGGGCTACAGGCAGTTATCTGCCGGACAAGGTGGTGTTCAACGAAGAGTTGACTCAGTTTCCGGCAGACTCACGGCCCCGCATAGCGATCAAGACAGGGGTCATTTCCAGAAGGGTCGCCCCCGAGGAGGCATGTACGTCAGACCTGGCCATCGAAGCGGGCCGCGCGTGTCTTAAGAAAGCGAATTTTCCGGTCGAACAGCTCCAGGGCATTATCGTTTCGACCTCATCTCCGGACCGCGTGCAGCCCCCGACGGCCACCCGCACGCAAGCCGGCCTGGGCGCGCCCCAGGCTTTCGCCTTCGACCTGAATTCAGTCTGCGCAGGCAGCACTTACGGCATTTGTATGGCCGACGCCCTGATAAGGTCCGAAAGGTTCGAAAACGTATTGTTCATTGCGGCCGAAATGTATTCCAAGATTCTCAATCCGAACGATTTCGGCACAGCCCCCTACTTCGGCGACGGCGCCGGGGCGATCCTGTTTGAAGCCGGCAACGGCGCAAAAGGCGTCCGGCACTCATGTCTTGGATCGGATGGCCACCTGTGTGAAGAGGTGGGCGTTTTCGGCGGCGGGACCAAGATCCCGATGAAAAGGCTTCCCCATCCGAATTCCGTTTATCTGAAAATGAACGGACGAGCCATTAAAGAGTTCGCCATGAAAAGGGGGCCCGAAATCATAGTGAGGTTGGCCGGGGAAACCGGAATTTCCCTCGACGAGGTCGATTGCTTCATTTGCCATCAGGCAAATATAAATATTCTCAAGGAAATATCTTCGACTCTCAATATACCGTTCGAAAAGTTCTACGTGAATCTCGACCGGTACGGAAACACCGCCAGCGCATCAGTCATAATAGCTATGGATGAGGCGATCGAGTGCAATATGATCCGCGAGGGCAGCCTGGTAGTAACTGTTGCGTTTGGCGGCGGCTTGAACTACGGCGCCAATCTGATTCGGTTCTAACAAATCGGTGGATAGGCGAACAAGCGATCTGCATCACCTGCTCACTTGCGTGCGCTTGCGGCTGAGACGCGCTGCTCCGATCAGGGCCGCGTCATTGCCGAGGCGGCTTCGCAAAATGACCGCAGCGCCGGGATCGAGCATCGAAGAATTTTGAGCCAGGGTTTTTTCCAAAGGACTAATGAAGAGGTCCCAGGCTGAGCTGACTCCCCCTCCTATGACAGCAAGCCTGATTCCGAGGACCGAGAAGATGTTCGCCAGACAAATCCCCAGCGCCCAACCCATCTTATCGAACAGGGCCAGCGCGGCGGGGTCTCCTCTTTTTGCACAGGCATAAATCGTGTGCGCGCTGAGTTTTCCCACCCTGTCGAGCGCATGAAGCGGGCCCTCTTTTACACTTTGGCCGCAAAGAGCTTTTTTTGCGCCTGATACGAGCGCACGCGCCGAGGCGAACGCTTCCAGGCACCCTTTGGACCCGCAGGGGCAAACCGGCCCTCCCGGTTCAACGATCATGTGGCCGATCTCCGCCGAAAACCCCAGGCCGTCTCCTTCCCACAGTTTTCCATTGAGAAAGAGGCAGCCTCCCACACCGGTGCCCAGCACGATCCCGACCCAGTTTCGCACTCCCCTGGCGGTGCCCGCCCAACCCTCACCCAGGCCGAAAACGTTTGCGTCGTTTTCCATACAAACGGGGATTTCCAGGTTTTGCCCAAGTTCCCGCCCGAGGGGATATCCATCGAGCACCGGAAGGTTGGGAGAAAAGACCACCGAACCGGTGGACCGATCGATTTTTCCGGCGGCCCCAAGTCCAATGGCGGCCACCTTCAGCCCCAGCTTAGCTGCTGAACGAACAAGTGCCCGGCACAGGGCCAGCAATGTTTTGGAAACCGATTCGGCCCCCTGGTCCACCCGCGTCTGGGCAGCCCGAGACTCGAGTATTTTCCCGGCATGGTTCACCAGGGCCGTCCTGAGGTTTGTCCCCCCGAGGTCGACTCCGATATAGGCGATTTTTTCAATTGTTTTCATGATCCGGTTATTTGCCGCCCGGAGGCGGCGCCCGCGGGGCAGAGGCCTGCCCTTAAGCTGCTTGGTTATCTGGACAAGAACGTTTCGGGCATATAGAAGACGTAACTGTCTGCGAGAATGTCAAACTGGGAGTTTGTTTCCTTCTCTATTCCGGCCAAAAGGTCCTTTAAAGACGGAGCGCCGCTGATGGTAGCCATAAAGACGCCTGGATCATAATGCTCGGCGTGAAGCGGAAGCAGAAAATTGCGGACGTTTCCCTTCCATGAGACGTTGAGTTCTTCGCGTTCCTCATTTATGATTTTGAAAAACCTTCTCACCAGGTCGGTTCGCAAAACGGGGGATGGCGCCTTGGTGACGCATTCCATCAGTCCCGCCAGCTTGTAAAGGCGGCGCATGAGTTTTTCGTCTTCCCGAAACCTGAAAAGCCACATGCATGTGTAGTGATACCCGCCGTCCAGGGTAATATGATTTGGGACAAGCGTTATAGGGGGCCTGTCCGGGGTTGCCTTCCGGCGTTGGGCCTCCAGTTTTGCGGATTCTTCCCGCGTGCACAGAATCGCGCTTCCGGACAGCCATTCGCCTTTGCGAAACTCGAGCGGAGAAATCGCGATCAGGTTGTGTCCCGGTTTAAATCTTGAAGATAGATCGATGATATCTGCCATTGTCTTCCCGAACGCTCAAATTTGGCCACGCGCATCCCGGACCCTCCGCCACGCAAGGCGCGCGCCGCGCAGGCGCTCACCGCAGCATTTCATGTCCATGCGGGCTGCCCTAAACGATGAAAAGGACCGTAGGGTGGGCTAAGCGGAGCGCAGCCCACCAGGCCTTTTCGAAGCAGAGGTAAAGACCGACGCGGCGAGGGATGGACACGGGAAGCGCAAGACGCGGAGAAGGAAAGATGGGGGAAGGGGAGGAAGTTCTGTTTCTGTCCCCGTGTCAGTCTTTTCGCCGCATCACCCCACCCCCCTGTCAGCCCTTGCTTTGCCCGGCATCACTGTAGTGAACGGGCGCCTCGCCGCATGGGGTCGGGTCAAGCGCTAATTTATAAAAACGTTCCTGTAGAAATCCACATGTTCGATCACCATGCCGGCGCCTCTGGCTACGGCGGTAAGCGGGTCGTCTGCGATGTTGACTTTGAGCATGGTGTGGTCGGCAAGAAGCCTGTCGAGCCCCTTTAAGAGGGCTCCTCCACCGGCAAGCCAGAACCCGCTGTCGTGGATGTCGGCGGCAAGGTCGGGCGGGGTCTTCTCAAGCGCCCGCCTTACGGCTTCTACGATTGCGTCGACCGGTTCCTTTATCGCTTCGCGGATTTCTTCGTCACTGACCGTAAAATTCTTGGGGATGCCCGAAAGAATTTCTTTCCCGGTGATCTCGATCTGTTCGGGTTTTCCCATGGCGATCGCCGAGCCTATCCTCATCTTCACCGATTCGGCCAGGACCTCGCTTATTATCATCTGGCGCTCGCGCTGGATGTAGCGCAGGATCGCTTCGTTGGCCTCATCGCCCGCCACCCGGACCGATTCGCTGTAGGCCACGGTGAACATGGAGATTACAGCGACCTCGGTGGTCCCGCCCCCGATGTCCACCACCATGTTTCCATGGGGCTGGTCAACGGGGAGTCCCGCTCCGATAGCGGCGGCCATCGGTTCTTCAACCAGGTGTATGTACCTGGCGCCGGCCTGTTCGGCGGCCTCGATTACGGCCCTTTTCTCAACCGAAGTGATCCCGGTGGGGACCGCGACGACAAGCCTGGGGCGAAATAAGTGGCGCTTGTTCAAAACCTTTGCCAGAAAATACTTGATCATCACCGCCGTTACCTCGAAGTCGGCAATGACGCCGTCCTTAAGAGGGCGAATGGTCACGATCCTGTGGCCGTGTCTGCCGATCATGTTTCTGGCTTCCTGCCCCACCGCTATAACCTGGTGGGTATCGTGATTTATGGCCACAACCGATGGTTCGTTAAGGACGACCCCTTTGCCCCGCATGTAGATGAGCGTGTTTGCCGTCCCAAGGTCCATCGCCAGGTCTTTTGAAAAATATGACAGAAGCCATCCGAGCATACATGACCCTTCTATTTGATCTTTTCAGCGTAACCGATCACCGCAGTGCGCCTCGCGGAGCGTGGACATTGCGTTGTTCTCTCAGCGGTGGGCCATTACCTCTTTTAGCAGAGTCTATAGACAATGAATCAGCCGGTCAACTGTTTATGAACCGGCTTTTTCGGGTTTTAGTCCAAAGGCCGAAAAGAGCCTCTGGCTGACAAGGGGCCAAAGGTCCTCAATTTTTGCCGCATCCTGTGGGAAACCGGCCGAAGAGATATAGGGGTGGAGTCTGATTCCCTTGATTCCTTTGAGTGAGATTTTTCCGTGGCCGGCAAGCTCGGCAAGCTGGCTTTCGGCCTCCTGGACGGTGGTTTCGGCAAACAAAACGCCAAAGCGGTTTTGCGCGAGCTGCCCGACCAGGACCCCCGGAGGCAGAGCGTCGCAAAGAGATGAGGCCAGGTCGCGCTGAAGCTGCCTGATTCTTTTGGGCAGGACTTTAGTGGTAAGTATCTGCCAGGGTTCAAACTGAATGAGCCCCAGAGTAAATGGAGCGTTGGACTGCATGGAGGCGTGAAAAAGACCGTCGACTCTGGATTCGAAGGCCGGGGCGCTGAAAAGACCCGTGCAGACATCGTATGAGCACAGGGCTTCGTTTTCTTCCTTGTAATAGACCTGCTCGATCAGGAGCAAAAGAAAATGAAAGGCGTGCCCTACGGCGCGCTCCGAATCGGCGTTCCAGTCGACCACCTGCCGGGACAGGAAAACAAGGCCAAGTTCATATCCGAGCGAGGTCAGACCGCGCATTCCCCAAACCGTGCCCTGATGGGGGAGATTCTCGGCCGGAGAAAACAGGTAGTGGTCCGATGTGGCGGGGTTTAAGCGCATGATTAGCAGATTTTTCTGGTTCTGCAGGACCCAGCCGACCAGCCCCTGTTTTGGAGAAAAACTCTGAGTCGCCAGGCCTCTTGGCGTATTCGCCGTGCAGCCCAGGATGCGGTAACTTTTCTTCTCGGGCCCTTTTAGGACCAGAAAGCCGTAATCCATGCCAAGTATCTGCGACCACTCGGCAGCGAACAGCCCGCAGTAGTTATCAAGGGCGTAGCCCTTGAAGGCGACTTCGTCGAGCCGGTTCAATACCTCGAATATCCTGGCGTAGTTTTCCTGCCGCTCTTCGGCTTCCTGATTTTTCAAAAATCCTCCGAGAAGTTCGGCGAACTCTTTTATCCATTTTTGCTGCTTGTCGTTAAATCCCCAGCCATATTTTGTATCGACGTAGAGGATCCCCGCTCCGCCCGCAACCGGGACGGCATAGAGCCCCTTTATGTGCGATTCGCCTTCACGGTAGAAAGGAAGCGTGAGGGGTATGGACGAAGTCGCCTCATGGAGCTTGTCGAGGTGAATTGTTTGCCCCACTTTTTGCACCTGGGCAAGTATCCCGCTGCCTTCCAGAGGCAGCGAAATCTGGGTGGGAATGAACTTGCTCAGGCTCTGCATTGCGACGAGATTCAACTGGCGGTTTCTTTGATCGAAAATAAAAAAAGCTGTGGTATAAGCTTCGAGGATATTGGACAAAAGATTCACCAGCGGCTGATAGGGGTTTGAATCCATATGTTTTCTCGATTCTAAATAAAAGAAAAATCCGGGTCCAGTTTTTACCTGGAGAATTTCGGGTATGATACAATTGATTATAGAAGCAGCTTTTTAGTACTGGAATGAAGGTTTTCTGTCAATAGGGTTCAAGTTGCTGGAGAAACGGGTGGGCAAGATCGCGATTTTACCGGATATTCTGTGCAACCAGATCGCCGCCGGCGAGGTCGTCGAACGCCCTGCGGCGGTGGTGAAAGAGCTCATTGAAAACAGCATCGATGCGCAGAGTTCCAGGATTTCGGTAAGCCTGATCGATGGAGGACGGCGGGAAATCCGGGTAGTGGACAACGGGTGCGCGATGAGCGCCGAAGACGCGCTGATGTCGCTCGAAAGGCATGCGACAAGCAAGATCAGGTCCGCCCAGGATATGAATTCAATATCATCGCTCGGGTTTCGCGGAGAGGCGATCCCCTCGATTGCGGCTGTAAGCCGCTTTGAGCTGAGCACTCGAGAACATGAGGCCCTTTGCGGAACATCCATAAGAGTTGAAGGAGGCGTAATAAAAGACGTTCGCGAAAAGGGGTGTCCTCCCGGCACTCAGGTGGTCGTGCGCGACCTTTTTTACTGTGTTCCTGCAAGGCGCAAGTTCCTGCGTAGAGCGGAAACCGAGCTTGCTTACATAACAGACCAGTTTTTACGCATTTCACTGGCGAACCCCCAGACCCACCTCCAGTTGCAAAGCCAGGAAAAAGTGCTCTGCGATCACCTGAGGTGCGACGGTTTGCTCCCCAGGGCCACAATGGTGCTCGGACCTGAAATCGCCAGGTCGCTCAGGCCGGTCGATTTCGAAAAAGAGGGCATAAGCGTTTCGGGTTTTCTTGCGCCTCCAGACGTACAGAGAACGAACGGCCAGAGTCTTTTTCTTTATGTGAACGGGAGGGCCGTCTGGGACAGGCTCCTTCAGAGGACCGTTCTGACGGCTTATGAAGCCTTGATCCCCCGTGGAAAATATCCGGTCGCCGTTATTTTTACAGCGATTCCGGCCGAGCAGGTGGACGTAAACGTTCATCCTTCAAAAAGAGAAATCCGGTTTAGAAACCCCGGCGAAGTAATATCGATTGTGCGGGCCGCCCTTTTTGAGGCGCTTTCAGCGATTCGCCCGAAGTCATACGGATTTTCGAGGCACGAAGGCGGAATTTTCCAAAAAAGGCAGGCGCCGGCTCATGTGGGGACGGCCTTCGAAGGTCAGGCGCCCTTCGGTCCCCGAACCTGGTCTCAAAAGAACATAGAGCCCGCCCCGGACCCCGGATCGAATAAATCCTTTCGACATCCGGCTTCCGGCATATCCAAGATCGGCGATCTGTCCGAAGGGGCCCCCGGCCGGTGGACGGAAGACGGGGAACGGAGGACGGAAGACGGAGGACGGAGGACGGAGAGCGGAGGACTGAGAACGGAAGATGGAGGAGGGAGGACGGAGAGCGGAGGACTGAGAACGGAAGATGGAGGCGGGAGGACGGAAGGCCCGCCCTATTCGCCGGTCCAGGGTGAGATGGATGCGGGGACATTTGCCTATTCGAGCCTCAATCTCATCGGGCAGCTTGCAAACTCTTTCATCCTTCTTGAAGCCCCGGACGGTCTTGTTCTGATAGACCAGCACGCGGCCCACGAAAGGATCGTCTTTAGCGGCCTTAGCAAGAAGAAAACAAAGGCCGCTCAGCTTCTTGCCCGGCCCGCCGTTGTGGACCTTTTGCCAAAAGAAGCCGTGATGCTCGATAGCCTGGTCCCCTCCCTGCACGATCTTGGATTTGAGATCGAGCCTTTCGGAGGAAGCAGTTTCGCCATACATGCCGTCCCGGCCAGTCTATCCGAGTTTAAACCCGAAGAGGTGCTGCGCGACTATCTCCGGTATGCCGAAGAGGAGTGTCCGGCAGATGAGGGCGAAATCCTGCTCGGCCTTGCCAGGGTGGCGTCCTGCCACGGGTCGGTGAGGGCAGGCCACAGGCTTAAGACAGAAGAAATAAAGCGCCTGCTCGAGATGCTCGATTCGATTGATGTTCCTTTTACATGCCCGCACGGCCGGCCGCTTTCATACACCTTGACATATGAGCAGATTTTCCGATTTTTCAAAAGGCGCTGAGCGCAGGGGCGAGTTCCCGGTGGTCCTGCTTGCCGGGCCGACCGCAGCGGGAAAGACTTCGCTTGCAATCGAGCTGTGCGCCCGTATTTCAGCCGAGATAGTAAACGCCGATTCGATGCAGGTTTACCGCCGCATGGAAATCGGGACCGCAAAACCAACCCTTGAACAACGCCGCATTGTCCCCCACCACCTGATAGACCTGGTAGACCCCGATGAGCCTTTCGATGCGGCAAGATACCTCCACTTCGCCGGCCCGGTAATCGAAGATATACGGGAACGAGGCAAGCTCCCTCTGGTGGTGGGAGGCACGGGCCTTTACATGAAGGTCCTGACGCTGGGACTTTGCCCCGGGCCCGCCTCGGACCCCGAGGTGAAAAGAAGGCTGATTGCCGATGAGAAGTCTAAAGGCCCGGGGCAGCTATATAGCGACCTGTTGCGGATCGACCCTGAATCGGCGGTAAGAATTCACCCCAACGACCGGCAGCGAATTATTCGGGCGCTCGATGTCTTTTACCAGGGAGGAGTTCCATTATCCATCCTGCAGAAGGGCCACGGTTTCAAGGAAGAGCTTCTTCCCGCGATAAAGGTCTTTATCAACCTGGAGCGGGAGGCGCTCTACGAACGGATAAACCGCAGGGTCGACCGGATGATCGAATCGGGCCTCAAAGATGAAGTGGAAGGGCTCCTTGCCATGGGCTACACAGCGGAGCTCAAATCGATGCAGTCGCTCGGATACAGGCAGATGGCCGCTCACATTGCGGGCGCCGTTTCGATCCATGAGGCCGCCTATCAGATAAAGCGCGACACCCGGCGTTACGCCAAACGGCAGATCACCTGGTTCCGGGGCGACAAAGAGTTTCGATCTTTTGACGCCGGCGATATCGAGGGAATATACGATTATATCCGGCGGGCAATTGAGGAATTTAGGACATAGCGCGCTGTCAACAAAGTTCCTATGGGCTCCCTCTTCGTGATAAGGATGGCCTCGGTCAATCACGAAGAACACCAGGCGCGAAGGCGTGGAAAGGAGAGAGTGGAGCGAGGAGCAAGGAGCGGGAAGCAGGAAGCGCGGAGCGGAGGACGGAAGGCTGAAGGCGCAAAGACTGGTTTCACGCGAAGACGCGCAGGCGCGAAGAGGGAGCGCAGCGGGGTAAGTAGATTGTCCCGACACATCCCGCTAGAGTTCACGGCTATGGGCAAAGGCCGGGGTCCAGTGATTTTAACCAGCCCAAAAAACGCTGGATTCCGGCCCCCGGACTAGACACTTCCGGGGCGGGATGCGCGATGCGGCGGCGTCGCCGCCGTTGGCGCCGCCCGCCAACCTGTGGGAGCAGGCGCAACCGGCTCACTTCTTCTCGCCTGCGAGGTCGGAAACCCAGCTCAAGGCCGCGGAGGTGGTTGGAAACCCGATGGTGCTGGTGAGCAGCATTATCGTGTGGTAGATCTCTTCGGGCGTCGCTCCTGCCTTCATCGCCCTCCTGGCATGGCTGTGGACGGATCCTTCCGAACGAATGGCCGCCGCCGCCGCCAACTGGATCAAATGGGATGTTTTTTCGTCCAACGGTCCCTGTTTCCTGATTGTTTCACCAAGATTCTCCAGGACCTCAAAGCACTCTCGATACTGTTGCCGCATTTTGCTGTACCAATTCGGGAAATCTCCGTTCATGCCATCGCCTCCTTTACGTTTAGCATTTCCTCCGTTGACTTTGCGCAAATCCTGACCCGACCATCCATGTGGCTTCTTCCTCTTTGAGCAATTCCGTGCAGCAGCATTCTAATATAGTGACGTGATGTCGAGATAGAAACCTGCGGCCCGATTTTGAACAGGTCCACATGAATTATGCGGCGCGGGCTCAACGGAATTATGGAATCAGAGGCGCCTGGAGTTCGGAGCGTTGAGGCAAACGCGGCTTGCCGGAAGGTTGAACCGCCGGCCGCCTTTTATCGCTTGAGTATATGACCTGGACGCGGTGAGCTTTTGAGATATGAAGATTTTCAGTCTGTGGATAATTTTCAGAGAGGATCGATTGACAATTCAGGGATCTCGCCGTCAATTATCTTCCGCGCAAATATGATGCCTTCCATATCCGCCATTTCTTTGCTCGAGAAGGTGTTTTCGGAGGAGAAAGTTTGCTCTTTCGGTTCGCCACTTGAATCTTTGTGAAGGGAAACAGTGACTTGCAAGGTCCAGCGGTTACTGTCGACAAGCTGAATAGATTTTGACCTGAGTAAATATCCCCTGTAAACAAATCCCATTATCGATTCCTTTTAATCAGACCGGTTGGATTTTTTTCCACTTCTTCAATATTTTTACTATAACGACTTCTCGCCGCCAGCACAAACTTTTTAAGTCAGACCCGTGGATCTGTGCGTTATCTTCCTGACCGGACTATGCCGCGCCTCTGCAGGTGAACGGTGAGCAGTGATACGGGAAGCGGGAAGCGGGAAGCCGGGAGCGGGGAGCGGGGAGCCGGGGGAAATCAAATTCCTTAATTCCTTAATTCCTCAATCCCTCAATTCGCTTCCCTGTAAATACAGGCCAAATACAGGGGCCGGTCCATCAAGTCATTGATTTTGTTGAAAGGTTTGATTTAATTTTCTGCGAAAACAGCGGAAATTCAGCGAGACAGCAGTCAGCGGGTGAAAAGTGAAAAGTGAAGTGCGAGGTGTGAAGAGTGAACAGACAGAAAGAACAAGGGCGAATGGAGAGGAGGGAAGACGGCAGTCCGGCATCCTGTCTCTGTCCTCGGTTATTCGACCACTATTCGGTTTTCAAGGAGCGCTTCTCGCTGAAAATGCAGGGCAAATGCAGCGGATTTAATTCAGTGAGGAACAAAAAATAACTCCTCTCGGTTCTATCGCTACGCGAGGAGCAGAAAAAAATAATTCCTCCTGGTTCTATCGCCTCGCGAGGAATCGTGAATGGTGAGCAGTCAAATTCTTCAATTCCTAAATTCCTCAATTTGTTCTAATCCTGCAATATTGTACTACACTGTGATTTCGCCTTACCAAACGGCAACCAGAAGCGGCAACCAGAAACGGCAATAGAAGCGGCAACCAGAAACGGCAAAGAGAACAGTGAATCGTCCTTCCAAGGTCAGGATAAATTCATCGTGGGTGGAAAAAACAAAAGAAAATAATTCCTCTTGGTCTATCGCTACGCGAGGAGCGGTGAGCGGTGAAAAAACAAAACCCTAAATTCCACTCGAGTTCTGCAATCAGCCGGCAATATTATAGCGGGGCTGATTCCGGTGTGCAAAACTGCAACGACAAGCGGCAAAAAGCAGTGAACGAGGAAGGGTGAAAAACCGATACCGGGTTTCGCAATGAATATTGAATGGTGAGCACCTCAGGAACTTAAATCGGAATTTGTGCTTTTTCTGGCAAGAAATTTCTTCGTGGCTTTCGTTGTCTTCGTGTCTGAACTTGGAGCGCAGGCGCCTGGGAGAGGGAAGGGTGAGGTTGTTTTTACAAGGGATGCGGCGAAATTCTTACCTGTCTTGTTCTATTTACGTTTCTTCGTGACCTTTCCGGTTCCGGTTTGTCCGGGTCAGGGTCTCGACAAAGTCGCTGCTCCCGACTGCAACTCCCTCGGTCCATTTACTCTTCTTTAGATGTGGGAGCTTTCCGCAAGTAAATTCATTTTTCGCTTTTGGTCCCTTCGAGATTGGCTCCCAGCAGGTCGACTCCCTGTACGTTGGCTCCTCGTAGGTTGGCTTCTTGTGTGTCGACTCCTTGTACGTTGGCTTCTCGCAGGTTGGCTCCCAGCAGGCCGGCTCCTTCTACGTTGGCTCCTTGCAGGTTGGCGCCTTCGAGATTGGCTCTTTGGGGGGTGGTTTCATTGAGTCTGGCGTCGATTAAATTGGATTTGAAGGCGCGGACATTTCGCAAGTCGTCATCGCGTAAAACAGCCAGTCCGAAACATCCCAGGTGGGCCGCCACATTGCCAAGCTTTGAACACGAGAGGTCTGCGGGATAGAAATCTCCGGTATCGAGAAATGCTCCACTCAGCTTAAAGCCCACGCCGTATTCCGAGTGCGAACCTGTGTAAGGACTGGCGCCGGCGATTTTGATCTCGGTGCGCGCGGCGCCGGGGTCGTATTTGTTATGCGCAGCTACAGGCATGGCGACAAGTAGGATTGCGAACAGTGTCGCCGCAAAAATTCGAATCGTAGAGGAGTTAACGTTCATCGCATCCATTTGGTTAAGGCCAGTTCATGGTCGGCTTTGCCTGCAGTTAACGCCGATTTATGATACAAATCGATCAACGGTTCAACATACTCAGTGATGTGGAGCGCCAGGATCGACGATCAAGCGTCACTCTGTGTCTTATACCCTAACCACGCACACATGCTGAGACAAGCAGGCGCTCACGGCGAAGAATCCCGATATCCCGCCAATGCGCAGGGTCCTGTTTAGACCCGCGCCATGTAACTCGTGTGTCTTCGGGTCTCGCGTGAGATCTGGCGCAGCCATTCCCTTCAGGCGTGGATTCTTTTTTTTCACGCGAAGACGCGAAGACGCGAAAGAGGCAATTAGTCAAACAAGGTTAATTAGACCTGTATTGTCCTCGCCGGACAGTCTGAAGGTTAGTTGCGCCAAATGCCGGCTGCCAATGCGAAATGAACAAAGTTATAGTGCGCCAGGCGTATAGCGACGATGCCTTTCTTTGTCCTGAACCCTTTTGTCTACTTCTCTGCCCATGTATCCCCAATCATAACCTCCACCTCAACCGGAACTCTACTGAGATAAGCTTTGCCGGCCTGAACCATGGTCTCCTTGAGAATGACAGCAACTTCCCATGCTATCTTCCCTGGAACTTCAAGGATGATTTCGTCATGGGCAAATCTTGTTGATTATCAGGAGCAGCACCTGCTAGCCGCATACGGCCCGATGATTGCTCTGAACCGCTCCGTGCGAAGCCACATGCGGAATGGTATGGTAAGGAACGTTTTAATGCCGTCCCTTACCCGATCGCCAATGTAATAGTCCCACCACGCCACTCTTACCGCTGGTAATATGCTATGAGAGACGCCTTGGCGATCGTGTGGCTGTTCAAAACAAACCCTACCATTGCGGGGGGCGTTTTCTCGTCCAAATCTAGTTTTGCGATGCTAAGAGCATAGACGGTAAAGATGTAGCGATGCGCCTTATCTCCCTGTGGAGGACAGGCACCGCCAAATCCCGGTTTGCCGAAGTCTGTTACGCTTTGAATACTCCCTGCGGGGGCCAGATTCTTTTCAATCCGTCCTGCATCCGCTTTCAATTCATTGACATCAGCCGGAATATTAAAAATAACCCAGTGCCACCATCCGCTTCCTGTAGGAGCGTCAGGATCATACACGGTAATCGCAAAACTCTTTGTATCGCTGGGCGCATTAATCCATTTCAGAGAGGGCGAAATATTCTCTCCACTACATCCAAATCCTGAGAACACCTGAGTCTGGGTCAACTGTCCTCTCAAATCGTCGCTTTTCAGGGTAAACTCCTGAGCGACCACGCTCCCCGCAACCAGCAGAGTAAGTGCTACGCTGATTAGCATAATTTTTTTCATTACATCGCTCCTTTTTTCAATTGATTAATTATGCCTTTGGGATCAGGATCAGGTAGTTGCGTTGCATACATCCGTAATAACGGCATGTTGAGCGAGACATCTCCAGGCCACTGAGATGATGCCTCCTGCCTGACATTCAATATGCAGACATAATAATTTAATCCACATTTGGCTGTTCGCAACTCAGATCGGCAACAGAAACGACATCATTCTGCAAAGGGAGGTCGAGCCATAATTATTCAAGATCCACGAGTAAAGGCGAAGCGCCCGGAATGTGGGAGCGAGAATGTCCAATCAAAGTTATCCTTTACCACCATTATGGCTTGGGAGGGGAAGTTACTCGGAGTCCCTACGGTTAAGATTTATTAGAAGATGTGGATCGAGTGCGGTAAGGAGTTTCAGGTCTTTCGGAAATAGCTCGCAGATTCTGCTCAAAGCCCTGTCATTCCATTCTCTCCACCATGCCTTTTCCGTCTGATTCAATGAGTACCCATTGAAATCATGCGGATTGGCCTTCGGGTCTTGATTCTGAATCATTTCCGTATCGTACGCTCTACTCTCAAATCCGTAGGTCCAGTCGGTTTATCTCGGCGGAAAGTCCTGATGCGGACAATCATAGCTGTATTCGTCCTGCTCCCCGGGGGCATCCGCTGATTTCAAAATCTCAGGCGGAATCCGTAATTTTGGACGAGAAGACCTGCGACCACCAAAACAAGTCCAGCTATTGTCGATCCCCGTATCGGCTCTCCCACGAAGAAATGTATGAGCATCAAGGAGATAAACGGAGAGGCGAAAATCAAGCCTGCGACCTTGGCCGTGTTTTCAGAACGCTTTAAAGCCAGGAGCCACATCACATAGGTTATGCTCATCTCGAATGCGCCGACATAGGCGGCCCCGAGGATTCCACATACTCGGGCACGCGCGCCGGATGGAAAAATAGATAATAGAGGATGGTCGGGAGCAGGTTAGCTTTTCAGCGCTTCTCTAGCAGCGCGATAGCCTGCCCGTTTAAGTTCTTCGATGGACTTCCTGGAGAAGTCGTATTCCTTGGACTGCGGCTCTCCATCCTCACCCTCGCGGATAATGCGGGTGATCGTCATCGGGGCCATGTCGCCAATCAGTTGGATATAACGGGGTCTCTGTTTGATCTGCCCGGCGGCCATGGGATCCACGGAGATCAAGATTTCGGCGATCAGTCCGCGGTAGTCGCGGACGATCTCACGAGTACGCATATCCTTGCGGACCTTTTCCGAATAGACTATCTCGTCACGCCGCGCCATGACGCCTCTGAGGGTTTTGGGCAAAGGCTTTTTGCTGGGATAGAGGTCTATGATGAATACGCGCTTATTGGTTCCGCCACAGCGTTCGACCACCTGGTCTAAAGGTGAGTTGCTCACNNGGTGGCAGACTTCCGCTGGCCACGATGTGGTCGGGCGTGAGATCGTCAACGTAGCTGTCGAAGGTCTCGAGATCTGCCGTTTCGACGTTGACCGCGTTCACCAGAAGACGCACGGGGCTGTTCTTGAGCTGGGTGAAATCGACGTACTTAAGGAGGAGTTCCTTCACCGGGGAAGGGTCGTAGTAACTCGTCCAGTTTACAGGCAGGTCCGAAAGGTCCTTGACCGGCATGAACCATCGCGGCCGGAAAAATCGCGGGGAACCAAAAAAAAGAGTGCGCCAGGACAAGAGCATCTGCTGTAACCTTTCGTCCGGCACGGTCGGCATATCGAGCGCAAGATCTTCCCAAAAGGCGTTCAACGCCGCGGAGGCGTGCTTCGGGTTGCTTGCTATGACGGCCGCATTGAAGGCGCCGATGGACACGCCTGCGATGATATCGGGATAAACATCGGCTTCTTCAAGGGCGCTTACTACTCCGCACTCGAAAGCTCCCAGAGCTCCGCCGCCCTGCAAGACCAAAACAGTCTGGGCTGGAATTGTTTCTAACGGGAAATCCTTATCGGTTAGCCGGTGCTTAAAGGCCGCAAGGTCCACCCGATTGCTGATAAGCGACTCTATCGTCTTTGTCTCCTGCGCAGGCCGCCCGAGCGAGAAAAGCGCCCGGGGTACGTTGTCTCTCAGGTAGAACAGGGCAAACGATTTTTCTTCCAGCGAGCCCCGTTCGATCAGTTCGTCGACACCATGGGTGCAACCGAAGAACTCGAAGGTCAAGTCGAAGATATCGGAGAAAAAGTAGGTGACCTCGCCATAGGGCTGTCGCTGCCCCAGCATATTCTTGGCCGCGAGCCGGCCCTGCTTGACGGCATTATCCCAGTGCTCGACGCGCCGGCGAATACCGAAAACCGGGTCGGAAAAATTAGCCACATCGCCTGCGGCAAAGACGTGAGGCTGGTTGGTGTGCATGAATCGATCCACGAGAACGCCATCGTCAACAGCGACGCCGCTGTCTTGCAGGAATTCGGTTTCCGGCGTAACGCCGATGCCCAGGGCCACCAAATCGCAAGGAAAGGTCCGTCCGGCGCCTGTCACCACGCGCTCCACAATGTGGTCCCCCTGAAATTCGCCCACCGCGTCCTCGAAGACGATCTTTACCCCGCGTTTTTGAAAGTACTCGAGGAAAAACGCCGATATCACAGGCGCCCGGAGCGTATCTAGAAGCGCCTCCCCCTGGACGATCAGGGCTACCGACAAACCCTTTTGCGTTAGTGAGGAGGCGAGTTCCATGCCCATGAAATTCCCTCCGACAACCACCGCGTGAGAGGCCCCTTCCGCAGCCGCTTTGATGGCCTCTGAGTCGGCCGCAGTGCGCAGGTAATAGCTGCCGGACAACGCGGCGCCGGGGACATCCAACCGCTTGGGGCGCGAGCCGGTAGCGATCAGGAGCTTACCGTAGTGGAGCGCGCCCGCCGAGTCGGTGCGCACGACCTGAGCCTCGGGATCCAGCGCCAGCGCCCGTACGCCGGTCAGGACGTCTATTCGTTGTTCCCGGTATTCAGCCTCATGGAAGATTTCCAGTTGATCTCGGGTCTGGCGGCCAAGCAGGAACTGCTTTGAAAGTGGCGGCCGGAAGTAAGGCAGCGCCCTCTCCGCCGCAACAATCGCAATCGAGCCATCGGCCCCTTCGGCACGCAAAGTCTCGGCGGCGGTCGCGCCGGCCGGGCCGCCGCCCACGAGCAAGAAGTCCACATGCCGAGTCATGTCTGCCGCCTCATTTGTCAATCGATGGCCGTCCGATGCGGGCCGGTTGTCCTGTTCGCGTGGATCGGGCACAGGCTTCCATTTCTTATCGGGGGCATAGCCGAATGAGATTCCCCAGAAGGGTCAAAAACGATTCCCGGTCCAGATGCGCCCCCGTTTTTTTGGGGGCGCCGGCTGGACCGGCGGTCAGGCTCATGCCGAGAGTTTCCCGGCAATTTTGGCCACGTGAGCTCCCTGAAAGCGGGCGATCGCGAGCTCGTTTTCCGAAGGTTGCCGGCTGCCGTCCGGACCGGCGAGCGTCCCCCCGCCATAAGGCGATCCACCCGTGATTTCGCTCATGTTCATGAGTCCCTGACAGGAATAGGGAACGCCCACAATGATCATACCATGATGCAGAAGCGTCGAATGAAAGGAAGTAATCGTAGTTTCCTGTCCGCCGTGCTGTGTGGCGGTCGATGTGAAGACACTGCCCACCTTGCCAACCAGGCTGCCGTTGAACCACAAGCCGCCGGTCTGGTCCAGAAAACTGCGCATCTGCGCGCACATGTTGCCGAAGCGGGTTGGCGAGCCAAAGATGATGGCGTCATAGCCCGGCAGTTCATCAACTGTGGCGATCGGCGCAGCTTGATCGAGTTTTACTCCGGCCTTGCGCGCCATGTCCTCCGGCATCAGTTCCTGCACGCGCTTGATCGTGACCTGGGTGCCTTCAACGCTTTTGGCGCCTTCGGCGACCGCCTTCGCCATAGTTTCTACGTGGCCATACATGCTGTAGTAAAGTACGAGAATATTCGCCATCTTATAGCTCCTCCTGGTTTTGGGTGATGAATGTTCTATGCTGGCGCCTGCTAACGATCCGGGCCGATATTCCATGTTCCATATAGATGACGCGACTCCTCAAATCTCCAGGATGACACAAAAAGACAATTAATACGAAGTTGCGTTCTAGTGAGTACCAAAAAAAGCTGAAAAGCTCGGGGAGCTTTACCCCCCCGAACCCTCACTATGATCGGGTT
>PLSV01000064.1 GCA_003165235.1 Syntrophobacteraceae bacterium
TCACCTTCATAGTTGTCTCGGACGGCATCCCCTGCTGCTGCGGGGATGCCGTCCTCGCGCCCACTCGCTGGAAGGACGAGGTCTCTCCACGATCAGATTTTAATACAAGTTCGTCTTCCTTAAACGCCACGATCGTGCTTGAAGCAACCCTGTTGCCCAAAAGCTCGTTTTTCGCACCAGTGATTCTCAGCGTGATAATTGCGCCGGTGATTTTCCACGTTCCGCGAATCGTTCCTGTTACACTTTGAGAAAGAGTATTAGCAATGAACCCCATAGGATGTATTTGGCAAACGAAAGTGCCATCACCATCGATTGACATTGTCTCTTTCACATCGCCAACCGTGCCTTGCCAGCGCCCGACTATTTTCGTGGAATAATGCGCCTCCGGGACGGGTGGTGAATTGTTTACACAGGACGCTAAACAAAATCCCAAGACGACTACTGCGATTGCCCTTACCCAAGGCGTGCAATTAGTTTTCATGAAATCAACTCTTTTCATCATTTTCCCTTGAGATCCGTTGTGGACGGATCCGCCGCCGCCAGTACAGGAGAATCGTTCCTCCGAGAGTTCCTCGAGTTCCATGAAAACCACCACCACAGAGGCGCCGCCAGAGCATTGTGTCAGTCATTGTCGTGACCATTATAGTCAAAGTTTGGTCGAGTGCAATGAGCCGCACCACCCACACCACAACAAATGCGACAAATGGGCTCGGGAACGTGAACAGGAATGCCTCTCCGCATGTAAGTAATCGGGATTAACTGAGGTAGAAGTGTGAAGCGGAGGAAGGCAGGTGGCAGCTTTCCCAGATTCTTACGAATTCTTGCAGTAAACTTGCATTAAAGAGATTGCATGAAGCGGGCAGTCCGGGGCCAAAGGCCCCGGGTCTACGCCAGGTTTATGGCTTGGCCCCTGCAATTTGATAATGATCTATGAGGCAGAGTCGTAGCATAGAGGCGCTCTGGGCAACATTGTTTCAGAAGGGGGCAGTCAAGGAGGTTTTAACGACTAGCCTTTTGCTGCTTCTTGGCGTTCTCGTATGAGTGGGCTTGTCTGTGGCCTTGCATGACGCACGAGTCGGTAAGAGAATAAGGCGCATCGAGGATTAGCGTGATTCAAGCACACCGTTCGAGCCGAAGGGTATCGAAGTGAGAATAGTTGGCTCGCCCTTCGATACCTCAGGCGAGCGGACATGGAGTGACGCTATCACACCACTCCGCGATGAGCCGAAAATAATCCAATCGTCAAATAAGCCCTCCTTTGATGAGGCATGCCGTGGATACCTTTGTCGTTTGTGCTGGCCGCATGGATTGTAAGACTTGGCCGGCTGGGAAAAAATTAGGGGAGGATGCTATGAATAAAGGGATGAAGGAACTCCAAAAACTTAAAGGGATAGGGGAAGTCCTATCACGGCGATTGATCGAATCTAACTATAACACGATTGCCAAAGTTGCTGCTGCGGAAAAGCACGGTTAGAGAAAATACCGGGGATGAACGCGCAAAAGGTACGGTCGATCGTAACCCAAGCAAGAGAACTGACGGCTGAAACTGAGAATAGCCGGTCCAAGACGTGGAAGCACTGAAACAGAGGGGCTGATGGATTGGTCTAGGAGGCTGATTCAAGCTATGCGGCCACTCGAACACTAGCCGGAATATGTTGACGAGGGCGTAGCCAGACTCTATCCCCCTTTACACCGCCGCTTCAAAATGAAGCTGAAAATAGTAAGTCAGGTTTGAAAAGCACTCGGCAGGTGGCGGTCGTATACGTTGGTAGGTAAATGCCTTGTCGCTCGCACTTATGATTCCGGTTACTTTAAATAAATATATCGCTCGCTAATGCTCCTTGTTGTCTTCTGGCCTGTAGGCACCGCTTTGCCACTGTGAGAAATCCCGATGTGGCCGGAGTGCATAGCTAAAATGATTTTAATATGTTAACTGGCGTGGGTCTTGGTGTCGCGTTGCCGACACTAGGTGATTAAGCTATTTCAACTTAATCTGCGAGGGATCCTTCACAATAATTTCAGGACGGCCTTGGTAGCTTTGCACCATCCCAGTTACGCAAATCTCCTTTCCGGAATAGAGCGTTTCGGGCGGCTTTTCAAACTTGCCCCGGTCCGATCCCCAAATAAGCACAGTGAATACCTGGTTGGGATAAGGTTTGTCGAGGTTGATAAAGGTCGGCTGCCCCTTTGACTTGGCTGCAAAATGAGCACTGGCGCTGTTCCGCATACCGTTTTTTGTTGGCCGATGAACTTAGCAGCATCCTCGGGGGAGATGGTTTCTTGGGCGACAGCGATTGAGACTAAGCCGACCAGGAACGCCATTATGAGCAGTAACCTGAAACTTTTCATTGTCGGCTCCTCAATGATGGGCCATCAATGGGAAGTATCTCCTTTTTTGGGAAAGTCTCTTGTCCACCAGGTATTGACTACGGTTGTGTGGCCTCTCGAGGCTGGTCAGTTTGCTCCCTGTATGTCCCGCCAGCAGCCCCGGTTCCGGCCCCAACGTTTGTTTCAGAAGCGTAATAGTCAGTTAAAATCCCATTGTTATCGAAAACGAGGGTAGCAGCGTTTGATTTGGCGTCGGCCCCGCCGACAAACGGGCCGATAATCGGGATAAAGCTCTGTGGTCGGGCCTGACTGTGAACGTAGACGTACGAAACGATCTTCGAACCATCGCTACGGAGCATTACGGATGTGGGCTTTCCGAACCGCGCAACAACGTCAGAATAGGTGGTCACGCCTTTTTGGAGGCTTGCTACTTGGTTTTGAGTGACTTCCACCCCCGCACTTACACACGCCGCCAGGAGCAGACAGAACAGGAGCAGAGTTAATTTTTTCATAACTTACCTCTCCTAACTGTTTTTTCTTGAAAAAATCGAACCGATTTTCTTAGTTGTTTTTCTTATC
Source organism: Syntrophobacteraceae bacterium (assembly GCA_003165235.1). Lineage (GTDB taxonomy): Bacteria > Desulfobacterota > Syntrophobacteria > Syntrophobacterales > Syntrophobacteraceae > SbD1. The sequence continues at coordinate 2,908 of PLSV01000064.1, forward strand.
CCGCTTAAACTCCTTTGGGTCGTCTCGACTGCAAGAGTATCTGCCGCTTTTTTCGTCCATGGAGCGGTACTCTCTCCCACACTACCCGCATCTGCTACACCATGCACGGCAGCACCAGCAGCATTGACAATGGTTTCCGTGGCTTTTTTCAGCCCTTCTTTGGTTGTCTCGTGAGCCTCTAAGGTACTTTCTTCCGCAGTTCTGCCAACATCGGCTATACCCCAGACAGCAGCACCAGCAGCATTGACAAGATGTCCCAATCTCTTGCCAGTTTCTAAAATTCCTGATCCAATGCCACCAGCGGTATACAGGAGGAATTGCTCGGCAGAATTACCAATTTTTTGGAGACCTTCTACCGCGCTTGAACCGGTCGGCTTAATGCCGTTTTTGGTCGCCCAGTCTGCCTCAGCCGTACCTTCGACTACTGATCCACCATCATAAAGGAAGCCTTTCTCTTTTGCCCAAGCGCAGCAGCGCTTCGAACATGTCCCAAGGATTTCGATCATTCTCTCTCTGTCAGCAATGGAATTTTTCTCAATCTTGGGATCGAGGCGAGCTTTCTTAAGCTCGTCGCTCATAGACGTAATGGAAGCTTCGAGCTGGCTGAGCACATCATTGATGATAGGTTTTGCATTTTCACATTCTGCTACAATGCACTTCAGAAAAACCTCTATCTTGACGGCCTGAATCAGAACGGTAGCAGGATTCATCACCGCTGCAATTGAATAACCCCCAATACCACCAAGCAATGCACCGCCTCCAACTACCACGGCGGTCCCGCCTGCTATCCCTAGTCCCCCCGCAGCGATGGACCCGCCGCCCAAAGCGGCAAGTCCGGCCTTGACAGCAGCCGCGCCTGCAAGACCCATCCACGCGTGACCAACAAAACCGCCAATAAGTGGAAGAGCCATCCCCGCTGTTAGCGCTCCCGCTCCCGCCGCTGCCGTGGTAACCCCGGCGACAATGGCAACCCTCTTCCAATCTCCGGAAAATGACCGATTCACACTCTGGAGTTCTGATCGAAACAGAGACCACTTGTCTTTAGGTAATCCAAGCTGCTGACAAGCATCCTCCAAAGATTTGATTATTAATTCTTTATCAAGTGAAGGCGTAAATTCAGTGAGGCCCCGAAGCCAGCTCGCCCAATCTTTTTTCTCATTCATCATAGGCCAGTAAGCTTCAAAGGCGGCCAACTCTAAAATGACCAACTCACGGCTGAAAGGATTAGAGCATCTTGGCAGCCGGTTGAGTATTGACTGAAAGGCGGTAGATTCAAGCGGATAGAGGTCAGGCCGACCGGACTCGGCGGGTAGATCAGCGAACCCCTGCTGTACCAACTCTCGCCAGTTTTGGTACCATTTTTTCTTTGGCGTCAGTCTGTCAATCCATGAATTAGCTTCAGTGTTCTTGATGTCGGATTCGATAAGCGCTGCTTGCAGGGAAGACATGACGGATAGTGCATCGGCGTCTAGCCTGGATTTCCACGGAGGA
>PLSV01000038.1 GCA_003165235.1 Syntrophobacteraceae bacterium
CGGAAAACCGTCTCGTGGCCCGCTCACTGGAACGCGAGTGGGAGCAACGCCTTAGCGACCTCTCGGTCGCAGAACTCGAACTCGCTCGGCAAAAAGACGGCAGGGATTATTCCAGGGACATAATAAAATTATAAACATGGCCGAAGAAGCAATAAATTGCATTATGTTTGAATGTATAAGTAAGAGTTGGGTGGAAGCCTCAGGTGGACAATAAAGGACATCCATGATAAGTAATGTCAAGAGGAAAACGGAGATTTCCCGTTCCTCCCGAAGAATGTCACCGGGTGCATGAAGGGACGCTGCTTGTTATGTTGCTAATTATGACAATATAAAATTAACAAGCAACGTCCTCTTGAGACACCGTTAGAGAAATCAAGGAGAGATTTTTCAATGACTGAAATGATGCCGGCTCTCTTCATCGGACATGGCAATCCGATGAATGCAATATCGAAAAATGTCTACACTGACAGTTGGGCGACCTTCGGCACTGCCATTCCCCATCCCAAGGCCATACTGGCCGTATCCGCTCACTGGTACATTCCAGGCTGTGCGGTAACTATCAATTCTGCGCCTCGCACAATCCACGATTTCGGCGGATTTCCAAAAGAGCTGTACGAGGTCGAATATCCTGCACCCGGAAGTCCTGAGCTTGCCGGGCGCGTCAAAGAACTTTTATACTCGGTTTCTGTGAAACTTGACGAAAGCTGGGGGATTGATCATGGAACGTGGTCGGTACTGACTCACATCTTCCCGAAGGCCGATATTCCAGTTGTGCAGCTCAGCATCGACAGTAGACAACCCCCCATTTTCCACTATGAATTGGGAAAACGGCTTTTGTCACTGCGGAAGGAGGGCATTCTGGTCATTGGAAGCGGCAACCTCGTTCATAATCTGTATTGCTACGTCTGGGAGAACAATGGGGTTCAAGCTTTTGACTGGGCTGTGCGTTTCGAGAAGCAAGTGCGGGAGTTGATGCTCAAAGGTGATGATGCCCAGGTTATCGCTTACGAGGGGCTAGGAAGTGATGCGATGCTCTCTATCCCGACCCCGGAGCATTACCTGCCCTTAATCTATATAATTGGCCTTCGCAGGGAAAATGAAGAGATCAGTTTTCCGATTGAGGGAGTCGATGGCGGCTCGATTTCCATGCTTGCTGTTCGAATAGGCTGACAAACGGGCAGTTAAGGGTGCCTGAAGGGACGCTGCTTGTTATGTTGCTAATTATGAAAATATAAAAATAACAAGCAACGTCCTCTTGAGACCCCCTTCGTTATCAGACGTTGCACTATGGCGTCAGCGTCAACTCCGGCCACGTTCGCGAAGCCACGCACCGATACGGATGCTGAACATGCCGAAAATACCGCTGACAACCATTATTAAGCCGAGGGCATCATGCCAGCCCCCCATCGGAGTCATCAACAGCATCGAGCCGCCGACCGCGAGCGCCCCCGAAGCGATGGCTCCGGCGAGTCTCTCAAGATTGCGAATGAGGTGTTCTCCCAATGCCTCCACAGCCGGAGCCTGTACTTGGCCCAGATTGCCTTCGGCGATGCGTCGGAGGATGCGTCGCGTGTCGCCGGGGGCACCACTTATCAAACGCTCCATTTCGCGCGCAAACGTGGTTGTCTTTTCCTTTATCCGCGTCAGTGAGAAGTGTTGCGAGGTCAGGCGAGATATCTCTTCGCGAAAGGATTCCATATAATTATGATTCGGAGCGAGTTGGCGGATCAGCGATTCCAGTATGATAAAAGCACGGGTGAGCAGAAAAAACTCGCCGGGATTGTGAACCCCGTTCCGGCTCCCGGCTCGCAACAGTGAGTTGAACGCATCACCGATTGAAACATCCGCCAGGTCGCCCTTGTGGATTTCATAGAGCGCTGCCTTTATGTCCACCAACAACGCCGCACGGTTGACCTTTTCGCTCTCCGGAGCCATTTCCAGATATGCCTCGGTGGCGGCCCGCGCATCGCGTTTGACGACCGCTTCCAAGAGGAGTGTCAGCGATTCGCGCATCGGCTCGTCAAGCTCGCCCGTCATCCCGAAATCGAGAAGAGATAGTCGCCCGTCGGGAAGAACGAAGACATTGCCGGGATGCGGATCGGCGTGAAACAACCCTCCTTCGAATATGGTTTGCAACATCAGCCGTACCAGTGTGTAGATCGACTGAGGCATTGCTTCCGGGTGCAGTTTGGCGTAGAGGTCCACCCGTTCGCCAGGTGAGTACTCCATCGTGAGCACGCCTCCGCTCGAACACTCCGCCACGACATCTGGAATCCAGAGGTCGGAGACATCTGCCAGTGCGGAGCGAAAAAGCACTATTGAATGCGCTTCGCGACTAAAATCGGTTTCCCGGCTCAGGCTGTTGGCAAATTCGCGCACCACTACCGGGAGGTCGAGGGCGCGCAGACGCGGAAAGAGTCCTTCACCCAGTGCCACCAGGTAGGTCAGTGCCGCGATGTCCTTCGAGATCATCCTTTTTAGGCCGGGCCGCTGCACCTTCACGGCTACGTGACGCCCGTCCTGCAAGGTCGCCTCATGCACCTGGGCAATGGTGGCGGCGGCCAGCGGCGTCTCACTGAACGCTGAGAACAACTTCGTCAACTTGGCGCCCAATTCAAATTCTACCCGTGCGCGCACCGTGTTCATGCTCATGGCTGGCAACTGGTCGTGTAGCAGCTCCAATTCATCGATATAGGCGTCCGGCAACAGGTCTCGCCGCAACGCGAGCACCTGTCCGAATTTGATGAAGGTCAGCCCCAGCTCCTCAAAGGTTTCCCGTACCTCTTTCGGTGGAGGCCAATGTCTCTTGCCGCGGAGGGCACCAAAAAACTTGTGTCGGGCGAGCACTCGCAGGATCTGCATGAGGCGCGGCGCAGCTCGCATCAGGCTGCTTTTCTCCGGGTTGATCGTTATGGACATTCGCTTCTCCCAACAGGACTCATGGTTTTCTCAGTAGATAATCTGATCAGAATAGGTTTCCATTCCCGTTTGGCAGTTGACTCGCCGGTGGATCGTGAATGCACCATTAGTTCTTCCTGGTCAGCGATTTAAACACGACTACGATCACCACCAGTACGGCGAGCACCACCCAAATCCACATCTGTCCGCCAACCAAGCCACCCATCCATCCGTCAGTATGGTTCATCATAACGTACCTTTAGTTGCACTGTGCCCGGCCAACCACGTTTGCAAGTAAGGTCCATCGCAAATAACGCGCCAGAGAAGAGTTGTAGATTCTGAGAGTGTAATGGTTTGATAGTACAGGATAAAATGGCAAGAGGGTGTGCGGGGTTGAGGAAACGCAGGTAACGGAATCCGTCATGTTTAACATAACTACCATATATGACGGACTCATTACGGCAATTAGTGTTCAGATCATACAGGAATATGTGCCTAGTTCGGAAAATTTGGACCATTATTACTGTTCCCTCAGTGGTCGGAGCCCGGTCCCCGTGAGTTTTTCGAAGGATTTTGTGGTGGGATTGCGTGAGGGTAACTTTAGATTACTATTGCGGATTGTGACATTTTATAATTTGCATTATAATACAAAAAAATAATGCAGTAAATTTTTGAGAGGTTAATCATGTCAACTGCAACTGCGACAGTCACCAACCGGGGGCAGGTTACCTTGCCTAAGGTGGTACGCGAAGCGCTTGGTGAGAGTAAGGTGATTGAGTTTACTGTTGTCGGCAATGTCATTGTGATAAACCCAATTCAGAATATGGCCGGCAGTTTGGCTCAATATGCCAAAAAGGATCTACCGGATAAGTCCTTTAAAGAAATTCGAGAAGAAGCCTGGGCAGAGGCGGCGAATGCAGAAACATCCTGATTGCCTGGTGGACACCAACGCGGTACTGCGCCATATCTTGGACGACATCCCGGAACAGGTGGAGATATTGAAACCGATATTCGATGGAATTCGATCGGGAGATAAAGCAGCGCTATTGCTCGAAAGCGTGCTGGTAGAGTGCGTGTACATCCTTGAAGGTACTCACTACAAGGTACCGAAGACCGAGATCGTCGAGAAGCTGTATGGTGTATTGCGTTATCCTGGGTTTGTAAATTCGGACAAGGCTGATCTGCGTGAGGCATTAAAGCTCTATGGTGAAAGTTCAATCTCGATTGTCGATTGCATCTTGGCGGCAAAATCGAGGATTGCTGGTCTCGAGGTGATCTCTTTTGATGAGGATCTGCATAAGTTGAAGGGTAAGGTCAACTAATTTAGGAGATTATACCCTTTTTTGTTGATTCTGAAGGATAATAAGGGTCAACAAATGACTCGCCGAGGGATCAATAGTTTTAAGGATAAAAAAACCATCACAGGCAGGGACCATGAAAAAGATTTTCTTCATCTTGCTGCTGGCGGCGTCCGTCGCCCAGGCGGAAACCTACGAATGGACCGACAGGGAGGGGACCGTCCACTTCTCCGATACCCTCGTCGAGATCCCGGCCCTCTACCGGAAAAGCGCCACCCCCCTCGACATGGATACCGCTCCGACCGCGAACAGCGGCAGCGCCGTTCCCTCGGCAACTGCCGGGCAGGGCGCCGATGCCGGCGACTCCATCGCCCCCCAGGTTGAGCAGTTGAAGGAGCGGATGCAGAATGACGAAGGGACCATGGCGCTCGTCCGCGCTCTGCAAAGTGACCCGCAGATGCAGGCGCTCCTGAAAGATCCGACGGTGCTGCGCGCGATCCAGGCCGGGGATTTCGGCGCCCTGCTGAACAACCCCGATGTCATGAAGCTGCTTGCCAACCCCAAGGTGCAGGAGATCGGGAACAGGATGCAGCAAGGCGGGACAAAGTAAACGACCCGACACCGAACGAGACCTCTTGACCCTCGCTGCCCGGCGCACAATGAGAGGGGAAAATTCCGGGGTGTATTTAATTAGGGGTGGAATATATTAATACTCTGCCTAGTTCGGAAAATTTGGGCCGTTATTACTGTTCCGTCAGGGGTCGGAGCCAGGCCCTCGTGAGTTTTTCGAAGGATTTTGTAGTGGGATTGAGTGAGTTTAACTTTAGATTACTATTGTGGATTGTGTCATTTTAAAAGTTCTCCCCAAAAACCGGCCCAATTTATAGGTGGAACGTCAAAGAAGAAGAGGTGGCGGCAACAGGATGAAAAAGGGAAAGAGCTGCTCGGTCATCATCACCCGGCAGGAACATGGGATTTCCCGAAAACTCATGAGCCCGAACGCCCTGCGCACTCTCTACCGCCTGAAAGATAACGGCTTTGTCGGCTATCTCGTCGGCGGCTGTGTGCGCGACCTCCTGCTCGGACGAGAGCCTAAGGATTTCGACGTGGTAACCAACGCCACTCCTGGCGAGGTGAAGCGGATGTTCCGCAACTGTCGTCTTGTCGGGCGGCGTTTTCGTCTCGCGCACATCCACTACCAGAATGAGATCATCGAGGTGGCGACCTTTCGCTCCCAGGCTTCGAACGAGCCTGAGCCCGAGCTGGAAGAAGCAAACGAGACGGATCACCGGCAGCGGCACCCGCGGATGCTGAAGGACGATGATGGCATGATCCTGCGGGACAACGTCTACGGCACCCCTGAAGAGGATGCCCTGCGCCGCGACTTCACCGTCAACTCGCTTTCCTACAATATCGTCGATTTCTCGATCATTGATTACACTGGCGGTCTCGCCGACCTTAACGCCGCCATCATTCGCACCATCGGCGATCCAACCGTCCGCTTCCAGGAAGACCCGGTACGGATGCTGCGGGCGGTGCGGTTTGCCGCCCAGCTCGCCTTCACCATCGAGGAAAATACCCGCAAGGCGGTGGTCGCCGCCGCTGATACCATTGTCAGGGCGGCGCCTTCGCGTCTCTACGACGAGGTGCTCAAGATCCTCCTCTCGGGAGAGGGGGCAATGTGCTACGAACTCCTCCGTCAGACCGGGCTCTTTGCAGCGCTTTTTCCGGATTTCTCGAACTGGCTCGATACCGAAAGCGAAGGCTTTCCCCACACCAGGTTCGGGGAAATGCTCAGCTACGTCGATTCCCGTATCCAGCAAGGGTACAAGGTCTCCCCGCCGCTCCTTCTGGCACTTCTTTTCGGCGAATACATCGATGAGAAGGCGGAGCATTTTCGTCGGCAGGGAGCCCCTTGGCAGCAGAGCGTTAACGCTGCAATTGCGGAGTTCATGGGCGAAACCTGCCCGATCATTATGATCACGAACCGTGTCGGGCTCGCGCTCCGCGACATCATCAGCCAGCAGATGCGCCTGGAAAAGATCCCCGGCCGCCGACCGGAGTCGTTCATCGCCCGTCATGATTTCAGTGATATCATCGATTATTGCCGGATCACATGCGGCGACAAAAAGGATGTCGTCGGACAGCTCGGCTGGTGGGCGGCTCAGGCAAGTCAGCAGGCGCCGGCGCCGCTTCCGTCTGAACTCACCGAAGAAGCCGGGGCGCCGCAACGGAAGAGAAAGAGACGCAGCCGACGAAATCCAAATGCGAAAAGCATGACGGAAAGGGTATAGTTAAAGCGGAGACAACCAGATATTAAGAGCACGTCAGGAACGTCAATAATCCTCAAGATGGTCAGGGCCTCTGTTTTTTGTTTCTAACAGGGCACACCTGTGAAGTTTTTATTGGATACCTGTTTGATTTCTGAGTTGGTGAAGAAAGAACCAAATTCCAAGGTCATCGCTTGGCTGGATGAACGCGATGACAGAGCCTGTTTCTGAGCATACTGACAATCGGTGAATTGCAAAAAGGAATCAGTAAATTGGCTGATGGCGTCAAGAAAGAGAAGCTTCAGAACTGGGTTGAACATGATCTTGTGGATCGATTTGAGGGGCGGGTCCTTGGCTTGGATATGGATACGGCTCTGGTCTGGGGGAGGTTTCAGGGGGAAGCGGAACTAAAGGGTGAAAAGCTCCCGGTTATGGATTCACTGATAGCTGCCACAGCCGCATCACATGGATTGTTCGTTGTGACGCGCAATACCAGAGATCTGGAAAGATGCCACGCCAAGGTTTTTGACCCATGGGGTGGAGAGGGGGACCTGACAAAACGTCTGGGGCTTACTCACAAGGACGAAGTCGGAAAAGCAGCCGGCTTAATTAACCAGTTTATTGCAAAGGTTCAGCACAGCGTAGCTCAATCAGCCGATAGCTCAAACGAAACCGCAGTTGCCAGTCAGGAGCTTTCCCATATCGTTTCCAGCCAGTCGGACAACATTTAACGACAGTCGGCAGCCACCATTGAATGTAATCAATTGACCCAGGACGTGGCAGGCAACCTCGATGTAACGGAAGAAATGGCAATTACTACGACTGAGACGATCGAAGCAACT
>PLSV01000287.1 GCA_003165235.1 Syntrophobacteraceae bacterium
CTCAGTTATATTGACACAGAGGGCGTCGCGTTGGGAAGCAGTCCAAAAGAAACTCAAAAATGCTCAAACTCGAAGCGGTCGGCCAGCTAAAGGAAAGAGGTATTTTTGCTCCATGGGTTAACGCAATGTGGACTATGCGGGTCGAAACCGCTCCAATGCCATTACTCATCCCGCCAACGGGATTCAGGTGAATGGCCACGGAGCTATATCTGCTGGTATCATAAAGCAAGACCATCTAAACTCGCTGGTCATCCTCGATGCCCGCTCCCGCCTCTTCCAGCGCATAATCTTGAAGAGCAAGTAATGCTTTCATTCCGGCGGCATCTCCTGAATTACGACCCCAACCCTCAGCAATAGGAAGAAAGGGAGCAAGAACTCTTACAGGAAATTGCAGAGTTTGAAAATAAACAAAAAAGTTGGGATTTATCGCTCGCGAACCTTGAACGATTACGCAAGGAGACTAATTTTAACCCGACTGAGTGGTTCCGGATGTTCCATGAGGACACTACTGCAAAACAACGAATAGCAATGAATCTCGTTGAAAGGAGAGACGAACTCGAAAAAGTCACCCGGTCAAAATCCGAACAGGAATTTTTGCGTAAATTTCGGGATGAGGCCGTGGACCATTTACACCTCTTTATAGAGCACATAATGGCGGCACCACTCCAGGTCAAACAAAAACTCATTTCAGGGTCAATCGAGGGTAAAATTACAATTAAATCCCTTTCTGACGGCGGTTTTGAGATTTCGATCCCTTGGAAACTTAGTCTGCCGCTATTACAGGAAATCTTGAACGAAGTGACTCCTCCCGATGATGGCCCACAAGGCGGAAACAACCCTGAATATCGTAATAACGGTCATTACCGTTGCTCCAGCCTTAATCGAGACCGATATGCTCTGGGAGATCAAGGCGGACCCCGGCCGCATTCCAGTTGGCCGCTTCGGGAAAGTTGAAGAGGTCGCCGAGGTGGTCCTCATGTTAGCCCGAAACGGCTACATAAGCGGCCAGACGATCAACGTGAGCGGCGGCTTGTACTTTAGTTAGCACCCTGTGCTCCCTGTAGCTTCGAATGGCGCCGCTCCTGTAGTGTGGGCACAGTTTTATGCGGGCGCCAGGGTGGGCAACGCTCCGCTTTTGCCCACCCTGCGGATTATGCGAAATACATAATGTTAAAGAGTATTAGTTTCCGTCCTGTCCTTTCGGATGGCGCCGGTTGCGCCCGCCGCCCCAGGGAAGAGCCATATGAGGGCCGGCCTGAGCTTAAAATCCTATGAAGCCCTGGCGCCAGGCTTTCCTTCCCATCCCATTACAAATATCGTAGGACCAGTCGATATCCATTCTGCTCAAATTAGACCTCGGCCATTTACCACCGCCTGGACAATTATTAGATTGGCATTCGTCGCCGCTTTTTGCCGGAAGGCGGACTTATCCTGAGGAGGCCTTATGCAGCCGATAGCTGAAGGAGCAATGTCACCCTGGGAACCAGGGGTTTTCAGCCTGGTTGTCTACACGATCCTGGTGGCGGCTTTCATAGCTTCGCAGCTTTTCCTGGCGGCCTGGGTAGGAGAAAAGAAGAAGAGCCCGGAAAAATCGCGGCCGTACGAATGCGGCATCATTCCGACCGGGTCCGCGCGTTTCCGCTATCCGGTCCCTTTCTACCTGGTCGCTATCTTCTTTTTGATCTTTGACGTGGAAGGCGCATACATCCTGACCTGGGCCGTGGTTTATAAGGAGGTGGGCCTGGCCGGGTATGTCCAGATGTCGTTTTTCATCATTTTGCTGCTTGCCGGACTGTTCTATATCTGGAAACACGGAGGACTCGATTGGAGAGAGGCTTACAAGGAAAGCCGGCCGACCGGTTCTTGAGTCTATCGGACAGGTTGATCAACTGGTCCCGTAAATACAGCCTCTGGCCTATGTTCTTCGGGCTGTCCTGCTGTTTTGTGGAGGAAGCGGCCGCCTTTACCGCCCGATACGACCTGGCCCGGTTCGGCGCCGAGGTGCTGCGGCCTTCCCCCCGGCAGGCTGACCTTCTTATCGTATCCGGGACTGTGTTCAAAAAAATCGCCCCCGTTGTGCTGCGCCTCTACGAACAGATGCCCGAGCCCAAGTGGGTAATCTCCATGGGTTCGTGCTCGAATTCGGGCGGCATGTATGACGTATACAGCGTAGTGCAGGGGGTTGACCAGATCATTCCCGTCGATGTGTACGTTCCGGGGTGTCCTCCGCGTCCCGAGGCCCTTCTCCAGGGACTCGTCATTCTGCAGGAAAAGATCGTTTCCACCGAGAAGCCGAGCCGGAAAATATTTCATTTGCAAGGCGGGACCCAGGGGACGGACAGGCCGGTCCTCGAGGGTGGGGTGACCAAATCCAGGGACTCGCGTGGTCCCGGATATGAAGGCGTATCGATCAGGGGCAGCTCGGTGCTGCCGGGAATGCCGCAGCAGTGGGGCAGCAGATCTGACTTAATGTGGGCGCCTCCCGCCCGCCGCATCCAGATGTCGAACGGCGACCTGTCGCTTGCCGCAGAGCTGCGGGAGCGGTTTGGGGACAGGGTTCGCCAGGAACCCCATACATCGGATATGCTTACCTTCCAGGTTGACCGGGAGAGTGTAAAGGAGGTCCTGGGTTTCCTGAAACACGAATCGAAACCGAAATACAAACGGCTCGATGACCTCACCGCAATCGACGAATCCGCCAGAAGAGACCGAATCTGGAACAAAAGCTTTGCGGGGGCGATTAGTGACGCAGGGGCCGCCGAGTCTTACTCACAGAAAGTGAAGCAGTCCTATCCGGATTTCACATTGGTCTATCAACTGCTCTCCTTCGATACGGCCAGCCGGGTGAGGATAAAATCCGGATTGAACGGCGCATATCCGGCTACCGGGTCGATCACCGATATCTGGCCTTCCGCCAACTGGTACGAGCGCGAAGTATTCGACATGTTCGGCATCCGCTTCGNNTGATGGCCACCGGGGCCAGCCGGCACGACATTTCCCGTTTTGGCGCCGAAGTATTTCGCTTCAGTCCGCGGCAGTGCGACCTGATGATCGTCGCCGGCCGGGTGGTGATGAAGATGCTGCCCGTGCTCCAGCGGATCTGGCAGCAGATGCACGAGCCGAAGTGGTGCATTTCGATGGGGGCCTGCGCATCGACGGGCGGGGTCTTCGACACCTACTGCGTCGTCCAGGGGATCGACCGCTTCATGCCCGTGGACATGTACGTCCCCGGCTGCCCGCCGCGGCCGGAACAGTTGATCCAGTCGATCATCGACTTGCAGGAGAAGATCCAGCGGGAGGGCACGGTCCTGGGCCGCGAGTTCGACGCCCCCCAGCGGCAGCTCCCCAAGATGGCCTTGCGGGAGGAAGGGCGCCAGAAGTAAGTGTCGACAACGCGGCGAACCTCAATGAACCAACCAGCGATGAACCCCGAACCGACCGCGGCTGCGGCCGGCGCTGACGTACTGTCCGCTCTGAAGCAGGTCTGGGGCGAGATCGCGTCGAGCGAGTTCCGCGGCCAGGTCCGAGTCGTGGTGCCGCGCGACAAGCTCTTCGCGCTCCTGAAGGCGTTGAAGGAGAAGCTGGGCTTCGATCTGTTGGTCGATATCACGTGCGTCGATTACCTCCACTTCCGCGATGCGCGCGACCGCTTCGGCTTGGTCTACCTGCTGGCCAACACGGAGAACAACCAGCGGATCACGGTCCGCACGTTTCTGAACGACCCGAACCCGTCGCTGCCGTCGGCGGTGCCGTTGTGGAAAGGGGCCAATTGGCTGGAGCGCGAGGTCTGGGACATGTTCGGCATCCGCTTCGAGGGTCATCCGAATCTCAGGAGAATCCTGATGCCCGAGTGGTGGGAGGGCCATCCTCTAAGGAAAGACTACCCTGGCCGGGCGACTGAGATGCCTCCCTACACTTTTTCCGACGCCCGAATGCGCCAGCCTATGGACGCCCTGGAAGTTACGGCCCTTGACCATAAAGCGCCCTCCGGAAAGCGCGAGTTCCTTCTGAACATCGGGCCGCACCACGTGAGCACTCACGGCCTTCTGCGCTGCATCGCCGCTCTCGAGGGAGAAGAGATCAGGGAGCTTGACCTGGAGATTGGCTATCATCACCGGGCGGCTGAAAAACTGGGCGAGCGGCAGAGCTGGCATCAATATATCCCCTATACGGACCGCAATGACTACCTGGGGGGCTGTTGCAATGAGCTTTCATACGTAACGGCGGTGGAGACGCTCGCAGACATCCGGGTCCCGGAGCGGGCGCAGGCGATTCGGGTCATGCTGGCGGAGCTGTACCGGCTTAGCAATCATCTCGTATTCTTTGGGACGTTCGCACAAGATGTGGGGGCAATGACGCCTAATTTTTATACTTTTGCCGAACGGGAGATGCTCCTCGACATAATCGAGCTTATCACCGGCGGAAGGCTGCATCCCGAATACTTAAGGATTGGAGGCGTTGCGGCCGATTTGCCCGAAGGCTGGAAGCAATCTGTCGACGACTTTGTCGCAATATTCCCACGCCGCCTCCGGGAGTACGAGAAGCTGATCAGGAAAAACCCCATATTTTTGGCCAGAACAAAAGGGATAGGGCGCATCTCTCTGGAAGAGGCGATGGACTGGGGGGTCAGCGGGCCGAACCTGCGGGCATGCGGTCTTCAGTGGGACCTTCGGAAGAAGTTTCCCTACTCGGGCTATGACAATTATGACTTCGAGGTCCCCACGGCGACCGAGGGCGACGGCTATGCGCGCTACCTGGTGAGGGTCGAGGAAATGCGCCAGAGCATCAGGATTATCGAGCAGGCCGCCGGGAACATGCCTTCCGGCCGCTATGTCACTGAGGACTACCGGTACGCGATACCAAAGCGAAGCGAGATGCTCACGGACATCGAAACCCTTATCCACCATTTCATCAATGTGACAAGAGGCATGAAAATCCCTAGGGGGGAGGCCTATGGGGTCACGGAAGCGCCGCGCGGAGAGCATGGCTATTACGTGGTCAGCGACGGCCTCGGCTATGCGTACCGTATACGGGTACGGGGGCCGGGCTTCGCCAATGTGCAGACACTGCCGATGCTGGCGGCCGGAGAGAGCATAGCGGACCTCATCTCGATCATCGGGTCCATAGACATCATTTTGCCGGACATCGACAGATAGTGAATCGTGAATAGTGACTAGTGACTGGAAAAGCCGCTGATCACTATTCACTGCTCACTAATCACTGTCCAAGAGGTAGAAATGCTGACCTGGATTGCGGGATTTATTATCCTGATCGTAAAGCTCACGATCGTGCTGTTTTTAGTGCTTTTTATCGCCGCTTACCTGGTGTGGGTGGAGCGCAAATTCCTTGCTCGGCTCCAAATCCGCTATGGGCCTAACCGGGCGGGGACCTTCGGCCTGCTCCAGCCGCTTGCCGATATAGTCAAGATGATAGCCAAAGAGGATACAGTGCCCGATGGGGCGGACAGGGCGTTTTTTTTGATCGCTCCGGCAGTAGTGGCCATGACTGCCTTCTTAATGTTCTCGGTAGTTCCGTTCGGTGAGGAAATAACCTTGTGGGGGCATAAAATCCCGCTCGTTGTGACCGACTTGAACATCGGCCTTCTTTTCGTTTTCGCCATGTCGTCTCTTAGCATCTACGGCGTGGCGCTGGGCGGCTGGGCATCCAATTCGAAGTACGGTCTTCTCGGCGGCATACGGGGCGCCGCCCAGATGATCAGCTACGAGCTTTCTCTCGGGCTTTCGCTAATCCCCGTGGTCATGATGGCGCACTCATTCAGTATGGTGGATATAGTCCAGTCGCAGCAAAGATATCCCTTTATCATTTTTCAACCGCTGGCTTTCCTCATTTTCGTCATAAGCGCCATGGCGGAGAGCAAGAGAACTCCATTCGATCTGCCGGAAGCCGAAAGCGAACTGATAGCCGGATACCACACTGAATACAGCGGCATGCGCTTCGGCCTCTTTTTCCTTGGCGAGTACGTTCACATAATTGTCTTCGGAGGCATTCTGTCAGTCCTGTTCCTGGGCGGCTGGCGCGGGCCGTTTTTGCCTCCCTTCGTCTGGCTTTTTATAAAGATAATGCTGGTCGCCTTATTCATGATCTGGGTGCGGGGCACGCTTCCACGGCTCAGGTACGATCAGCTCATGGTCCTGGGATGGAAGGTCCTGATCCCCCTGGCCCTTATAAATATCCTGGTTACGGGCGCGGTTGGAGCAGTCTTCAGTTTTTAGTTTTGAGTTTTTAGTTTGAAAAATTCAAAACTCATAACCGACTCATGAGGTTGTTAGTGCAAAAACTCGAAACTGAAAACTCAAAACTAAAAACTAACGAGGCCTGGGAAGCTGCAAAAGCGCTGCTTTCGGGTTTGGCGACAACATTTATTCATCTTTTTCGAAGACCGATAACCGAGCAGTATCCTGAATACAAGCGGCCCCTGCCCGTCAGGGCGCGTGGAAGAATAATCCTGACGCGGGACCCCGATGGCGGGGAACGTTGTGTTTCCTGCTATCTGTGTTCGGCGGTATGCCCTGTAAACTGCATTTCGATGGAGGGCGCGGAAAGGCCGGATGGACGGCGCTACGCGTCATGGTTTCGAATCAACTTTGCCCGCTGCATCCTCTGCGGGCTCTGCGAAGAGGCCTGTCCGACCTCCGCAATTCAGCTCACAACCGATTACGAATTCGCGAAAATAGACATCCTCTCTTTTGTTTACGAAAAGGAGGACCTCCTGGTTGATCATCAGGGAAAGGACAAGAACTATAACTTCTACAGGCACGCCGGTGTGGTCTCCAATTATGGCGGTAAAGGCGAACACATCGGCGAGCGAAAGCCGGTGGATATCAAAAGCAATATGCCTTAGCGGGAGACGGATGACAGAGGACGGATGACAGATGACGGAAGACAGATGACGGAAGACAGATGACGCTTTATGGATTTTTCTTTTATGTGATATCGGCGGTGGTGATCGGGGCCACTGCTATAGCGATCACCCGGCGAAACCTGGTGCATGCGGTCGTTTACCTGATAGTCTCGTTTTTTGGGACCGCCATGCTTTTCTACCTTTTCGGAGCGCCTCTCCTGGCTGCCCTGGAGGTTATCATTTATGCGGGCGCGATAATGGTGCTGTTCCTGTTCGTGGTCATGATGATAAGGGTGGAATCGTCCGAAGAAGTCATGTTTCCCCTGAGCCAGTGGCTCCCGGCGGCCATTTTTGGACTGATCTATCTGGTTGCTGCGGTAGCGATGATATTTGAAACACCGGGTGCGGAGGTCTCTCTGCGCTTGCTTACAGCCACGCCAAAACAGTTCGCTCTGTATGTTTTCGAGCATCACTGGTTTTCAATAGAGGTCATCTCGCTTCTGCTCCTGCTCGCACTGGTCGGGGCGCTGCATCTCGGGTTCCGCAAAGGCGCCGCTCGAGGTTTGAGCGCTCAGGATGCTGACGCACGCCTCGAGGGCAGGCGCGCGGGCCCGGTCTCGACGCCCAGCGAGGCGGCCTCCGCCGCCGTTGAGGAAAAAATATGATCGCGCCCTTTGGTCATGTTCTAGTGGTTGCCGGGATTATATTCGTACTGGGGGTGTTTTGCGCTGTGGTCCGACGCAACCTGATCATGATAGTGCTCGGAATCGAGATTATGCTGAACGCGGCAGCGATTGTTTTTGCCGGGGCCGCGCTGCGCTGGAACGACCTCGAGGGCCAGACATTCGTGCTCTTCATCCTGGCGGTGGCCGCAACCGAGGTCTCGGTAGGCCTGGCGATAATCGTTTACGCCTTCAGGCGGACAGGTTCATTCGATCCGAGCAACTTTAACCTTCTGAGGTAGCAAGGAGCGAGAAGCGGGCTGGCGAGCCGCCGGTGGCCGAATTGCCCGCTGCAAGGCGGCGGGCCGAGAAGCGGGAAGCGAGAAGCGGGAAGCGAGAAGCGGGAAGCGAGGAGCAAAAGCACAAATGTATTTCCACTCAGTCCTCAGTCCTCAGTCCTTAGTCCCATTGCTGATTGCGGCGACGATGCCGCCGCTTGCAGCCTTCCTGGTGATATTTGTCTTCATGCGGAGGCGCCCGCTGCTTTCCGCATGGCTTTCGATCGGGTCGGTTGCGGTCTCCCTGGTATGTTCGCTTGTGCTGCTGGGGCTGAATCTTGAAATGACTGGGCCGATCCAGTATTCGGTGAGGCTGCTGGCTTCGAGCGGTTTGGATATCCCATTCGGCTTTTTACTCGATCCGCTCAACCTTCTGATGATAGTGGTCGTCTCTGCAGTCTGCTTTCTGGTGCAGGTCTATTCGCTGGGGTACATGGCAGGCGATCCCGGCTTTTCACGATATTACTCGTTCATGTCGCTTTTCGCCTGGGCCATGTTGAACCTGACCCTGTCGCCGACCATACTCCAGCTTTATATCTTCTGGGAATTAGTCGGGCTTACGTCCTATCTGCTCATAGGATTCTGGTACGAGAAGTTCAGCGCCACCCAGGCAGGCAAGAAGGCGTTCGTAATGACCCGCGCGGGAGATGCGGCCTTCTTTATCGGGTTTTTGCTTCTCTTTTTGCACACGGGCAATCTAAGCATTACGGACCTGAACAGCCGGGCCGTATCGGCGGCCTTGCCGCCCTCGTTTCTTACCCTCTCGGCCCTCCTGATCTTTGGCGGAATAGTCGGCAAGAGCGCCCAGTTTCCGTTGC
>PLSV01000304.1 GCA_003165235.1 Syntrophobacteraceae bacterium
TTCCGAAGGTGGATACCCTGCTTGGACCCGAAATGAAGTCAACCGGAGAGGTCATGGGAATCGGGGACAACTTCGGGATCGCCTTCGCAAAAGCCCAGGCCGCAGCCGGATACGAACTGCCCAAAAGCGGAACGGTTTTCATAAGCGTTCACGACGGAGACAAGGTCAAGGCGCTGCCCGTGGCCAAGAGATTTCTCGAGTTGGGCTTCAAACTGATCGCGACCGCCGGGACCGCCAGGTTCCTCGAACAGAACGGGATACCGGCGGACCGCGTGTACAAATTGAAAGAAGGCCGCCCTCACGTTGTGGACAGGATCAAGAGTGGCGAGATACAATTGATTGTCAATACCAGCCTCGGCAAGAAGACCACTTCCGACTCCTATGAAATCAGGCGCACCACGCTGATCTACAATATTCCATACGCCACCACCATCGCCGGGGCCCAGGCCATTGCCGAAGCCGTACTGGCTTTGCAAAAAGGCGAATGGGATGTAAAAACACTTCAGGAATACCACCAGGGGATACAACCGTGATGGAAACCAGGATAGTGCCTGATCGCAAAATCTTAGTTCCCTCAGGCCCGGAGATTTTGGCCCCTTTTACTCCGAATAAAAAGGAAGAGTGCGGCATCTTTGGGATTTTCGGCCATGAGGATTGCGCCAAGATGGCTTATTTCGGCCTCTACGCGCTTCAGCACCGGGGGCAGGAAAGCGCCGGGATCGCCGTGGGAGACGGCCATCAGATCACAGACTATAAGAACATGGGTCTGGTGCATGACATATTCACGGAAGAAACTCTTAAAACCCTCAAGGGCTATCTTGCCATCGGGCATGTTCGCTATTCGACCACCGGGTCCTCCCATCTGGCGAACGCGCAGCCGTTTGTCGTTTTCCACGGGAACAACCACTACGCGATCGGACACAACGGCAATCTGGTGAACGCAATAGAGCTGCGTCAGGAACTCGAGAGGCAGGGGGCGATTTTCCGTTGCACGATGGATACAGAGATATTCATGCACCTGCTGGCCAGAAACCTGGTATACGGCCTCGATGAAGCCCTGGTCGAAGCGTTGACCAGGGTGAAGGGCGCCTATTCGCTGGTCATGTGCACAAAGGACACGCTGATCGGAGCGCGCGACCCGAACGGTTTCAGGCCCCTTTGTCTGGGCAAACTGAACGGCGCCTATGTGCTGGCTTCCGAGACCTGCGCTTTCGACCTTATAGAAGCAACATACATCCGCGACGTGGAACCCGGCGAAATCCTGATTATAAACAAGGACGGGCTGCGCTCTCTTTTTCCCTTCCCCAAAAGGCGTCACTCTCAATGCATATTCGAATTTATCTACTTCGCCCGCCCGGACAGCAATATTTTCAACCAGAACGTTTATATGTTCAGAAAAAGGCTGGGGAGCCTGATGGCCAAGGAGAACCCCTTGCTTTCCGCCGACCTGCTGATGCCTTTCCCCGATTCGGGAAACTACGCCGCCATTGGACTCGCCCAGGCGAAGAATGTCCCTCTGGAAATGGGGATCATACGAAACCATTACGTGGGACGCACCTTTATACAACCCAGCCAGGCCATGCGCGATTTCGGGGTCCGGGTCAAATTGAATCCCGTACGGGAGTTGCTCAACGGCAAGAGCGTGCTGCTGGCTGAGGATTCGATCATTCGTGGAACTACGACCAGGACCAGGATCAATTCGTTGCGCCAGGCAGGCGCAAAAGAGGTGCACATGCTGGTCAGTTGCCCTCCGCACCGTTTCCCCTGCCCTTACGGGATCGATTTTTCCACCAAGGGCGAGCTGATTGCGGCCTCTCACTCCATTGCCGAGATACGAGACTTTATTGGCCTGGATTCGCTTAATTACCTGAGCATCGAAGGGCTGCTGGAGGCGGCCGGGGCCACAGTGGACAATCATTCGTTCTGCCTTGCGTGCTTTAACGGGGACTACCCGGTTAAATTCGACACTGAGGTTCGAAAAGACTGCTTCGAGGAGAAGAGTTAAGGGTGTTGACTGAGCAGTGAACATGAACGAAGCGCCTGGTCCCGCACCTGAGCATGTTCCTTGTGGTGAACGCCTGATTTTGGGGGTTCAATTTTGAGGTTTGAGTTTTAATTTGGGCATCTGAGCTTAAAACATTCTTCCGAATGTACAATCAGCTTATCTATTTCATTGTCGTTTTACTGCTCTTCAGCGTCCAGCGCCCGACAGGCAAGCCTTCCGCCGCTGCATGGTCAGATGCGCTCTACATTGGGGCACTGTTTTGCTTTTTTGTGTTCTACTGCCGCTGGACTTTTGCGAAGCTCCTCAAGGCGGCTGACCGAGGCGCCCCTCTCTCCGCTCTTACCCGCGCCCATTACCGCTCACAGGCGCTTCTGTCCGCTACAGCCATTGGATTTCTCGCCGTATATATTTATGCTCTCAACCTGGGCGTTTTCCTCAGCGTAATCCCCGGCTATGACAAGTTCATGACCATATCGGGGATTGCCGGCCTGGTGATTTTTCTAGTCCACCTCGCAGTGATCTGGTTTTGGAGCCGGCCGATTTATCAGATCGTATTTGGCGTAAAGGTTTCCCGGACAAATTTAATAAAGGGACGGCTATCCTTTACCTCGGTCATACTGGTTCCCTGGTTTCTCATTTCCACCGTGACCGACCTGCTCCAGTTCATAAAAACGCCCACTTTCATGACTTCGGATTCCTCGCAGATACTGCTCATAGCGCTCACGCTCATCGGATTCGTCCTGTTCGGACCATGGCTGATCATCCGAATGTGGGGCTGCAAACCGCTCCCGCAGGATCATGTAAAGGCTGAGCTGGAAAGGTTTTGCAACGATCATGACTTTAAGACGGGCGGGCTTCTTCTGTGGTCCGTCTTCGGCGCCGAGATGCTTACCGCCGGAGTGGTCGGCATCCTCTCGGGTCTTCGCTACATTCTGATCACATCAGGTTTGTTGAGGATTCTCGACATCGCCGAACTCAAAGCTGTCGTAGCCCATGAGATGGGACACGTCCGTAAAAAACACCTGCTCCTGTTTGTGCTCCTGTTGATTCTGTTCATTCTGTTGACCTATGACCTGAGCGACACGTTAACCCTGCTCGCCCTGTCAAACAGGACCATATTCAACTGGTATTCTGTTCCGGGGGATTTCGCCCCATCTCTGGTTTCTCTCCTTTTCGCCCTTCCGGTAATCGTGCTCATGATCCTCTATTTTCGGTTTATCTTCGGATATTTTCTCAGAAACAGCGAGCGGCAGGCAGACCTGTTCGCCATGGAGCTTCTGGGGGACCCGGCGCCCCTGATTTCCTCGCTTGAAAAGATCGCATTCCACAGCGGCAGGATAGAAGACCTTCCGAGCTGGCATCATTACAGCATCAGGCAGAGAGTAGATTGCCTCGTCGAGGCTTTCAAGGACCGCAAGCTCATCCGCAGGCACAACCGTAAGCTCTACGGTTCGGCCCTCATATTCGTGGCGGCAGTATCGGGCCTTCTTTTCCTCAACTGGAGGGCTAACGAAGCAGGGCTGACCGGCAACCTGCGCTCTGAGGTCCAGCTTCGAATACTGGAGCGGGGCATTTTGCAGGAACCCGGCAACGTGGAATACCTTGCCGCATACGGGGGGCTTCTTTACGAGAAAGGCAGGTACTCTGAAGCCGAATCGGTCCTCAGGGCGGCCCTTATGCACGACCCGGAAAACGCATCCATTTTGAACAATCTGGCATGGCTTTATGCGACCGGCCCTTCTCCTTTCCGCAACCCGCAGGACGCGCTCGACCTTGCGCTGAAGGCAGCCGCCCTGAGCCCGGCGCCGGATATTCTCGATACGCTCGCGGAGGCGTATTATATAAACGGACGATACGCAGACGCTCTCTCAGCGATCAACGAGGCGATCTCCGAGGGTGGGCCTCAGCAAAGTCATTTCCTTAAGCAGAAGGAAAAATTCGAACGAGCGCTGAGGGGCAGATTTCGAAGCTCGTGAGGTTGCTCAATACCGAGCGTCCCTCGCAGAGCGTGGACAATGGCGCGGGCAACCCCGAAAAGATTGCCTACAGACAGCAAATGGATATAACGGCGGGGCCGAAAGGCTCCGGATAACCTTGGAATAATTACTATTTTCGGAAACCTTGATCCATCTCACAAATTATTGAAGGACGAAAATCATGCATCTTCGAAAAAGATGTGCTGTAACCGGCGGCGCCGGATTTCTTGGGTCTCATCTCTGCGAACGGCTTCTCAAGGATCAGCAGGACGTACTCTGCATCGACAATCTCTACACAGGCAGCAAAAGGAACATTGTAAGTCTTTTGGGCAACCCTTATTTCGAACTCCTGAGACACGATATAACCTATCCTTCGTATATCGAGGTTGACGAGATTTACAATCTGGCGTGCCCTGCATCTCCGATCCACTATCAAAACGATCCGGTTCAGACAACGAAAGTCAACGTGCACGGGTCAATCAACATGCTTGGACTTGCAAAGCGTCTTAAGATAAGGATCATGCAGGCTTCCACGTCCGAGGTTTACGGAAATCCCTTCGAGCATCCGCAAAAGGAGACCTACTGGGGGAACGTGAACCCCATTGGGCCCCGGTCCTGCTACGATGAGGGCAAGCGGTGCGCGGAGACCCTTTTCTTCGACTATCACCGGCAGCACGGGCTGGACATCAAGGTGGCCAGGATCTTCAACACTTACGGCCCGAGAATGCACCCCAACGACGGCCGGGTGGTCTCCAACTTTATCGTGCAGGCGCTCACCGGACAGCCCATAACGATTTATGGAGACGGCAAACAGACTCGTTCCTTTTGCTATGTAGACGACCTGATAGAAGGCTTTATTAAGCTGATGAACACTGCCAAAGGCTTTACAGGCCCGGTCAATCTCGGAAATCCCGTCGAGTTCACCATCCTCGAGCTTGCGGTTATGGTGCTTGAAATGACCGCATCAAAATCCGAACTGGTCCGAAAGCCCCTCCCGCAGGATGATCCCGTGATGCGAAAACCGGACATATCCATCGCGCAGGAAAAACTCGGGTGGCAGCCTAAAGTCCCATTGCGAGAGGGATTGAGAAAGACCATCGATTACTTCGACGACTTGCTCCGCGCGGGGGAGGCCGGAGGCGTTTCCGCAATAAACAGGTGAAGGGGACTGAGGACTGAGTGCTGAGTAAGAGGTCGTGACAAGGCCTTCTCTATTCACGATTCGCCATTCACGGCGAAATAGACCGTGGGAGCCAAACATGGCCGAACAGGAAACAGAAGCCTGCATCAAAGAGCTTAGAGAAAAGCTGTGGGGGGCAAGGGATGTAGCGGTATTGACCGGGGCAGGGATTTCAGCCGAATCGGGCGTGCCCACCTTCCGCGGGGAGGGAGGCCTCTGGAAGCAGTTCCGGGCTGTGGACCTGGCCACCCCGGAAGCGTTCTCCAGGGACCCGAAACTGGTATGGGAATTCTATAACTGGCGAAGAGAACTGGTCGCCCCGCTCAGCCCAAATCCGGGCCATTTCGCTCTGGCCGAAATAGAGCGCCGCGTCCCCCGCTTCACATTGATAACCCAAAACATCGACGGGCTGCACGAGAAGGCTGGGAGCAGGAATATCATCGAACTGCACGGCAATCTCTGGCGGGTGCGGTGCACCCGGTGCGAAACGGTCACGGAGGACCGCAGCATACCTCTTCCCGAACTGCCGGCCTGCGAATCCTGCGGCTCTCTTCTGCGGCCTCACGTGGTCTGGTTTGGCGAGATCCTCGAGCCACAGGTGCTGAATGCAGCTTATGACGCCATCGGCGGTTGCGATCTCATGATAGTGATTGGGACCTCCGGGACCGTCCAACCAGCGGCGTCAATGGGAGTGCAGGCAAAACGAAACGGCGCCGCAGTCGCCGAAATCAACCTGGAACCGACCCCTTACTCGGACGTCTATAACATCTCGATTTCCGGCAAATCGGGAGAAATGCTGCCGCAGTTGCTGTGAACGGAAGAAGGAGGACGGAAGAAGGCTGGAGGCTGACTTTTTGTGTGATTGCCGTCGGATCGGTCCGGATGTCATACTGAGTGAAACGATGAGAAATGATTCATTTTGATCGGTGTTGGTTTTTTTTCTTATAGGTCTTGACGTGCAAGAAATATTAAACTAGTCTTAAACTAGTTATCTCGATCCAGGAGAGATTTATGACGGTTACAGTAGGCGCTTTTGAAGCGAAAACGCAACTGTCGAAGCTCCTTGAACTTGTGCGCAAGGGAGAAAGAGTAATTATCACCAAACACGGCGTGCCGGTTGCGGAGTTAGCCGCCCCTGTTCCCCATCGGGCCGTCGCCCCCACGGTGGTTGCCGAACAACTGAAGGCGATTCGCCGGAAGACAAAATCGGGGTCTGATACGATCAAATCTATGATCGAGGAGGGGAGGCGCCATTGAACCGTTTCGTCCTCGATTGCTCGGTATCTGCTGCATGGTGTCTCAGCGATGAGAACAGTGAAGCGGCCGAAAAGATTCTTGATCGCCTGGCCGGCGAGGAGGCCGTTGTGCCTCCGTTATGGATTGCCGAAATGGCTAATGTGCTTGTCATGGCGGAGCGGCGAGGGCGAATTACCCCCGCAGACGCTTCGAGGGCCGTCGAGTTGGTGTTGTCCTTGCCCATCCAGATTGAGTTTACGGATTTACGCACATTAAATGCTTCGCGGCTTCTCGCCAGGGAATATGAGCTTTCCGCCTATGACGCTTCTTATCTTGAGCTTGCCCAACGCGCAGGTCTCCCTCTGGCGACCATGGATCGAACTCTTGCAATGGCTGCAAGAAGGTGCGGCGTGCCCGTTTTGCCGGAGCGCCCGGAGTGAGGGCCGGAGAAACAGCAGGACTTTTGGTGAAGAACATGCTTTTAGGTAATACTAATAACCTAACCTCATTATCAGGCTCAGATTTGAGAATGGCAATCTACGAATGTTTTTGGAGCCAATAATCAAGTGGTCCTACAAGCCTCTCGATCTGCTCCGGACTGAGGCGGGAAGATTGCCGGGCAAAGAACCTCTTCAGATATCCGATCCTGATCACTTCGATCCCCTTCACAGGTCTTCGGACCTTCACGAATGCATTCGAGAAGCACAATACCGGCTTTACCTGCCACTCCTGCGAAGTCATCTTCCAAAGAAACTCTTTGAAGTGGTAAGTTTGGCGCCAGGTCTGTTGGAGAAAGTCCTTCTTCGGCGGCTTGCCGTTGAGGAGCAAGGACTCTCCATTCGCATCGACCTCCCCCCGGTAACTTTTGGTTTCGATGAGGAATATCCCTCCAGGCCCTATTACAACATGATCGATATTGAAGCCTTTGAAGTGAATATCGTATAGGGCATGATAGCCCTCGGGCAGATCCGCCAATTGCGCCGCAACGTTCTCTTCGGCAAGAGCGCCACGGTCTGCGTCTTTGGACCGCTTTTTCAAATACATGGCTTGCTTCTCGATCCGGTCAGCGCCCAATTTTATCATGACGCAGATAAGGATCACCACCGGGAGTCCAAGCTTTGCAATCCTGTTCATGTTGGTCAACATGAGCAGCCCGGCTATAAGGATCACCGCCGCCAGAACGGATGCTTTTTGATGGCGTTTGAAGGCCATTTCTCTAACGCTTTTTCCCGCCGTGCCATGTTGAATAGCCATAGTTCTCAGCCTCTTCCATGATCTTGAAGAAATGAGAGCGGAGCCTGGACATCGTTATGCATTGATCGTGCAACAGAAAGCAATCCTGGAAGATTTTGACCTATGGCGGGATGAGATCTGGTTTATGTAAGAGTTGAGAAGATCCCTGGACCTATAGAAGAATCTCTTTGGGTGGAGGAACCCTGGTTGCTTGTTGTTTAGTGATGCCGGTTTGGTTGGCGAGCAATTCCGAAATCGTAATTTATCGGCTCCCAAGACCGGGAAAATCGTCAGGTTACTTCCGGGGGATCATCCCCAACTTGCGGGGCCTTGAGCTTGGGGAGCGGCCCGGTTTCGGCGACCTGCCTTTCCATCCGGCGGCATAATCACTTACCTCGTATATTAGACTTATATAGTACCCTGCCGAAAAAAAATAACCACCCCGCGTCGTGCGAGCGCGTAGCGGGCAGGCCGACCGCCGCCGTTCTCTACGCTTTCCCTGACCTGTCTATGACCAGAGACGGGTCGTTTGCGGGAGGCCTGGTCAGCTCCGCTATTTCCTTGATAGCCCCGGCGATCTGGCTCAAAGCGCCCATTCGTTGTTTTGCACTTTCCAGGAAAGGAAGGGATTCAGGGTTCCTGTGCCTTCCGAGGGCTTCACAGGCCCAGGCGGCGACGTATCGGTTTTCGTGCTCTGTAAATTTCGCCAGGACTTCGAATGATTCCCTGCATGCCACATTTCCGAGGACGTTCAGCAGCCCGGCTTTGAGTTCATCGAAAGCCGGGTTTTCCTCCATGACGAGCGAAATGACCGGCGCCGCCCGCTCGCCGGTCTGTTCCAGGCAGGCGAGACATTTTTGCGAAAAATAAGGGTAACGGAACATGGAAAGCTCAGCCAGAATGCGGATGCATTCTTCGGCGCCCCAGGCATGGAGCAGTCCCGGAATGAACAAGCTGGCCCAGGTAAAGTTGTAGGTGATAGGCAGAAGGAATGGAATCGCTGCAGGACCTTCCGACTGAAGCGTATCGAGAACGGGCGCAAGCGCCAGTCTTCTTACTTCGAATCCTTCTTCCTGCTTTGCCGGAAAGCGCTTCAGATCATTCGCCGCCAGGAGCTTTTCGACAGTCTTCGCTATTTGCGGCGAGCCGCCTGCGCCAGGTTGCGCGCCATCCGCAATCCCGGCTGCAGGATACTGTTGCCGCCAGGCGCATGCGCGTTGGGCGATCCAGAATTTTTCAAGCCATGTGGAGGGTGAATAAAAGTGAACGTGCTGGTCCCTGTCCATCCCTTCACGCTTGTGGCGGCCGTTTTCCTGAAAGAAGAGCTTCTCCTCGACAGCAGTCTGCCATCTTTTTCGCGCAATCCGGAATGCCGCGTCATAATCACCGAGGGCAAAACAGGCATTTAACAGAATATCATGAAACCTGTCGTCCTCCGGGAAAGTCTCAATTTGTTTTTTTGCATACTTGTCCGCCCGTTCGTATTCCTGGGAAAAAATAAGGTCAAAACCCTTCCCGACTTCCTTCTCGAGCTTTTCGCGGGCCTTGGCCCCCTCTTCCATTTGCTGCAACTGTTCTTTGGGGATCAGCCTGCGGGCTTCTTCATGCTTGGGCAAACAGCACTTCTTGTATTTTTTCCCGGAACCGCATGGACACGGGTCATTTCGATTGGTTTTAGATGCAGTAAAGCAGCCTGTCACCGCAGCCTCGCGCCGCGAAGCCTGATAGGCGCTCATCATTTTATCGAGCTGCGTTCTGCTGATGCCGTATTTTATGCAAATCAGGTCGGGATCGCCCCCCTGGATCAGCTCATGCACAGGTTGGAGGGGATTGAACATACTTTTTCCCGAAGCGATGGGGTTATCTTCCATTCAGGTTCCCTTTCAGTTTGGCGCTCACATCAATTAGCGCGCTCAAGGGCGCTCTCAGTATAATGCTTAACAGTTTACGCCGGAGAAGTCAAAAACCCGTTTATTTTGGAAGGAAACCGCACCATCAGGCAAGCGTTCGATTTGCTTGACGCCAAGCGCAGGAATGAAGTAAGCTTGGTAAGAGTTGCTGTGATTTGAGCACCTTGGATTGAGTGGAGAGGATAAGATGCTCTGTGGCGAAAATGCCGAGGGGCTGTCCGCCAGCCTGGAAGACTATCTCGAGGTGATCTTTCATCTCGAGCAGTCCAACCGTGTTGCAAGGGCAAAGGATATCGCCGATCAGATGAACGTGCAGCGCGCCTCAGTCACCGGCGCGCTCAAGGCCCTCGCAGGACGAAGCCTTATCAATTACAGCCCCTACAGTTTTATAACTCTTACACCTTCCGGGCGCGACGTAGCGCGGGAGGTGATTCGCCGTCACAGGGTGCTTAAAGAGTT
>PLSV01000112.1 GCA_003165235.1 Syntrophobacteraceae bacterium
CCGCTGTTATGGTTCCAATTGTCGGCGCGTCCGGCTTTGTGGCGGGCGTCACAGGAGGGTTGGAAGGACTTGAGGCCGCGCCGGTCCCAATCACGTTTGTCGCCGTAACAGTGAATGTATAGGGCGTAACGTCGGTCAGACCTTTGACGATAATCGGGCTGCTTTTGCCCGTAGCCTTTGTTTTGCCGTCGCTGGCTGTCACTGTATAGCCGGTTATGGCGCTTCCATTTGCAGAGGGGGGCGTAAAGTAAACCTTCGCTTGAGCATTTCCCGCTGTCGCGCTCACCCCTGTTGGCGCTCCTGGAACTCCTTCGCTTTTCGTGGCGATCGCAATTTGGGTAGAGCCGGAACCATCATGAAATGTGCTGGTAAAGACCATTACCGTCTTTTCCGCGTTCAGTACCGCTCTAAAGGTTGAACTAAAACTTGAAGAGGTTATGACACCGTCGGATGAAATTGAAAAAGTCCCTGAGCCCTTATCTGCTTTAGAACTACTACTTTCAGTACCTGAAAATGTGAACGACCCGTTCGGGTTGACATTAATAGTGCCTCTTTCCCACCAAGGTGCATCCGGACCTGAACAAACTGTATTCATCTGCCATATTCCAACCAAATCAGCCATCGAATATAAAGAGGCCATCTTGGTGAAAACAGTGAGTACGGCATCTGGGGTCCTTGCAGATACCCCATACATCCCAACTACAACACTCTTGCTGGCATCCATGTAACTTGTGAAGTTTGGATCGGGACAATCACCGGAAACGCAGGTTACTTCACCGTTTGCCGAAATCGCCACTTGTCCCGATAGAGTGGCTGTTGCGCCATTGCTATCACTGTAGGAGCCTTGGAAATTTCCATCGATGTCGATTGTATCGTCACTGATTCGCATCCATGAAGGGTTTGTTGGACCCCCATCCAGCATATTGGCTTCCCAGCTACCAGCCAAATCAGTCGATGCATATGAAGCGGCTTGTTTTGTGAGAACAGTGAGCTTGGTAGAACCATCGTGCGAGGTCTCAGTACATGAGAGCACGCTATTGTATGGATTTATCTGGCACAGAATGTTGTTGGTCTTACCGTTCACGGTCAACCCAATCCCGTTGGAAGAAATCGAGAAAGCACCGCTGAAGCCACTATCAACTTCGCCTGTGCTTTCTGTCCCGGACAAGGTGAATTTTCCATTCGTGGCTACCGCCAATGTAAATTGTTCCCACCAGGGTGCGTCAGGACCTGTAGCAAAACCGTAACCGTTCCACGTACCGGCCAAATCGGCAAGTGTCGCTGCATTGGCGGCGAATGGTAATACAGGGAATAGACAGATAACGCAGATGAAAATGAACAGTCCGTACAGATGCTTTGAGAGATTTGCTCTACGCATTCCAGGTTCTCCTCGGTAAGTTTGCAAAAAGGTGCGGTGATAAGTGGTCAAGATGAGTCGTTATCCTTCTCCATAAGTTTACTTGATTGTAAGTGCTCCCCTTGTAAAATCAGCGGAGATCAGCCGAACAGCTTGCCGTAGTCCCGCCGTCTGAACCAACACAGGTCCAGCCCCAAGGCCCTTTTCCTGTAATCTTGGAAGCCTTGCCAGCACTGCAAAGGTTTGATGTCGGGGCCTTGAGCAAATCTTCTCCGTTTGCCGAGCCACACGCGCCGTTTACTTCGAGATTTGCCGAACAGCCCGCTTTAGAGCCACCGTTTAATCCAGCGCATGTCCACTTCCAGTGCCCTTTCCCTGTAACCGTGGAAGCATTGCCGGCACTGCAAAGGTTTGATGTCGGTTCCGTGAAGAAACTTCCCTTGTTTGCTGAACCGCAAGCGCCATTTATCTCGACTTTGGCCGAACAGTTCGCCGTGTTGCCGCCGTTGGATCCTGCACAGGTCCATTGCCAGAGTCCGTTATTAGTAACCAAGGATGGCGTGCCGGAATTGCAAAGCTTTGTCGTCGGGGTCGTGAAATAACTTTTCCCGTTTGCTGAACCGCAGGCGCCGTTTATCTCAAGATGGGCCGAACAGCTCGCTGTGGCGCCGCCGTTTTAACCCGAACAGGTCCAGTTCCACGGTCCCGTCCCAGTAACCTTGGAAGCCTTGCCGGCACTGCAAAGGTTTGATGATGGGGCCTTGAGCAAATCTTCTCCGTTTGCCGAGCCACAGGCGCCGTTCACCCCTTGTGATTGTATATTAGCCGAACAGCTTGCGATCGCGCCGCCGTTCACTCCCTGGCAAGTCCAGGACCAAGGGCCAGACCCGCTGACCGTACTGGGACTGCCGGTGCTGCAGAGATTGCTGGTCGGGGCGGAGGTGAATGTACCGCCGTTGCTGGTTCCGCAGGCTCCGTTTATCTCAAGAGAGGCTGAGCAACTCGCTGTGTTGCCCCCGTTTGAACCAGCGCATGTCCAAATCCAGTGCCCTGTCCCATTAACTGCTGAGGCCGTCCCGACACTGCAAAGATTTGATGTCGGAGCCGTAAAGAAGGCCTGGTTGTTTGCCGAACCGCAGACGCCGTTGACTGCCTGCAGATTAGCCGAACAGCTTGCATTCGTGCCGCCGTCTACTCCCTGGCATGTCCAGGACCAAGGGCCGGAGCCGCTGACCGTGGTGGGGGTTCCAGCGCTGCAAAGGTTTGATGTCGGGGCGGAGGTGAACGTTGCGCCGTTGCTGCTACCGCAGACGCCATTGACTGGTTGGACGTTAATGGAAAAAATAGTTCCCATTCCATTGCTCCCACCGCCATAGGTCATGCCATAAAGAGTGGAGCCGGACAGGATGAAGCTTCCATGGGGGTTCTCGCCATCGTCGGCTACGGTGCCGTCCCCGCATATATGCAAAAGGCTGTAGTCGCTGCCGTCGGTATTGATCCCGAAGACCACTCCATAGCCCGTATAGTCAAATCCGCCGAAAAACCCGCCTAAACTGGTCATGCCATAAAGAGTGGAGTTGGACAGGATGAGGTCTCTCACAGGGTTCCATCCATCGTTGGCAACGGTCCCATCATTAAACATGTGTAAAACGGTGTAATCAGTGCCATCGGTATTCATGCTGAAGACCACTCCTCCCGGCGCAGCAACACCGCCGGTTTGAGTCATGCCGTATAGAGTGGAACCGGATAGGATGAAGCTACCAGTAGGACTTGATCCATCCCGGACTGGTAAACCCCCAAATGAATGTAAAATGGCATACTGCGTGCCATCGGTATTAATCTTGAAGATAGTTCCCAAGCCCACAGCACCTCCGCAGGAGGTCATGCCATATAGAGTGGAGCCGGATAGGATGAGGCTTCCATGAGGAGCGGAATCATTACCACCGAGCATGCTGCCGTTCCCAAACCAGTGTAAAATGGTGTAATCTGTGCCGTCTGTATTGATCTTGAAGACCGTGCCATAAGTATTAGTAGAGTTAGTAGGATTTGGAAGAGGATTAATATTCGCATTGGTCATGCCATAAAGGGTTGAGCCGGATAGGATAAGGCTACCCAGAGGTTCTATTCCATCATTGGCTACGGTACCGTCCCCAAATGAGTGTAAAATGGTGTAATCTGTGCCATCGGTATTGACCTTGAAGACCACCCCGCGGTTAACAGAACCGCCAGTCGAAGTCATGCCATAAAATGCGGTACCGTCTGTAACCAAAGAACCCAAAGGATTTGCCCCGTTATCACCTCCCGCAAAATTATACAAGATGGTATAATCAGCGGCCCACCCATTCGACAGATAGACGAACCCAGTGAGGAAAAGCATTACACCCCACCCGACCAACTTCTTTAATTTCATTTAAGGCCCTCCTCAAACTGCAAAAAGTATCGTCATGTTTACTTTGGTCCCATGTTTTTTTGAAACAAGGTCGGCAAAGTACCGCGAAAGTTCTCTGCATCGTGATTTCACCAAGGCTGGTGTGCGAAGCAATGGCCTCTGTCCTCGTTTTTGTGATTAACTTCACAATAAAGTACTCGATTATACTATCCCAATTTAATGGTCAACACATATTTTGATAGGTTTAAAATGATGATTACAATACCCAAAGCCGATATCGAACACAGTAAATACAGTTGCTTATGAGCATCTTTAGGCTGAGGGGTTGCGACCTGCGGCGCGGCAAAAATTTGTCGATCTGGTGGAAACATCCTTTGTCTTTTATAATAGTTGCTGTTTAACTCGGTCCTGGCAGATGGAAGTCTTTATTCCCCACAGATTTTCTCAAAGCGGCTTGGTCCTTTTCGGTTTTCACAGCTCCAAAATCCTTCTTTCCTGGATTTCACTCTTATTTTTCATCTCCAAGCCTCAGCCACTCTGATCTCCGCCGCAAACGGGACCTCTGGGATGATCTGCCCCAATGCTTCCTCCATTGACTCCTTCACAATCGCCTGCACCTGATCCTCTATGCCATCTCTGGCTTCGATTATTATTTCGTCGTGTTGTGTGGTATGAACAATACGTGCGTCTACTCCCTCCAGCCCACTAGAAATTAGGCACAGGGCCAATTTAAACCCATCGGCGCCATTTGCCTGGACCGGCAGATTGAATAGAGAACGGTCGGGGGCATCATCTGGGATGTGAATGAGTCTGCCGATCTCATCAGGGAAGGGAATACAACCAAAGAGATAGCTGAATTGCTGTGTGTTTCTGAGAATACGGTATTATCAAACCGTTTCCATATACGAAAAAAGCTCGGTTTGAGCAACAAGACGGTAACCATCAGAAATTACACACACTCTTTCGACAAGTAATGGAAAAATACAACCATTATCCCACCAAAGTCACATCAACTATTTCTGCTCCGGGTCTGCTATGAACTCGTCCCAATACTCCTGTGCAAATAGATTCAATTAGCCACAAGCAGTTGATAGGAGCTTTTTATGCCTTTTGAAAATGAAGGTATAGAGCAGGGGATTGCGCTTGTCTGTTAGGGCGGGACTTTCGGGCAACGCTTCTTCATCTTGGCAGTATTTGGCAATTGAATGAACTCGGAACACTGCAGAACCTAAAACCCCTAACCAGTGTATCAGGAGGATCGATAACTTGCGGGCTCCTCGGAGTGCGCTGGCATAGTCGGAAAATCGCATAGTTTTGCAGGCTTTGGGGTTGTTCAAGAAGTTTTTTTTTCGGGCAGAATCCGACCCTAGAATGCAGTTCGGATGTATGGGGTACAAGTTGATGTATTATTCCGGATAAAAACTTTAACTCTTTCGTCCTGCCTGCCGTCAATTTGTTTTGCGTCCAAGGAAGCCGCTGATCAGTTCATGTTATAAGCTTCGTTCAGATAGAACAAGCACGCGAGCGAATTTCGATTTGAGCGAAAGATGGGGAGATGTCTATCAAGCCGTTAGATGAGAAAGAAATCAGCTTCCAGGTTTCACAAATCAAAGAGATTCCTCCTTTGCCTCAGTCTCTGAAGCGGCTGACTGAAATAATTCACTCCGAGATCGAAACCGTGGGAGAGCTCGAAAGCATTATCTGGTACGATCCGTCGCTCGTGGCTAAGGTTATCATGATTGCCAATTCCACTTATTATGGATACCGCCGTCAGGTGAAGACGGTTTCAAAAGCAATAACGGTTGTAGGGGCTGACCAGGTAAAATCGATCTGCATTTGCACCCTGCTCATGAGTCTGTTTTCCAACGGGAATGTAATTAGCGCGGCTCACAGTGAAATGCTTTGGAAACACGCGTACGCCTGTTCTAGAATTGCTGCCGAGATGACCAGGAAACGCCCATGGATGAATGGGGCAGAAGCGGCCGTGCTTGGCATCGTTCACGATCTTGGCTGGATCGTGATGGCAACGCACTTCAACGAGCAGTTCACAGCCATTTTTGAAACCGCAGCAAGAAGGGATATTCCCCCGTGGTACGTTGAAACGCAGTATGGCCTCGAACACAGCCGACTTGGCAAGTACCTTGCTGCCCGATGGGCTTTTCCGGAAGAATTTGAGGCAGTGATTGAATTCCATCACTCTCCTGAAAAGAGCAGGTACTTCAAGACGGAGGTCAGGTTGATGCACCTGGTCAATGTTCTCAGCCATTTGCGTGAGTATCCCGAACTGGCCAATGAAGAGAGTACGCTCTCCCATTGCCGGAATCTCTATATTTCCGAGGAGGAGTGGGAGGAATATCAGAAAAGCGTCGAAAGGATCTGGCCTGAGGTTGACCAGTTATGGAATCTGCTCGGCCTGCATCCGGGGTAGTCTCCCTGGGCGGGAGGACAATGAGTTCGTTGAGCGGGAAGGGCACATTGCAAAGATGAATAAAGAGGGTTTATGATAACTTCCTTTGATTCCCACCAGTTTGTGAACGGACCCTTACCTTTGAAATGTTTGCTCCACATTTGGCCTGTTGTCTGGATGACATCAGCATTATCAAAATCTCAGGATACCGTCTTCGTCATCACATACGGGATTTTTGTCTTCAAAATACTCGCACCACGGTTTGGTACCTGCCGGCTCGCAATCTGGATCAAATATCGCAGGATTAAGTCCAAGCGATTCTAAAAATTCTTTCGAATACATAGTCTTTTCTATATCTTGGGGAATAGACGGACAATCCATCTGGGCTGACTCGCTTTCTTACTTCTCTGCCCATGTCTCTCCAATCGTGACGTCCACCTCAACCGGCACTTTACTGAGATAAGCTTTGCCTGCCTGAATCATGGTATCCTTGAGAATCACAGCAACTTCCCCTGCCAACCTATCAGAAACTTCGAGAATGCACGAAATTCTCAACCGTTAATTCTCAACCGTTGCGTTTTCGAAGCGCATCCCGATGAAGGGACACTCACTGGCAGCGGCTTCGAGCGGAGGTTGAGCGACTGTTCGAACGCTCGAACAATTCAGATGTGTCACCCAGTCACCCCACATGAAAGGTAGT
The DNA here is from genome assembly GCA_003165235.1 of Syntrophobacteraceae bacterium. GTDB lineage: Bacteria > Desulfobacterota > Syntrophobacteria > Syntrophobacterales > Syntrophobacteraceae > SbD1. The sequence goes on from PLSV01000112.1 coordinate 6,854, forward strand.
AAGGCAAAAATCCGGCGCTCTCCCATGTAAGGGCTTTGCTCCTTCCTGTAGGGAAATGATATACCGTGAAATGTGAAAACAAATTTTACGGGTAAAAGTGGTGTAAAGTTACGCGCAGTATGGCTCAATAATCATGCATTCTCTTTAAGTATATTATTAAGAGAAAAAGCATGATTATGAACTTATTCATTCCTTTCCATGCTCTGGCAGATATTCAGTAACCAGTTAAAGGTGCCTTCGCCGAGAACGCCCCCTATAATTTCGATTCTGAGGCAATTTCTTGACTTGTCCACGAAACGCTATCTCACCCGGCGATTCACCAGCCTATCACGGTACGATACGAAATACCTCTGCATGAATTTATTGGGCGAGAAGCCTGGTCTCGTTGGTATATCTTTGTATTTGACGGGTTACAGTATTTGGTTGTCTGAAGAGTCGAAGCCGGCGGTTCGTGTCACCGGAACTTTTCGAGGTTGAGCGGGTCAGGGTCAAAGAGACTGTCTGCTGTTCTGAAGGACATCGGTCTGTTTGAGCCTGAAGAATAGTATTGCGGAAAATCGGTTAAGATTATTCAATGAAAGAAAAATTGGCAAGAGCTAACCATCTCTGAAGGTTGCGAGTTTAACACATCCGGATCATTTTCGTTCTGCACACTGGCCTGATGAGGATTTTCACCTTTGGCAAGGAAGGTTAACTTTCGTTGAGCCTGGGCCGGCGGCTGCTTCAAAGATTTGTTACGCACAGTGGCAGGCAAGAGTAATAATGTAAGTACTAATGTTATCACGGAAAATCCCGCCTATGACGAACTAAAGGCCGGACTCCTGGCAGTGCTCGGCAACGTTATCAGCCCCGTGTCTTTCGCGGTCCTGGCCGTATATACCGAAAACGAAAATCGCCACGTCGCCAACTGGGCCTGCGAAGCCATCTCACGCCATAAAAACCCGGAGGCCCTCACATACCTCGAGCGCGCAAAGGAAAGGCTCGGCGCCCTGGACAAAACTGCAGGGGCCATAAAGGAGATCGCGGAGCTGACGAAGCAGAGTGAGTTCCCTGAAATCGGCAACAGGCAATGAAAGTGCAAAATCGAGGGGGAATATCATGATTGTGAAGTTCCGCCTCAATTCCGGTGTGCACACCCAGTGGGACGAGGAATTGAACGCCGGTCGGAAGGCGGCTGATAAAAGAGTCTACCAGCTCTGAGCATTTTTCGTCTTCAACTGCTGCAACAGATCGTCAAATGAGCCTGTCGATAGTATCAAGTCGAACTGACTGCGATAGTTGAGCGCCAGATCAATCCCTTCGATCATAACATCATATACCTTCCAATTCCCGTTTTTGCGGGTGAGATAGTAATCAACAGCAATCTTGCCAGACAGGTTCCCAGCGACAAAGGTTTCGACAACCGCAAACTCTCCTTCCATCTTGTTGCGGCTGAAGTTGATCTCGATCTTGATCTTTTCGTTTGCGTACTTTTCCATTTTCCTTATGTACACGTTAAAGATGAGCTGACTGAAGTCCCGCGTGAATTCCTGCTGCTTTTCGGGGGACACCGTCTTCCATCGGGGCCCCAAAGCGCGCTTGGCCATTTCTGTAAAGTCAAAGTCTTTGTCAACCACGTTTCGGATTTCTCCCCTGCGAACCTGCATGTCTCCGGGGTACTCTTTGAGGAGTTGAAGCACCATGTCCATTCCGTTTTTGACTTGTACGCTGGGGTCCTCGACCGCCATCCCCTGGGAAACAGTCAAGCCCAGACAGACAACAATGATAAGTGTTTTCGAAATGATGCATTTGCTCATCCGACCCATTTGTGAATGAACTCCAAGCATTTTCCACCCTTTCTCAAGGACCAAAGAAGAAGGTTAAAGGCGACTTGCCTAAGGTAGCATGATAAGCTTTTATAATTAAAGGACAAGCCGGATTCGAGGGCTTGTCGATAAACCGCCTCGATGGAGAGGACAAGGCGCCCTGGACAAAAATGTCTCATCGGGAGAGCGAACTTTTTTCCCCCTTACGCATTGCCCTCACGAAGAGTTTTCCGTTTCGGACGGCCCCTCTGATGTTGAAGTATTACATGTGGCATGTGGTTATTGCGGCTACAGAAAGCCCGACAGCCGGATTTTCCAGGCTGCCCTCGATGGATTGGATGCGTTGCCGGAGAACGTCCTTTTTTTGCGTAATGTGATCTGACTCATTCCATACATTCACCCAACGTCCGACAGATCGTTCGCGCATTTTGTTCTCCTATCCCAGGCAGGGTGCGAACCGGGGACCGATCTAATAAATGAACCCGAACAGCGCTGACCGGCCCCCGATAAATCGGTCCATATGGTAAATTAGATTTTGGAATGGACGAGGAAAGGGAGGTAGCGATGAAGAGGAAAACATTTACCCCCGAGCAGATTATCGGGAAACTGAGGAAGGCCGAGGTTTTACTTAGCCAGGGCCAAACCGTTTGATCCGTCAGCCGGAAACTGGAGGTCACATAGCAGACATACTACCGATGGAGGAGAGAGTACGGAGGGATGCAGGTGGAGCAGGCAAGGAGGCTGAAAGATCTCGAGCGGGAAAATGCCCGGCTGAAAAAACTGGTAGCAGATCTTTCTCTAGATAATTATTAACCCCAGTGGCGCAGGGAGCGGACGGCTCATCTGCCTAAGCAGAGCCAGTGGATCGCGGACCTCAGGTTGGGCAAGCCATACGGAGACATTCGCATCAACGTTCCGCCGGACCGCCGATCAACCCGGCCTGCGCTGCTGCTCTCAGCCGGCCGCGGAAGAGGGGAAAACCGGTTTTTGATGAATGAAAACGAGGCAATATTGTCAAAAGCAGCGACTTGAACTCAAATATAAACGGAGGCAAAAAGGATGATTTTGCCTCCGTTCCTTAATCCGCCGGTAAGTCCCCAATAGAGAGCTATTTTGAGATTTGATTTGCCCGATGATGCATATAAGCTTCTCGCATGGAGATATACGGATCGAAAGAAGCCTTCTTGAAATCCTCGTATTCACCGAGTCTGAGCGAAAACTTATTGATGATGTTTCCTGCATTGACAGCAAGACCTACCCACCACTCCATGGGAATCCAGAATATGGGGTCCATCACGCTGTCGACTCCGTAGCCGAAAATATCCCGCACATCCGATGGGCCGAGTAGGGGAATAATCAGGAACGGACCTGCATCGACGCCCCAAAGGGCAAGCGTCTGCCCAAAATCCGCCTCCTGGCCAATAATTCCGAACTGGGTTTCGGCAACGTCAAACAGACCCGCGAGGCCCATAGTCGAATTTATGACAAAACGCGCGGTTTCGGTCCCCGCTCTGTTACCTTTTCCCTGAAGCACGCTGTTGACGAAGCGGGATGGGAAAACCATATTGTGGAACCCATTTCGGACAGAGGTGCGGAAAACCGGCGGGAAAATAGCTGCATAAACTGTTGCCGTGGGCTTGAGCACGTGGAAGTAGGTACGGTCGTTGAGTTTAAAAATCTCCCTGTTAAACTTTTCAAAAGGATCATTCACTTTCAGCGCGCTGTAGGTCGCTTCGGGCTCGATGGCTTCTTCCCCGGCGGCAATGGCGGCATTGAATCCTGTCATGCCGATCATCATCGAAAAAAATAAAAAAGTGAAGATCAGAAAATAGAGCAACCCAAACTGAAAATATTTACCGCCGCTCATGCAGTTTGCCTCCTTGTCTAAATTGACGGAACATTGCAGTTAATAGCAATAGTTCAACCTTCTGGCGCAAGCAAGATTTTTTGCGAAGTCTTGCTTCCGCCTGGCATCATGAAACCCACCTCGTCATAACCAAAGATGCTGGCTACGAGAAGTTATATAATGCATCCTGTGCAGACATTGCCAATGTGAAGGAAGATGATAAAGAGGGCCATAACCATTGCTCGAACAACCCGTCCTATTCCATTGTGACTCACGAGATGGTTCTCGTGGGTTATTTGCTTCGATCACGGAGATCGTCCTGATGCTGGATACTGAAGGACGTTACATCAAAACCGCACCCACAAATCCCTTGATCCTGTATCTACCTTCGGAAGAATCGCTCGGAAGGAGGAATCAGAAGTGCGAGTATTAGGCTGACCGCTTTTGCCTTTTCGATACCGGGTTCTTCAAGCCAAGTAGGGGCGCATGAGAATTTCAACACATCTGTCCTATATGGCGTTATGCGGTGGACCATCCAGAATGATTCTATGTGCAGATCATATTCTGCATTTTCCCTCTTTCCGAAAATGCAGGGCAAAATGATATGGGACGGTCTCAAGAGACCCCCGAGAGTGGATATTTTACGGGTTGCTGGTTGGATTCAGGCGCTCCCCACGCTGTAAAAGCTTAAAGCGTAGCCAGCCATACGGGTGGTCGCTAGAAAAACGGCTAGCCCTTGTGTATCCGCTACGGCCAAAGGGCACGTTTCTCTGATTGCCGCAATTGTGAAGAACAGGGGGTGCCCATTAAAATAGAAATCTGCCCAATGGGGTCACCGCTTCAAAAATGCAAAGAATTTTTCTAATTTCAAGGGCCGGCCTCTTAATTTGACTTAATTTAGGTCTGGATCAGTTCCCAAGGGTATTATCTCAGTTCCCGGACCGTTAATATCAGCTTAGATCACCCTGCCTACTGTTTCAACAATCAGATGTACGGAACCAGGCCGGCCTCCGGTTCACGCCGTGTTCGGTCAATTCACGCCTCGTCCGTAGCGATAGAACCGAGAGGAGTTATTTTTTGTTCCTCACTAAGTTAAATCCGCTGCATTTGCCCTGCATTTTCAGCGAGAAGCGCTCCTTGAAAACCGAATAGCGGTCGAATAACCGAAGACAGAGACAGGGCGCCAGATTGCCGTCTTCCCTGCTCAGCTTTCGCCCAGTTTTGAGGCGCCCCTGTGGCTGCCGATTGGTTTGCCAGCGCCTTTGGAGCAGATGATGTTTTGAAGCCTGCAGCACTGCCGGAGGCGGTGACCTGGGGTTTTTATTACGGACAATTTTCACCTTGGAGTTGGTGGGCATCCCCATGTCCAACGCCTTCAGATGGCGGGTCAATTCCTCGCGGAGCGTCGCCGTGAAAGCCTTTGCGTCGAGAGGGGTCTTAGTGTCTTCGTAGTAGTCAGCTCTGCGTTCCTCGAAGTCCTGCAGCAAATCCTCTTCGTAAGTGTGTGTGGGTATATGCCCAACGCTGCTTGGAAAAGCTCTGCCGTCGAACGGACCGCGTCCTCGAAGGCTACTCCCCACCGGCCAGGATCTTGGCGATGTGCTTTAATACGCATCGGTTGTGGCCCCTGAAGGCCGCCTCCGAAGCCTTGGGGTCACGGGCTTGAGGGCCTCGAACAGCCCGCAGGTGGTCGGAGTATAGGCGGGGCAAAAGGGGTTCCAGCCGCAGGGCCAGGGGGCGCATCTTGTTCTTGATGACCTCCAGGGTTTCCTGCAGGTAGGCGTTTCCACAGGCCCCATAAAGCAGGGCGTGGAACTCATAGTCGAGGCTGGAGTAAGCCATGAGGTCCAACTCCTCAACCGCCTTGGCCTGCAGTTGCAGGTTGCTCGCCATGGCCGCGATGGCGGCGTCGTCCATGCGCCCGGCGGCCAACCGGGCGACCAGGCTTTCCAGCACCTCGCGCACCTGGTAGAGGTGTAGGGTGTCCTGGTAGAGGTGCAGGGCGTCAAGCAGGGTCAGCTCGGTTATGTAGACCCCGCGGTTCGGCTCGTTGCGCAGCAGACCCTCCTGCTCCAACCGCATGACCGCCTCCCAAACCGGGGTGCGACTGACCCCCAACTCGCGGGTGAGTTTCTGCACGTTGATGCGCGCGCCGGGCTGGAAACGGTGCTCGGCGATCATCTCCTTGATGGCTTGGTAGGCCAGATTACTCAGTCGTTCCTTTTTCGGTACCGGCACTCTTCTATCCAGGCAAATGGGGGCCCTATAGCAGGGGGCCTCCCGGTTTCTCAGATTTTGTCCCTAGCCTGGATTATGTCAAGGACATTTGAGAACCGATATTCTGGCGAGTGAGATCAATGACGTGGAAGGGGTCACCCATTAAATTTGGTATAAGAGATCAGCCAGTGAGGCCGGCTTTTTTCTTATCTTGAGCAGCGCTCAATTCAAGGTAGAATAGATGTCAGCACCTTGTATTGAAGGAGGTCGAATGCGCCCCTGTAAGGGAGGCTTGACGCCGGGACGGAAAGGCGCAAAGCATGGTTTCACGCGAAGACGCGAAGGCGGGGGGGGGACTCATCTGGTAGCTGTAAGCACGTAGGACGCGGAGACGTGGTGAGGGGTGAAACGTGAAGTGAGGAGAGGAAACAGGGAGCCAAAAGCGGGTGGCGAGAAACAGGAATCGAGGAGTTGGCTGCCGACCCATGGCGCCAACGGGACATGGTCCGGTGAAGCGCCGGCTTGTGGCATGATCGCCGGTAAGGGTGCTTGTGCCGGCCGGGCCATAGGCGCCTTTTTGGGAGAAAGAGGTCACGCCCGTTTCTGGTTTTTCGAAAAGGGCCACCGTATTGAAACGGATGATTTGGAAGGAGCCTTGGAAAGCTTGGACTATAACACTTGAGGAAGTTCCAATATGTGGAACTTAAGGTCCCATAGTGAAATTCTTGTAAAAATATCTATTGACGCGACCACAATTGTCTGGTAGTTTTTGAGAAACTTAGTTCCACAATGTGGAACATATTAGATTTCTGATGTAATATTTGCAAACTGTAATCCAAATAACGGGTATCGAGATGAAATCCCTCGAAAAGGCCCTGGCTGCAATGGACTTCATCATCTCTTCTGAATATCGGGACGTATCCCTCACCGACTTTTCGCGAGAACTCAACCTGCCCAAAGGCACCGTTCATCGTATCCTGGCTACGCTGGTCAGGAAAAAATACTTGCAGCAGGACCCGCACACAAGAAAATACGATCTGGGTCTTCGATTCATTGACATAGAATGCGTTCTCAACAGCCGGGAAACGCTGCGCACGGCCATATCCCCTTTGCTCAAACAGCTTTATTCCAAGTGTAGAGAAACCGTCAGCGCAGCCATATTAGTGGGAAACGAGATTGAATATGTGGATCGCTATGAGTCGGAGATGCACCTGCGGGTGGCCATCAACATTGGCGCCCGCTTTCCGGCTCACTGCACGGCCACTGGCAAGGTCCTGCTTTCCGCCTTGAATGACAGGGAACTGCAAAGGATTTACAGGCCTGGGCGCAAATTAAGTCCACGCACCGAAAATTCCGTAGGGACTTATCGACGACTGCGCCTGGCTTTGGAGGCAGTCCACAGGGAGGGTGTAGCCCGCGATTACGAAGAGTGCCTGATCGGAGTACACTGCATGGCTGCTCCCGTTGCTAACAGGGAAGAGAAGGTGGTGGCGGCGGTTAGCATCTCCGGCCCGCGAGAGAGGTTGACCATCGAGAAAATGGATGATTTGAAGCCTCTTTTGCTGGAGACCACAGAGAAAATATCGAGTGAATTCCAGAGTTAGGCTTCATGGAAAGAGAAGTCGCCCTTGCCGGCTTCTGCAAGGTTCACAAGAGGGAGGGTTCGTACCGGAAAGGATTAGATTTACTGGAATACGGTCCGAACTTCAAGAAATTAGACGTCGTGGCGGGGTGAAATCCTGGCAGGCCGTTTGGCATTCGCCCGTCGGCCTGCCGCGAAAACGGACTGGACCGGCGCTGCCGGAAAGACTGAGGAGGTTATTTTCGTGTTAGGTATTCGAATACACGGCCGAGGTGGCCAAGGTGCGGTGGTTGCGTCCAAAATCTTAGCCAAAGCCTATTTTTTAGAAGGCCTCTATGTCCAGTCTTTTCCGGCTTTCGGCATGGAACGCCGGGGCGCGCCCGTGGCGGCGTACATCCGTGTGGATGAAAGACCAACCCTGGCCCGAGGGGAAATAGTTTCGCCGGATGTGTCCATTGTCCTCGACCCAAAGCTGTTGGAACTGGTCGATGTGACCAAAGGTTTGACCAGGGATGCCGTACTCGTTTTGAACCTCCCTGGCCGGGATGAGGTTCCGGAATTCGACGGCGTGGCCTCGTTGGCTGTGGTCGATGCAGTGAAAATCGCCCTGGCCCATGGATTGGGCTCTCCTTTGGCCCCGATTGTGAATACGGTGATTTTGGGGGCGTACGTTAAAGCGGTGCAAAATCTCCCACTGTCATTGGATAACCTGACCCAAGCCATACAGGAAAGCTTTCCTGGGAAAAAAGAGGAAAATTCCGCAGCCGCTTGGGAAGCCTACAATCAAGTGAGGGTTCTGAAGGGAAATTTATGGCAAAAATAAAGATAGAGTCGGTAGACCAGCTTCCGATCATGCCCCTGACCATTGAGGATATGACATGGAACAGGACCGGGTCCTGGCGTCTGCTGACGCCCGTGGTTGGTGATAAAATTCCTCCCTGCCAGGGTTCCTGCCCCATTGGCCAGCCCATACCCGAATTCATCCAGGCGGCCCTGGAAGGCGACTGGGACCTCGCCTTGAGCCAGCTTATGGAGCACAACCCCTTGCCTGGCGTGACCGGTCGCCTCTGCTACCATCCCTGCCAAGCCAAGTGTTTGCGCCGCAAAATGGATCGGGCGGTCGAGATAAAAGCCTTAGAAAATGCAGCGGCCGAAAGGGGACGGCTCCCGCGCCCGGTCAAAAAGCCGGCGACGGGACGAAGGGTCGCGGTGTTGGGCGCCGGGCTGGCCGGCTTGACCGCTGCCTACCACCTGGCTCTCCGGGGCTGCCAAGTTCTGGTCCTGGACCCGGCCGAAAGGCCTGGTGGTTTTTTAAATGACATTGCTTCCGACAAGCTTCCGCCGGAGGTTTTGGATCGGGAAGTGCAGCGCTTGATTTCTGTGGCTGGCCTGGACATAAAGACATGCATGCAAGATCTGGAAGGCGGGCCTTATGAGCTGGTGCTGATCGACCGCACAGCCCATCCGGCCGGCAGCCTGGAAGAAACCGTTTTGAAGAAAATGGCTGCTCAGGTTTTAGATGGGCTTGAAATAACCTGGGAAAGCTCCTCAGCATCTTTTAAGGCTTCTCAGGTCAGCCGCGCTGTCGGGTTGGGTTTGCAGGCTGCCTTACAAGCGGAGCGCCGCCTGGGTGGAGATGAGCTAGTCCAGGCCGAGGCTGCTCAGCCTGAACGTGTTCTGGTCCCGGCAGCGGTCAAATTCGAAAGGCTGCCCGATGAAAAGACCATGAGATTGGAGGCCGCGGCCGCCGGTGAGCCCGATGCATCCTTGCGGGCCGAGGCAGGGCGCTGTTTGTCCTGCGGGACCTGCAACCTTTGCCAGAGCTGCGTTTTGGGCTGCCCGGACGCCTGCTGCCTGTTGGACGAGGAAAAACAGCGTATTATTATCGACCTCTATCACTGCAAAGGTTGCGGGATTTGCTCTTATGAGTGCCCGCGTGGAGTCTTGGCACTGGAGAATGTGTAATGAAAAAAGTGATCATGGGGACCGAAGCAGCCGCTCTCGCCGGTGTTTTGGCTCGGGTGCAGGTGGTGGCAGCCTATCCCATCACCCCGCAGACCGTTATTGTGGAACAACTTTCCGATTATATAGGCCGTGGTGAGTTGGATGCTGAATTCCTTTCCGTGGAGTCCGAACATTCCGCCATGGCCGCCTGTGTGGGCGCTTCAGCCACAGGTTCGCGTGCGCTCACCGCCACTTCATCCCAGGGCCTCGCCCTGATGCATGAAATGTTGCACCACGCGGCGGGCGGACGGCTGCCAATCGTAATGTTCAACGCCAATCGGGCCTTGTCCCCGCCTTGGAATCTTTATTGCGACCATACCGATTCCCTTTCCCAACGAGACACAGGCTGGGTTCAGTATTATTGCGCGGATGCACAGGATGTGCTGGACGCCACTCTCATCGCCTACAAGACCGCCGAACAGGTCATGCTGCCGGTCATGCTCAACCTCGACGGCTTTTATCTGACCCATACCTCTGAAATCGTTGACGTGCCGGATTTGTCTGATGTTGACGCATTTCTGCCGCCGTATCGTCCCGCTGAAATGGTGGACCCGGACCGCCCTTCCACGTACGGCGCGGTCTGTGGAGCGGACCTTTATACCCCGCTAAAATTTCGCCGTCAGCGCGACATGCTTGGCGTGACTGAAGTCTGGAGTGAAGTTTCGACCGAATTCGCCGCCCGTTTCGGGCGGGAACACCCGCCGGTGGAAGCCTATCTGAGCGCAGACGCCCAGGTGGTCATAATTGCCATTGGCACGGCTGCCGGCGCTGCGCGTATGGCCGCCGACACCTTGCGCGCCGAGGGTATGGCGGTGGGGAGCTTACGTTTGAGTTTGATGAGGCCTTTTCCAACCGCCACTGTCCTCAAAGCGCTTTCAACCGCCAAACATATTGTGGTGCTGGATCGGGACATCTCTTTTGGGACCGAAGGCATTGTGGCCCAAGAAGTCAAAGCCTGCCTTTACGGCAACTCGTCGGCCGCAGTACATGGGTTGGTCACCGGCATCGGCGGCGTGGATGTCACCGCCGAAAAACTCGCCGAGGCTGTGCGGATTTTGACGGATAGCACGGGCACGCCACGGCTCTTGGGTCAATCCTTTTGGGCGGAGGCGCCGTTATGATCAAGAGCGTTTTTCAACAAGATCTTCTAGCGCCGGGCCACATGGGCTGCCCGGGTTGCGGGGCTTCTCTTGCCATGCGTCTCGTCCTCGAGGCTTTGGGCCCCAAGACCTTAGTGGTCATGCCGGCCGGCTGCTGGTCTACCTTTGTCGGGCTTTACCCCAGCTCCACTTTGCGGGTCCCGGTTATGTCCGTTCCTTTCGCCACCACAGCGGCTACGGCTTCAGGCGTTCGCGCTTCTCTGACCAGGCAAGGGAAAGAAGGCTACACCGTTTTGGCCTGGGCCGGGGATGGCGGGACTTTCGATATCGGATTGCAGGCCCTGAGCGGTGCGGCGGAAAAGAATACGGACATTCTTTATATCTGTTATGACAACGAAGCGTACATGAACACCGGCATCCAGCGTTCATCAGCCACCCCACCCGGCTGTTTGACCACGACTACACCAGTTTCCTGCCTCAAAAAAGAGCCCAAAAAGAACATTATCGAAATTATGGCCGCTCACCGCATTCCTTACGTGGCTTCGGCCTCGATCGGGCATCCGCAGGACCTGATGAACAAGGTCCGGCAGGCTGGGAAGATAAAGGGCACACGCTTCATCCACCTGCTGGCTTCCTGCCCGACCGGATGGCAGCACGAAACGCAGCTCACCCTGGAAGTAGCCCGTCAAGGGGTGCAGGCCCGAGTGCACCCTTTGTTTGAAGTGCACGGGGGTTTGCGGTGGGTTCTGAACCCTATGCCGGAGAAAAAGCCGGTGGACGATTATTTGAATATGCAAGGCCGTTTCAAAGCTATGGGGATAGAACTGCGCCGGGAATTCCAACAAGTCGTGAATGACGAATGGGAGCGCCTCTTACGGAAATGCAGCGAACAGTGCTGACTGTTTATGACAGGCCCCCGATTCGTAAACGCTGCGGCTATCGCTGTGGAACCGGGGATGCCTCTTGGAGGCGACGACCGGGATCGGGAACATAGGAATCAATGGCCGGTGATGATTGGAGGCAAGGATAGATGGTCCAAAGTCACCGGGTCTCCCCATCCCATTGTCGGCCCTCGTTCTCCTCTGCGCCTCTGCGGTGAGCGCGCACCAAGGGTCTTGCAGCGATGATTTCGAAGTCAAAATTGGGCTTCTAAGCCCTAGAAGCGCCCGTTTTTGCAACATGTATCTTTAAATATCAAAATGTTAACTTGGCCCGAGCTACCCAACAAAGCTTCAGAATAGAACAGTGAACACAAAGATAACGTGGCCATGAGAACAAAGAAGAACCGCGAACAAGTTCCGAAAGATGTAGCCGCGCGCGTATTGTTTTATTCGGATAGAACCTGTTGCGTTTGTCGCGTTCGAGGTAAGCCTGTTCAGATTCACCACATTGATGAAGATCCATCCAAAAGCGATATTCGTGATCTCGCCGTGCTATGTTTTGAATGCCACCGTGAGACACAAATACGAGGTGGTTTCGATAGAAAGCTAGATGCTGAGCAAGTAATACTCTACCGAGATGACTGGAATCGGCTCATAGCCCGTAACCGTGCTGCTGAAGAAGTCGAGGGAGGGCGCGAATCTCATGGTAGTATTGATGTTGAGTATTCAACGACAATCGCAGAGATTTATAGAGAGGGCCAACACTACGACCTACTCTCAATACACTACAATGCTATAGGTAATAAAGAATTGAGAGACAAGTACATAGCAATAGCAATAGAACGAAAACCGAGTGATGATACAATTATCTTTTTACGTGGATTGCAGAGCAGACCTGATCTTATCCCAAAAGAAGTCATCAAGAGAGAATACAAAAGAAAAACGGGCCAAAAAAATTGGCTCCAGCGTGCTCGCATGCTGTCCAATTTGGGGCGACATCGTGAGGCAGCCGCGGATTATTTCAGGGGCATCAAGGCCTCCCTGAATAAAAATGAAATCTTTTCTGCTGCCTATTATTTAAAAGAGCTATCTCAGTCTCATCTTATTGAGGAATTATTTGTGCTCGCGCTCAAGCAGGAACAGGCAGATGGAGATCTATGGTGGCAGGTAAGATCTCTACAGGAACTCGGTTGGTATTCTGAGCTCAATGCTTTGTTAAAGCAGAACGAAAACTATATCCGAGAGTCTGGCGACTTGCACTTGCTTGAACTCCTTGCTCTCAGCAATGGCGACCACTCAGCTTGGCTGGAGATACAGAAAGAAATCGCTATGCATGATGTTTCATCAGGTGAGGATGGTGAGATTACACAATAGCCACCCTATGAAACGAAGGGTCCCCCGTGAATTAAGAAAATTATGGTATAATCTATCCGTATCCTGGCAGAAAAGTCAGATACCTCCGGCTTGGCCGGAGGTATCTGACTTTTCTCTGTGGTCTCTTCTTGACCGGACTATGCCCCGCCTCTCCGGTGATGGACCTTAGGGACCAAGTGCTTGTGATTGGGATCGATTCGCACTTCCTCTTTCTGAGGTGATGTCATATAATGACACTATGACACTGAGCAGCAAGCATCTGAAGACACTACGCGCCATATTGGAAGATCCTTTCCGTTCCGATATCGAATGGACGGGCATCGAGAATCTTCTGCTCGCTTTAGGAGCGGAGTTGAGCGAAGGTCGGGGATCGAGAGTGCGCGTGTATCTGAAAGGGGTTCGTGCTGTTTTTCATCGTCCACACCCACAGAAGGAGACCGAAAAGGGGGCCATCAAGTCAATGAGGCGGTTTTTGACAGAAGCAGGCGTTCAGTTGGAGGAGTAAGACCCATGCTGAGATATAAAGGGTATACAGGGCATGTCGAATATGACGATGCCGAAGGTAATTTTCATGGGGAGGTGCTTGACCTTAGGGACGTCGTCACTTTCCAGGGGAAGAGCGTTGAAGAAATAGAACGGGCTTTCCGGGAATCCGTCGACGACTACCTGGAGTTTTGCGAGCAAAAAGGTGAAAAGCCGGACAAACCTTTTTCCGGGCGGTTGATGCTCCGCCTACCGCCGAACTTGCACCGCAAGTTATATGTGAGCGCCCTTCGTGAGGGCAAAAGCCTGAATCAATGGATTGCCGAAAGGCTTGAGCGGGCTCGCTAACCGGTAAATCCGAAAGCTATTCACCACCGCAGAACCATGAAAGTTGCCTGAACTTGTGGGCGGCCTTTTCGAAACAGAGACACAAAGAACCAGACACGGTGACACGGTGACAAAACCTTCACCGGGTCTCCCCATCCCACTGCCGGCCCTCGTTCTCCTCTGCGTCTCTGCGGTGAGCAGTGCGCGGGACCAGGAGCATGAAAAAGAGCCCCAGGACGAACAATGCCTCCAGTGATAGCAGGGCTATGCGCGGGTTGTTTGTGCGGCTGGATACGGTCCCGTAGAGCAGGGGGCCGAAGATTGCGGCTATCTTGGTGCTGAAGGTCATAAATCCGAAAAACTCAGCTTTTTTTCCCTCCGGGGCCTCGATCGCCATGTAGCTCCGCGCTGTCGCCTGTGTCCCTCCCAGGACCAACCCGGCGCAAACCGAAAGGGCGTAAAAGGCGGAGACGCCCTCAAAAGCGATTATCCCGAGCAGGGCCAATATCCAGATCAGGATCGTGATGACGATCGTGCGCAATATTCCAATTCGATTGGCGATCAGTCCGGCTGCCGCCGCCCCGGCTGCGGCGGACAACTGGATCAGCATGAGGAGAAGAAAATTCTGCTTTACGGTGAAGTGCAGAGTGTAAACGGTATAGGAGGAGAAAAAGACGATTACGGTCGATATGGCGTCGCTCACGAAAAAATATGCAATAAGAAATATGAAGATGTTTTTTAGCGAGCGAATTTCCCGGAAGGTCACAATAAGCCTGGAGAAGCCTTCACTTATGGCCGCCCCCCGGGCAGCGCCTGCTTTCGGCGAGTTTTTGAAAACGATTAAAGAGGGCAGGGCGAAGATCGCGTAAACCGTCCCGGCCAGCAGAAGGATCGATTTGCCCCCGGCTACGTTGGGGACCATGAACGCCATGCAGACCAGAGCGGCAAGCCCGCCGATATACCCCAGCCCCCAACCTATTCCCGATAACTTCTCGATGGAACCCGGAGCGGCTATCTCCGGAAGGAAAGCATTGTAAAAAATCATGGCCAGCGTGTAGCCCACATATCCGGCGCTCACCAGAAATACCGCCCATGCTTTTTGGCCCGGCCCCGTGAAGTAGAGACAAAAAACGCTCAGTATCGATATGCCCGCGAACGCCGCCATGAAGCTCTTTTTATTTCCGCTTGCGTCGGCGGCTGCCCCCAAAAGCGGCGAAACAATGACCGAAACCGCCATGGCCGAGGATACAGCCACACCCCACAGGAAATCGGCGTAACCTCTTTCTCCGACTATGACCTCCTTGAAATAAAGAATGAAATAGGCGGTCAGGACGACCATGGAAAACCAGGCCATGCCGAAATCATACAGAAGCCAGGAGACTACCCTTACGGAAGCCGGATAGCGGGCTTGGGAACCTGGACCGCCAGCCGGATACGCCGATCCAGCATTTTTCGATTTCATCTTCGATATTTCTTTCCGAATTAGTTGGGGCGTCTTAAATCAATGCGTGAATACGAAAAAAGATGTTGACAGTGTGTAATGTTTGGTGTACCTAATTGTTGTCGTCACAGATCTCGAGGTGATTCATGATGTCAAGCCCGGCGGAAAACAACCTTTGCACACGCTACGACAGGCCGTCAAGTCCTGAATGCGTCTTGACATCTCTTGGCAAAGCCTAGTCCGGAAAGAAGTTCAAAGTAGCCTGCGTCCACGGGGAACGTGGGCTGTGCGCCCGGATGGCCGCGATGGGAATTTATCCGGGGGTCGAGATGCATTTGCTTTGCAGCGGATGTGTTCGTGTGAACGGCGGGGTCCTGAGTCTGGGGAAGGATATTTTTGACAAGATTCTTGTAATCCCTTCGGCATAGCGCCGTAAGAGTGGACTGCGGCGTGAGCGCCGTTTTTTTTGCGGCAAATGTTAGCTGCCCCTAATTTCTTGAGGAAACAAAGGATTTGCCCATGGCCATCGTTCCTTTACGCAAAATGGCAAAGGGACAGAAAGGAACAATCCACCGCGTTACCGCGTCCGGTGAAATAGGGCGCCGCATTCGGGACATGGGGCTGGTTCCGGGAACTCCGTTCCAGGTGCAGGGCCGCGCGCCTTTGAAGGACCCGGTGGCGATCCGGCTCAGAAATTTTACCCTGGCGCTTCGCAATAACGAATCCGATTTTATCGAGGCCGAGGTGGAAGAGGTCTAATGGCTCACCGTGGGGCAAACCTGATCGCGTTGGCCGGAAATCCGAACTGCGGGAAGACGACCCTTTTCAACGCAATCACCGGCGAGCGGCGGCATGTTGGAAACTACCCCGGAATAACGGTCGAAAAGAAGGAAGGATACTGCCAGGTAGACGGCGGACAAATCCAGTTGGTTGACCTCCCGGGGACCTATTCGCTTACCGCCTATTCTCCGGAGGAACTCGTCGCGCGCAATTATCTAATTCAGGACCGCCCAGACGCGGTTATCAATATAGTCGATTCATCCAATATCGAGCGGAACCTATACCTTACGGTCCAGCTCCTCGAACTCGGCATCCCGGTCCTGATAGCTTTGAACATGGTCGATATGGCGGCTGCGAGGGGACTTGAAATCAATGTCGAAGAACTCGCGCGCAGGTTGAGGCTGCCGGTTATACCCACGGTCGCCCGCACGGGCAGGGGTAAAGAGGAACTGCTCGAGGCCGCCTGGCGACTGGTGCAAAAGGATGCAGTCTGGGCGCCCCTTTACATTTCTTATGGACCTGATATCGACCCTGTTCTCAACAAAATGGAAGCGCTGATCGGGTCTGCCGGCTTCCTGACGGACTTGCTCCCGGCCCGATGGACGGCCCTCAAATACCTTGAAACCGACGGGGAGGTAATTCGAAAAGGGAAGGAAAAGGACCCGGCCCTTTCGGGCAAGCTCGAGGAACTTGCGGAACAAGTCTCCCAGCATCTCCAGAAGACCCTGGACAGCTACCCTGAAGCCATTATAGCCGATCACCGCTACGGCTTCATCACCGCCCTGCTCAAAGGAGGGGTCGTCAAGCAGAGCCACAAAGCCGACCGGCTTTACCTCTCAGACCAACTCGACCGGGTGCTCACCAACCGTTTTTTCGGCCCCCTCCTCATGATGCTGATAATTTACGCTGTCTATAAGTTCACGTTCACATACAGCAAGGTCCCGGTGGGATGGCTGGAAGCAGGTTTTTCGGAGCTGGGAAGGCTCGCAGACTCTTCTTTGCCGCCAGGGCCCTTCAAGTCGCTGATCGTCTCGGGCGTGATCGACGGAGTTGGCGGGGTTCTTGGGTTTGTGCCGCTGATACTGTTCATGTTCTTTGCTATCGCAATTCTCGAGGATACGGGCTACCTTGCTCGAGTAGCCTATATGCTCGACCGGGTTTTCCGCACATTCGGCCTGCACGGCAGCTCGGTCATGGCCTACATTATTTCGGGGGGGATCGCCGGCGGCTGCGCAGTCCCCGGAGTGCTCGCCGCCAGGACCCTCAGAAGCCCTCGCGAGCGTATCGCCACACTCATCACCGCGCCTTTCATGAACTGCGGGGCCAAGCTGCCCGTTTTTGCGATGCTTATTGCGGCTTTTTTCTCGGCAAAAGAGGCCCAGGTGATGTTCCTTCTGACCATTCTATCATGGGCAGCCGCCCTGCTCATTGCAAAGCTGATCCGTTCGACCATTCTGCGGGGGCCGAGCACGCCTTTTCTGCTGGAGCTGCCTCCATACCGGTTGCCCACATTCAAGGGGCTTCTCATCCATACCTGGGAGCGGGCGTGGCAGTATATCCGCAAGGCCGGAACGATCATCCTGGCCATTTCGATCATCTTCTGGGCGCTTATGTCTTTCCCCGGGCTTCCGGAGACCGACAGAAAAATCTATGATGAGGAACGGGCGTCCATCCCGGCCGGCGGTCCCGATTCCCAAGCCCGCCTCCAGGTGGTTGACAATGAGGAAGCCCAGGCGGCCCTTAAGAACTCGATTGCGGGACGAATAGGGTCCGGACTTACCCTGATCACCACGGTAAATGGATTTGACTGGCGCACCAACGTCGCCCTGGTCTCCGGGATTGCCGCAAAAGAGATTATCATATCGACAATGGGCACCGCTTACTCGCTTGGACGCTCCAGAAGAGGGGAACAAATTCCTCTGAGCAGGCGTCTTGCGGCAGACTCCTCGTGGACCCCGCTAAAAGCTTTTTCACTGATTATTTTTATTATGTTGTACGCTCCCTGTTTCGCAACGATAACCTGTATTATCCGGGAATCTTCCTGGAAATGGGGACTTTTTTCGATGGTCTTCAACACTTTGACGGCGTTCATCGTATCAGCCCTGGTTTACCGCGGCGGGTTATGGCTCGGACTGGGATAGGAGCTCTATGATGTGGCAGATCGCACTTACTCTGATGATCGTAGCGGCGGTTTTGGCATACTTGATTAGATATTATTCGCGTGCGTACCGGTCGGAGTCATCCGTATGTTCCTCTTGCCCGGCGCGTTCCACGGGGCGTTCCGATAATTGCGCCGGGGTCGAAAGCCTGCACTGCGAGTGCGCGACGGCTCCTCAAGGGGAAACTTTTGAAGGCGGGAGGTCCGATCAGCAATGAAGGTCGATATCGCCCTGGGTGGAACTCCTCCCCACGTGTCGGAAATATTCATAGGAGAAGACGTTATGGAGGCCGTCCCCGGCGCCCTCGAGGGGGCACTTGGAGGCCGTTCAGCCTACTGGATATGGGATGAGGCGGTCTGGTCGCTCTGGGGACGCAAAGCTCTCGATCTGGGTTGGCCCGTCCAGAGGGAGGGCCAGGTCATTCTGTTTACAGCAACGGAACCCGATAAACGCCTGGCCTCGGTAGAGTTTCTCGCGAGGCGGCTCGTAAATGCAGGGGCGGGTCGCGATAGTGCGATCATAGCGGTTGGCGGGGGGGTAACGGGGGACGTGGCCGGTTTTCTCGCGTCGATTTATATGCGCGGCATTCCATGTTTTCAGGTCCCCACAACCCTTCTTGCCCAGGTGGACAGCAGCATTGGCGGCAAGACGGGGGTGGACCTGCCGGAAGGCAAGAACCTGCTCGGAACTTTTCAGCAACCAAAGCAGGTCTATATCGACCCCGGATTTATCGCCACTTTACCCGATGAGGAATTAAGGCAGGGTATGTCCGAGGTGATCAAGTCGGCCATGATCGGAGATGAAGTACTGTGGAAATTTGTGGAAAACAGCTCCGACGCCATCAGGAAACGGGAACCCGATGCGTTGCTAAGAGTAATCTGCGCAAGCTGCCTGCTTAAATCCCGAATCGTGCAGGCCGACGAGAAAGAATCCGGACGCAGGCGGGTATTGAACCTTGGTCACACTGTGGGCCACGCGCTGGAGAAACTCACCGGCTTCAGACTCAAACACGGGGACTGCGTCGCGACCGGTATGGTCGCAGCCGCAACCCTTTCGCACCGGCTTGGAAAGATGCAGGCTGAAGACCTGGAGCGTCTGGAAAGCATTTGCCGGACATGGGGAATGCCGGTCCGCATCCCGGCCTCGATAGGGTCCCAGGCGATAGTCGATGCAATCCACAGTGACAAGAAGCGTATTGGTGAAAAGCTCCATTTCATAATGCCGGTGCGGATAGGCAAAGTTATTGAATTTACCGGCATCGATGATGGAGAATTCAGCAAGGTTCTGAAATCTCTTGGGGCAGGCTAGTGAATAGTGAATGGTGAATAGTGAATGGTGAATCGTGAATCGTGGGTGGTGAATCGTGGGTAGTGATTAGTGAGTGGCGAAAGGGAAGGGCGAGCAGTGGCGAACCACTGCTCACCATTCACTGCCTTAGTGCTGCCTGGACATTTCTCCATCTTTCAAGGTTGTGAAAATCAGCCTACCTGCGGTGGTCTGCAGGATACTGGTTACAGAGACCTCGACTTCTTTTCCCAGATGCCTGCTCGCGTTCTCCACGACTACCATGGTCCCGTCTTCGAGATAGGCTATCCCTTGCCCCTGTTCCTTGCCCTCTTTAAGAATGTGTAGCCGCAGCACCTCGCCCGGCAAAACTACAGGTTTCAGCGCGCTGGCAAGTTGGTTTATGTTCAGGCTCTGAATTCCCTGAACCTCGGCAACTTTCGACAAATTGTAATCATTGGTGACTATCTTGGCGTTTAGCCTCAACGCAAGGGCCACAAGCTTGGCGTCAACGTCGTTCAGGTTGTCGAAGTCCTGTCTGTCGATCCGGACCTCAACGAGTTTCTCCGACTGAAGGCGCTTGATAATGTCGAGTCCTCGCCGGCCCCGCACTCTTCTGGTAGGGTCCGGACTGTCCGCGATGTGTTGAAGTTCTTGCAGCACGAACTCGGGAATCACCAGCACACCCCCCAAAAAGCCTGTCTCCACAATGTCTGCGATTCGTCCGTCTATGATTACGCTTGTATCGAGAATCTTAGTCAGTGGATTTCCGCGCACCCCCCGAACGAACCAGGACCAGTTCTGGACTCGCAGTTCCTCAATCTTAATACTGCCCAACACCATCCCTATATAGCCAAAAATGCAGGATAAAATAATATAGATGACAACGCTGACAGTGGTGTTCTGCATGGATGCAAACCCCACGCAGATCAGTTTGGCAATGGAGAGTCCGAGAACCAGGCCGACGGTGCCTCCTGTCAAAACCTTCAGAGGCATATGCTTGATCAGCTTTTCGATGCTGAGGCCTCCTATGCCAACAATTAGACCGCCAAGCACTCCGGCCCATGGCGCCCAGTTATAGGGGGCTGCACTTTCATTGTTCAGACTTACTGCTATAAGGTACCCTCCAAAGCCGCAAATGGCGATAAGGACCAGTTTCAAAATGAGCCAACCCCACTTCACATTTCTCACCCCCTCTCAGATAATAATATGCGGGTAAATCAAAAAAATGCCAGTTCCAGGAAGGAATCTTTGATGATAAAATTTTGGATGGGCAAAGAAAAACTCAGCCGGACCGGGCTATCTCAATAACTCGAAAATAGATTGCTCTATTTCGCCTTCCGTAACGTCCTGAACTATGGAAAGTTCTTTGAGAAGCAGCGTCCTTGCCGTATCCAGCATCTTTCTTTCGCCAAAAGAGAGTTCTTTGTCACCTTTGAGGACCGTCAGATCGCGCAGCACCTCGGCAAGCTCGTAAATCGACCCAGTTTTGATCTTTTCCATGTATTCGCGGTAGCGTCTGTTCCATGTGCCTCCGTTGACTGAGACTTCTCGCCTTAGAAGGATATCGAATACCCTGGGAATGTCGGTCTGGGTGATCAGGCCTCGCAAACCAACCGTTTCGGCATTCGGCACCGGGATCATGATCTTCATACTGTTATCCAGGATGCGCATTATGTAGAAATCCTGACGCTTGCCGCCGATACTCTTCGATTCTATGGATTCGATTTTTCCTACGCCATGTGCCGGGTACACAGCCAGATCGCCGATTTTAAACATACCACCTCCAAGCTGCAAAGAAAAAAGGGCAAAGAAGCCAAGCCAACCAATTTTATCATCACCAGGGATATTTGCAAAGAGTTAATCAGGGGATGGGAGGGATTGAGTGAAGAATTAAACGATATAGTAAAAGACGCGGAGTAAACAGCATTATGATTGTGTCAAATGTCTCAAAAAAGGAGTAATCGGCGCAGATCCGTAAACAGCGGCTCAGCTTGGCGCCAGCCGTGGTCAAAGCCGACTCCATACCTAATTTTACACTATTCTCAGGACTTAGGAAAAGTCATTCCTCATAATCCTGTCTCACGAGGCTTTTCTCTGAGGTCTTTGCGTCTCTGTGGTCATCTTTTCTATTGCGGTGGCTGCTGCATCAGAGGGGCGAACCGTTTGTCGATGCGTTCAGTCTCAGCTTTTATTCGCTTCTGGAGCTCGGCATAGGCCTCTTCAAGGGATGCCTCCATGATTACGATTTGCCCCTGGCTTACGATCAGGCGCTTTAGTTCCGGAATTTTGAGCCGCGTTGCGGACTTGAGATATACGGGCTGAATGTAGAGGATCACCTTGCGGACCGGCAAAATTATCATTTTGCCCCTGTCCACCTCGGAGCCCGCCTGGTCCCAGAGTGAAAACTGCTGGGATATCGTGGTGTCCTGGTTTATTAGGGCGTAAATCTGCGAAGGGCCGAAGACGAGTTCTCCCTTCGGAAAATTGTAAACTAT
>PLSV01000152.1 GCA_003165235.1 Syntrophobacteraceae bacterium
GGGGCTCAAACACCGGACGATATCTCCTACATGACAGGTATTCGGACCGGGTGCAAAGTGGAATGCATCCAACCCATTCTGCGGCTGCTGGAAGCTGCGGGAATCCAGCCTGTGCCTGTCCCTGGAGGCTGGCAGTGGTATGGACGGACAGTGACCGCCTGGGAAATTCCCGAACACGTGAAACAAAAATATGCATCCCGAGGATTTTATTTTGACGAGGACATCGAACTTCTCAACCGAGTGGTGAGCGCACCGCTTCAAGGAAAGGAGTAGTGAGCTATGCGACCCCCGATTGCACCCATTCCACCCCGTCAATCCATATATGGTATCCATCCCTCCGTGGTGAAGACCAGGGTAAGCGAACTCCCGGGAATGACCTCGGTGACCCTGCGCGAGCTGTTTCCGGACCTGCCTTCCGTGATTTATCCGGGAGATGAAGGCATAGTCGCGGTCCGAAGGCGCACNNCTTCTTGGAGGCGATCCTTACGCGGAGATGCTCAAGACTATCCGCGATGTCATCGAGGAGCGCACCGGATGCAAGAATATACGCCTTCGCGCCGGGGTTGGCCTGCGATTTAGGGAAACAGAGGAGTACATCCGCCGTTACAAGCTCGACGAGTACTTTAATGGCAAGGCCAGGGGCGTTGCTCCGGTCGACGAGGGAGTTCAGATCGAGACCGAAATAGGCGCCCTCTACGGAATAAAAAGAATTTACGACGCAGACTGGATCGTCCATGCCCACAACAGCGACGTGCGCGAGGTCCACTTTCACCGCATGGTGGACCGGGCGGTAAAGCCTTTCGGCATGTCATACGCCCGGATAGAGACCCGGTCTACTTACCATCAGAACCTCGGGCCGCGGGCCGCCAATTTCATCGCCCGGGCGATTTTCGACTCACCCTTCGTTCAGGACAAATTCGCCTTCGCCTGTTTTCTGACGGTGGTCCCTCACGGCATCCTCGGAGTTGATGCCGATAGCGATTTGTATAGCCTTAATGAACGTATCACGGAGGTGGGGTGCCGCTATTACGGTAAAATGATGACCCTGTTCGGCGAAATAGACGAGTGTATTGCCGCTCTGGATTTTCCCTGCCCTGTCGTCTATGTATTTTCAGCCGGGGTCATCTACGCGAACTTTGCGGGCGCCAACACTGATTTGTTCGATCTCGAATCGCCCCTTTCCCCATACACCTGGTACACCGAGGCGTTCTACGGAAGGAAGGGCTTTCCACTTCTGCCGGAAATCCCAAGACTCAACCCGGCAATCAAAATGTGCGTGCACAGCTATGCCTGGACCGGCTATCCGAGTGCTTTTTTCAGCGAGCATATCCCGACTGTAGTTGTAGGGCAGGAGCAGGCCGACCTCTTCAACCGGGACCCGCAAAACCTCAATTATATGAAACATGCGGTCTTATCGGAATCGACCGAATCGGCCATGGACTTCGCGCGTAAGATTACAGGCTCCGAAAAGGTGCTCATTTTCGACGGTGCGCCTGGCGGAATCAACTTGAGCCAACCGCTTCGGGATTTACTGCTTGCCAAAGCCCCTGAAGTGAACCGGCGCGTCGAGCAGGAGCTTCTTCCAAAATGGCTGAGGCAACGTGGTGTTTTAGCCAGGCCGGTCGCCGCCTGATCCCGGGGGCGGATGATCCCCAGGCGAGGACCGTTTCCTGGCGGTTGTTCGGATGGGAAGGGCCATAAGGCCTTTTACCTGGGCAAAGCAGAGTTAGGGTAAAACTAGTGGTTACAAGGCGCGTAGTATCATTGTGGGTATGTTCTATTCTATCTTGAAGAAGGAGGAGCTTCATGGAAAAGATCAAAGACATAAGGGACTTTTTGAACGAACTCGATAAGATTGGTGAGCTTGGACAAGTCGAGGAGGAGGTGCACTGGAGACTGGAAATGAGCGGAATTGGCGAAATGTCCAATCGCCTAGACGACAAGATTCCGCTATTCAATAAGATCAAAGGCTATCCAGAAGGAACGAGGGCTACTTCTGACCCTTATCGCGGTAGCCACGGCGCTCTTCACCGGCGCATCGCCCTTTCCATTGGGATGGATCCCAATATTTCTTATTATGATTATGTTGAGGAATTTGTGGACAGACTAAACCATCCGATCAAGCCGATCTTGGTTGATAAAGGAGAATGTCAAGAGATCGTGCACACGGGGGAAGACGCTAATATTTTCAAACATATTCCCGTTCCATATATTCAAGATGGCGATGGTGGAAGATACATCGATATTTGCACGATCATAGCCAAAGATCCAGACAGTGATTGGAACAATTGGTGCAACTACCGCATCATGGTTCATAGCAGAAATAAAATGGGGGTTCTTTTCACGTCAGGCCAGCAAACTGCAAACCTTTACTACTTTAAATATGAAGGCCGGAACCAGCCTATGCCTGTAGCAATAGCATTGGGAGGCTTGCCGGCAACCTCTCATGTTGCTGGCATGCCTATACCCTCAGGTGTTAGTGAAGTAGATTATGCTGGAGCGATGATACAGGAACCTGTGGAATTGGTGAAAGCGGTAACCAACGATTTGCTTGTTCCGACTTCTGCTGAATTCGTGATTGAGGGAGTGATGCTCCCAGGAGAGCGTGTGGATGAAGGCCCGTTTGGGGAATTCCTGGGATATATCCACGGACCTAGACGCCCTGCGCCTGTCATTCGCGTTCAAGCTATTACACATCGCAAGAATCCTATTCTGCCCTTCTCTGTTTCCGGTGGAGGCCACGGTGAAGCAACAACTTATCTGAGCAGCGAATTCAACGCGCTTTTGACTCCCACAGTACTTAACTCAGTTCGTAAATTAGGTTTTCCGGTAAAGGCGATCGTCGGTCCTGAAACCAACTCTTATGCATCTGTCATAATTGCTACGAAGGTTCCATATAAAGGGTACGTTAAGGAACTGGCTGAGCTTATTGCGGCCGTGCCCGGCCCCTCTATGTATGTTGATCTGTACTGGGTAGTGGATGAAGATGTTGATGTGAGCAACATGGAGGACGTTTGGGAAGAAATAATGCTAAAAGCGCATCCTGTCAAGGATTGGCACAACTTTGGCGAGAGAGAAGCCCCTCGTTCACCACTAAATATCTACCAGACAGCAGAGGAGAAAGGCACCTTAAGGCTGGGCGCCACCGTGGCAAAAACGTGTAAGTGTTATATTGATGCTACGACAAAAGAGTGGGACGAAAAGACAAAGGGTCCCAGACGAATGGAGTTTGAGACATTGTATCCTGCTTACAAAGACTGGGTTGAAAAGAATCGCAAAGATTATGGCCTTCCCACATATAAAGATTTCCGGCATGAAGGTATTCCGTGGTGGAAGTAGTATAGGAGGAGGCCTGCATTGGTTTTATTTATGACAGACATGGAGGTGGGTCATGAGTGATTACGGTGTCACAATTCAAGACATTAAGAGAATTACACCGATGATTGGAAGCGGCCAAACCGTGCAAATGGAAGTCAGAAATGAAAATTGGGAATGGAGTCCGGTGGAAGCACTTGTTTCTTTTGAGCCAATTGAGGATGGAGCAGAGGCAGAAGTAGTTAGTGAGGGCGGACCGGTAAGTTCATTTGAAAAACCTGTTTATATAAAGATTTTAAAACAACTAGATAGTGAATCGGTAGTCAAAAAGTATGATATTGTGAGTTACGATATTTCCTAGCTATATCTCTGGCTATCAGAAAGGAAGGAGGAATGGCGCAATGAAGTTTAGACATTTTCTCGAGGTTCTAAAGGATGAAAATGAACTTACAATTACCAAGAAGCCGGTAAACTTGAACATTGAAGCCGGGGCTTTAGCTGCAAAATGTGTTGCTCTTGATGGGCCGGCGTTACAGTTCGAAGCTATTGATGATTACGAGGGAGTGGCGTCCCTTGTTTCGGGGCTGTATGCATCACCATCTGATATGTATTCGAGGACACGGCGTCCTTGGATCAGGCTTCTTTTGGCGATGGATCAAGATAAGAGAATGACTTATGAAGAAATGCAGGGCTACTTCGACGACGCTCTTATACAAGGTGGCATTAAGGCTATCGAAGTAGATCGGGCCATATGGGACGAGAAGATGGAGGGGGATAACGTTGATCTGTTTAGACTACCCTTTCCTATAATTCATGAACTTGATGCTGGCCGATACAGCAACATGAATACAATAATTGTTGAGGATCCTGAGACGCGTGGACACTCCTGGAGCGGTGAGCGCTTCATGCTGGCCTCCAAAAATTCCATTGCCGTGCGAATGATCAATGGAAGCCCATTGTCCACCGTTTATAACAAGTATCAAAATATAGGCAAACCGATGCCATTCTCTATTGCGATTGGAGTGGATTCAGCTATTCCGATCGCAACGGCAATCTTCATGGAGGGTATCACTGGCCCAATGTCGGCTGCCGATTTGGCTGGCTATCTTGGAGGGGAGCCAATTGAACTGTTTAAGTCAGAAGCAAATCAACTCTTGGTACCGGCCAACGCAGAGATATTGATAGAGGGTATGGCTTTTCCGGGTGAAACAGGTACTGAGGGAGCTTTTAATGGGATGATTCAGTACGAGGCCCCGAGCGTTCAACCTGTATTTAGAGTAACCTCGATAAAGTATCGGAAAAATTGTATAATACCTTTTGACGTAACGGGCATCAAGGGGAGCGACTCTCTTACTCTTAAATCTATCGCCCACTCCTTCAGATTGCAGAAAATAATGAACATCCTATGGATGGGCTACAGGGCGGTAAAATGGGTGTACTGTCCAATTTCTTTTAGGCTCGGTATGGCTATCGCTTCGGCAACTCCTGTCTATCCGGGTTTTGAATTCCTCATTTCTCGAGCACTTTTTTCATGCAGCCACTGGTTTGATAAGGTGCTGATCGTAGACACCGGGTGCGGTGCTGAGGAACTTGCCAGAATAATGGGGGATGTTTACCAGAAAGCGTCTCCAGTGACCGCCTTTCATTTTACAAGACAACTCGACGCGGCCATACCTGAAAATGCTAAATATCCGACCCCTGAGGGAACTACAGGGCGGATGTATATTAATGCTACTTTTGATCCCACTTGGCCAAAGGACTTGTTGCCAACGAGGGTATCTTTCGAGACCTGTTGGCCAATAGAAATCCAAGACAAAGTGATGGCCAATTGGAAGCGGTGGGGCTTCGCTTTGGAGCCGCAGAAAAGAGAGATAAGATACTAGTAAACACTTAGCGGCTGATCGTTACGAAAAACTGTGAGCTGCAGGTTGCAAAGGGTTAGAATAGTGCCGCCTGCAGCCCATAAAAAATCCTGGTGCGTTCTTAGGACAGGAGGAATTTGGTAATGCCTGAAAAACAATTATTACAGATCAATGTCGACCTTAACTGCGACTATAAGTGCGAGCGGTGTGAAAAGTTTTTCGAGTGCCGAGACGAGATGAAATGGAAAATATACGGTCGAAGAAGAATGGCTCGCGCTGCCCGAACCATGGCTAAGATAAAGAAAAAAGTTGCGATCGGTGGTGGCAAGGGGGGATCGGGGAAGTCGACTATGACCGCTAACCTCGCGACCGCGTTAGCGATGATGGGGAAAAAAGTAAGTGTTCTGGATCAAGATTTCGATGGTTCTACGATTCCTAAGCTATTCGGAACAATGGGCAAGAAACTGAAGATAGGTGAGCGGGGTCTGGTTCCTGTTGAGGGCCTGTTAGGCATTCAGATGATTTCATTGGGATCTATTCAAAAGGAGGATGAGGTAATTACCATGTTCCACGAAATGCGACGGGGAACTACAGAAGAGTTCCTGGCTCACGTCGACTATGGAGAAAGGGATTACCTTCTTGTCGATCTGCCGCCTGGCACCAGCTCAGATGCGTGCAACCTCATGCAATATATTCCAGACCTGCATGGAACTGTAATTGTAACAGTTCCTTCTCAGGTATCACAGATTGCTGCTCGAAAAGCTTCGCTGCTATCCCTGCGCGCTGATGTTAGAGTTCTGGGGATTATCGAAAATATGAGCGGATATATTTGTGGAAAGTGTGGGAACCATTTTGATGTGATGCAAACAGGTGGAGGGGAGAGGCTCGCGCATGAACTTGAAGTGCCATTTTTAGGGAGAGTGCCGTTGCATCCCCAGTTAAGCGCGGCCTCGGATGCAGGAGTTCCTTTCGTGTACAAGTATCCGGATAATCTAGGATCTAAGGCTGTAATGGAAATAGCGAGAAAGCTTGATACGTTTCTCGACGAGATCATAGAGAAGGAGAGTAAATAAAGATGATCCTGACCATGTGCGGGATATTGACGACCGTCTATTATGTTTTGGCAGTAGAGGATCGGTACAGTGAGGGAGAGTAATATGGATGATAATTTACGGGAATTACAGTCTATTAATATTGACCTGGCGTGCGATTATGATTGCGCTAACTGCGAGAGATATTTTCAATGCGATTTGCCTCAAAAGGCCAGTTTTGGGAAGCGAGGTTTTTTGCCAAAGGCCAAGAAAAACCTGGAGACGGTTAAGCGGAAGATAATTGTTCTGGGTGGAAAAGGGGGAGTAGGAAAGTCAATGCTTGCAGTAAATCTGGCAGCAGCCCTCTATAAAAGAGGCAAAAAAGTCTGTGTCTTGGATCAAAATTATGATGTTCCAGCAGTTCCTCTTATGATGGGTGTCGCCGACCAAAAGATGAAAGTTGGCCCTAAGGGATTGATCCCAGTCGAAGCATATCCGGGGTTTAAAGTTGTATCGATGGGACTGGTTCTTGATGAATCACAGTTCATAATTTGGTTTCATGATTCAAAACGTGTCGCGACCGAAGAATTCTTGACATACGTTGAATATGGAGATGTTGACTACATGGTGCTGGACATTCCTGCCGGCACGAGCAGCGAGACGGTTAACGTTCTAAAATTGATTCCTGATATGGATGGTTCAGTCATTATCACGATTCCATCTGAGGTGTCTCAGAATGTTGCTGAGCGTGCTGTGTTTATTAGCAGGCAAGCCAACGTGCCGGTAATAGGGGTGGTCGAAAACATGAGTATGTTCGTTTGCCCCGAATGCGGAGAGCCTGCAGCTATTTTACAGAGTGGGGGAGGGGAAGCATTGGCGAAGAGAATGGGCATTGACTTCCTGGGGAGTATCCCTGCTAATGTTCGGGTGAGCACTACACTTGATCAAGGAACTCCTTTCGTCCTGAATGAGCCCGAACTTGAGGCAAGCAAGACCGTGCTAAACGTTGCCGACATAATTATAAGAAGATTTGAAACATGAAAAACGTTACAAGATATTACGTAAATAGACTTATGATAAGGAGGTGATCCCTGTGACGGAGTATGAAACAGCAATAAACCTGAAGGGAAGCACAAATGTTTGGTGGAAAGAAGGCGAAGCGGGATTCGACCTCTCAGTCCTTGATAAACCGCAAGAAGTGGTGATGGAGCTGACCGATCCGGAGACCTTTGAGATATTTAGGGCTCGTGTAAGAATTTGTAGCGTCGAAAGTGCATTATCGGAGCCGAATATTTTAAAGCTTTTCAATCACGAATCAATGGGTGGCCGAGATAAAGAACCGGTAGCTAGAATTTACGTTGAGATTGTAGAAAGAATTGAGGAACCAGAGGTGCAAGTAAAGCTGCATAGAGAAAAGCAACGTTTTGCACAGATGAGAGGCGAGGTGCTTAAGACTCTTCTGGCTAAAGACAAGAAAGACGACTAGTAAAAAATGGTTTAGAAAAAGATACTCTGAAATAGGATGCAAGGGAGAGGTTGAATTATGGATACTTTTGTGCCTGAGAAAATTAGGGAAGGATATGAAGTGTTTCACTCTTTTCTCGATGCAAACGAAGAAAAGATCAAGAATGGTGAAGAGTTGTTACTGGAGGTCACTGATCTGGAAAGCCTTGAGAAGTTGCCTGTTAGAGCTTTAGTGAAGGAGAGCCACGAAGGTGATGAAGTCTGGAAGGATCTCTGGATTCGAGACAAAGAGGATAAGATTACTCCAAAAATATGGAAAATTAAAGTAGTCGAGGAATTAGATCCTGATGAGGTGAATGTCCGTCGTCCTGGGTTTGGTACCGAGGAGTCAAAAGGACCATATGGATCTGCCTTAACTACTAAGAAGATGGAGCAAGACGCGAAATTGTTTAAGAAGCAGTTTGGAAGAAAGCAAGATTAGACAAAGTGAATCATTAAAAATGCGACGATAGGTTAAAGTGAAAAGGGAATCCACCCGATAGTGCGAAGCGAGCGATCGAAAATGGTGGAGGGGGAGCTATGGAAGGAAGCGCGGGAAAGTGTTACGACTGTTTCGTTGAAAGTGAAAACTCGATAAGGGAGGGCGCTGAGGTTGAGTTGGTAATACGTGACGTTACAGAAGGGAAACGAAAATATGAATCCCGATATGTGCGCGCGGAAGTTATCTCTGCCGACCGAGCCGACGCTGATTCAAACTTGCTGATTTTACGGTCCAGGAACGGTGAGTTGCTCGGTAAGCAATGGCGCATTAAGCTCTTAAAAGAGCTGGGTCCCTTCAAAGAGATATAATGCAACCAATAAAGCGGGGTTTTGAGATGGCAGGTCCTAAAGATAATAGAGAGTATATTTCGAGATTAAAGGAGAGTGGCGACATTAGGTCGGTAAAGCGTGTCGTCCACTGGGATTTGGAAATGGGAGCCATGGTGCGAAGGACGTGTGAAACCGGCGGGCCATCGCTCTTGTTCGAAAATATTGTGGATTATCCTGAATACAGGGTTTTTGGTGCGCCCATCGCAACTTTTAGAAGATTTGCGGTAGCCATAGGTAAGAAACCTGAAACGCCGGTGGGGGAACTTATAGCAGAGTACGAGGTGGCTATGGGCAGACCAATGAAACCGGTGATCGTTTCCTCGGGTCCCTGCCAGGAAAACGTAGTGAAGGGAGATGATGTTGATCTCTTTTCCCTTCCAGTGCCTATGGTTCATGAGGGTGACGGGGGGCGCTATATCGGAACGTGGCACATAAATTTGGCCAAGGATCCTGATTCGGATTGGGTCAACTGGGGAATGTACAGGGTGATGTTGACCAGCGAAAAAGTCATGGCTGGGCTTTGTCTGCCGACGAGCGATCAAGGAAAAATCTTCTATGGCAAGTATGTTCCCAAAAAGCGTCCGATGCCTTTCGCTATGGCTATCGGTGCTGATCCGGTCAGTAGTATGGTAAGTATGGCTTCCTTTGGGGTCGGAGTTAACGAGGCGGATTACGCCGGGGCTCTGTTGGGTCAACCTGTGGAGCTGGTTAAGGCTGTTACATCCGATATCCTTGTTCCTGCACATGCCGAAATCATTTTGGAGGGAGAACTTTTCCATAATGCCGTGGCGGAGGAAGGCCCTTTTGGAGAATACACGGGTTATCGTACTGCTCCCCGAACCAACAGAAGCGTTTACAAGGTCAATGTGATTACATTTCGAAACAACCCCATTTTTACGATGACATGTTTGGGAACGCCGGTTGATGACTGTGCATTGGGTATGGCTGTTATCCGGTCAGTTGATATCAAGAGATTCCTTGTTGATAATGGCGTTCCGGTAACTTCTGTTTTCGTTCCTCCAGAAGGTGCGATGATGCTGGGAGTAGTGGGGATTAAGGCGCAATACAGCAATATTGCTCAACAAATTGGGCAGCTAATATTTGGAGCCAAATTTGGTGGTCTATGGATGAGTTCATTGATAGTAGTAGATGAAGATGTAGACGTATTCAACATAAGCGAGGTACTCCACTCATTGGTTACTAAATGTCATCCTGTAAAGGGCATTACGGTCCTACCAAGAGCAATAGGATCCCCTCTTTTCCCTTTTCTTGATGTGAATGATCGGATTTTGAGCAAGGGTTGTAAGGCTGTCTATGATTGTACGTGGCCTATAGAATGGCCTAAGGGCGACATTCCAACGAAAGCGGCTTTTTCCACCATGTACCCTAATGATATTCAGGAAAGGGTACTGTCAAAATGGGAAGAGGATTGTGCAGTGTAACTTCTAAAACAGATGTGGTAAATTATTATGGCATAGGGACTTGTTACGTATGGATATACTTTTAGCAATGAGTTTTTAGTAAAGAGTATTCTGGAGGACGAGAGATGCCAATTTATGAATTCCAATGTGAAAATGGCCATAGATTTGAACTGTTGCTTAATGTTGGCGATACATCTGATAGATGTGAAAGGTGCAATGGTCGAGTACATAAGGTAATTTCAAAGTTCGGATACCCTAGGCTATGGAATGGTAAGGGGGTCTGGGTATTTGATAGGGCGGGGAAAAGTCCTGACTGGAAGCGCTAGAGGATAGCATTGAATTATGAATGCTCATTACGCTCAACACAATCCAGCGGGAGACGTTCTAGTCGGTGAAGACAAAGCTCACCGTTTGCTTGCGTATTATGAAGGGCAGTAGGTCCTCCATTCTAATTAATACGACGAGTGATTCAGCAGTGAGTTCACGTCTTTCAGCGACTTCCATAGTGGTTGGGCGGGGAATTGGGAGATAAATGAGATGAATGCGTCTTGCTCCATTGAGACTGTTATTGAGGCTGTCAAAAATGGCCAGATGATAGTCTTGTGCGACGACAGGGAAAGCGAGAGCGACGGAGACGTTGTTGTAGCTGCTGAAAAAGTAACCGCAGATAGTGTAAATTTTATGGCCAAGCACTGTCGCGGGCTTATTTGTCTCACGCTAGACCGGGAAATTTGTGAAAGTTTAGATCTTCCTTTAATGCCCAACCGCCGGCATTCCGAGCGCTGTGAAGCCTTTACCGTATCCATAGAAGCAAGAGAAGGGGTGAGCACAGGCATATCTGCAGGTGATAGAGCTCGCACGATACTAGCCGCTATCAAGCCAAACGCCAAGGCAGAGGATTTGGTTCGACCTGGTCACATCTTTCCGATTAGAGTGCAGGATGGAGGAGTTCTGTCTAGAGCCGGCCACGTTGAAGGCGCAACAGACATAATGCGCCTTGCTGGACTTAGACCGGCAGCCGTGATCTGCAAAATCTTGGACGATGATGGCATGGAAGCCAGAATGCCTCAATTGGAAAAGTTTGTGCTGCAACATGGCATGTTGATGACGACGGTTGCTGACATCATTTCGTTTCGGCTGCGGACGGAGAATTTTACAGAAAGAGGCGCCGAGACTGAGCTGCTTACGCCGTATGGTGAATTTAAGGCTGTGTGTTTTACGAATAAACTGGACAAAGTGACACACTTGGCCTTGATTAAAGGTGAATTATCGCCAGATAAGGAAATCATGGTGCGGGTACACCGTGAGTGCCTGACCGGTGATGTTTTCTTTTCCCGTCATTGTAAGTGCTCGAAACAGCTAAGGCGGGCTATGCGTATGATTAGCGAGGAAGGTTTGGGGATTATACTCTATCTGAGGAATGCAGGTGACCCCCCTTGCTTGTGCTCTAGATCGACCCATTTCAAATATGGTAACAAAGGCATTGATACTTATCAAGTTAATGACATATCAACTGAATATATTAGCTTAATAGATTATGGGGTCGGTGCGCAGATGTTGGTGAAATTGGGCGTTCGAAAGGTGCGTGCGCTTACCGATAACCCTCGCAAGATTGTGGGTGTAAAAGGGTACAATCTTGATATCGTTGAAGCGCTCCCACTAAAGTGAATATAACCAAAAGTATTCGAAAGTCTAAAATTGCTAAGAAGTCATGAACAGATCGTAAAGGAATAAGATCTAAACCAAAGTGACCCTCAGCAGATGACCACCCAACTTTGTGAAAGGGTGGTGAAAAAGACCAGGAAGCATCACTCCGGAACCAGATGGAGTGTGATAAGTCTATGTCGTGGCTGGGATGAGCACGGGATCTATGGTCGATGGAATGGGTCGGCATACGGGTACAGTGGTGTCAACCAGTGGGCTGGGGAGTATACGCAAGAGATGAGGATGGGGATGGCTTCTGTGAAGTCCATGTTAATACGACGGAACGCTTCTGGTCCTGCTGCGAAGCTGACTTGTCCACATAGGGGGTTTCACAAATGAAACTCCCCTTCTATCTTGCTTTCTTCGAACTCACCATTATGGAAAGGCGCGAGCTAAAGCCTCGCTCCACTCAATGGTTGAGTCGCCAGCCAGATAAGACTTGGAAAGATAACATAAGCCTTTAAAATTTGGTGGCGAAAACGATGAACAATTTGCCAAAACGGTACCATTCGTTGTCCTCAAAAGAACTTCATATCAAATGCTGCCTAGAGAACGATGTGGAATCGTCCATTAAAACTGGGTTCGAAGAATATTATTTGGTCAACGAAGCTCTGACAGACACTACTTTAGACGATATTGACACCACTTGTGAGTTTTCGGGCAAAAAAATATCCGCTCCATTCGTAATTTCGCCGATAACGGGAGGGATTAAAATTGCCCGGACAATCAACGAAAATCTGGCTAAGGCAGCTCAGGAGCTAAATATTGTTATGTCTGTTGGCTCTCAGAAATTGGCTCTTGATGATCCTTCTCTAATACCTACGTATCAGGTTAGGAGTGTAGCACCCACAATTCCTATCCTGGCGAATTTAGGTGCTGTCTATTTTAACTATGGCTATGATATTGATGACTGTAAACGGGCGGTAGACATGATTCAAGCTGACGCCCTGGTGCTTTATCTTAATCCCTTACAGAAGGCGCTTCAAGGGACTGCTCAAACCAATTTTAGGGATCTCAGGAAGAAGATTGCTCAGTTATGTAACTCACTGGATGTGCCAGTCATCGTTAAGGAAGTTGGTTTTGGTCTGTCTCGGTCGACGGCTACGGCTCTGAGAGATGCTGGGGTTTGGGCGGTTGATGTCGCCGGTGCTGGGGGAACCTCTTGGGTCAAAATTGAAAAATATTTAAACAAGAAAAATTGTAAAGATGGAGATGATTCATTCGATACGGCGTTTGATCATTGGGGTATCCCGACCGCAATATCGCTTATTGAAGTTGTTGACGCTATTAAGGGCACTCCTGTCATAGCTTCTGGAGGTATACGAACAGGGATTCATATGGCTAAGGCTATCGCCTTAGGTGCAAGCTATGTGGGAGTGGCCTTGCCGCTTTTGCTTCCAGCCATGGACTCATCCGAATCGGTGAAGAACAAAATTGATTCCATGATTCAGGATTTGAAAATAGCTATGTTTTGTTGCGGAAAGAGGACATTGCCAGAGTTCAGGAACGGCAACTGTATAATAAAACTTGCAAAGTAGTTTATTGTTGTCGGAGGGAGCGATGGATCTGAGAACATTTATAGGGATGCTGGAAGAAAGGGGTGAGCTTAAACGCGTCAAAATTGAGGTTGACCCGACCTATGAAATGTCGGCAGTGATGAAGCGACTTGAGAAGGAAGATGGCCCAGCCGTTCTCTTCGATAATCCCTCAAGATATACCGGGACAAAAATCCTGGGGAATTTATATTCTTCCGAAAGAAGAATAGCTTTGGGTGTTGGAGTGGCGGCTGACTCAATTGAAAGAAAAGACATTGTTCAAAAACTTATTGCTCCACTGTATGCTAAGGCGCAGGATAGCCTGGTTGCTCCTAAATTAGTTGGGGGAGGGGGCCTAGATAGAAAAACGATAACGGAGGGAATTGACGTTCTGAGACATGTGCCTGTCCTCACCCATTGCGAGAGGGATGGCGGTCCATACATTTCGGCGGGAATGGTTGTCGCCAAGTACCCGGAGACAAAAGATAGGGTTATTCAAGTTATCGAGATGCAAGTAAAGGGTCCAGACAGAATAGCCATATCACCCGTAACACCTATGATGCCCCAGGCATTTCAAAGGGCTGAGGAACTAAATCAGCCTCTTGAAATCGCCATTGCAATTGGTGTAGCCCCAGATTTGATGCTGGCCTCATGCTCACCAATGGAATTTGTTGGAGCCGATAAATACGAGTTAGCGGGCGCATTTCGTGGGTCTCCAATAGATGTGGTAATGTGCAGAACTGTTGATTTAGAAGTACCGGCAGATGCAGAGTACGTGATAGAGGGTATCGTAATGCCTAATGAAAGGGCAGAGATGGGCCCATATGGCGATTATTTTCGAACCTATTATTGGAAGGAGAGTAAACCAGTTATAGTTGTAAAAGCAATAACATGTAGGCATGACGCAATTTATCAAGCAATATTGGCGGATGGCAACGAATGCATAAATATGATGGCCTTGCCCATTGAGTGGACGTTACTCAATCGTTTAAGGAAAACTTTTCCGTTTATCGACCAGGTTTATCTACCAAGATCGTCCTGCGGGCATCATGTCATTATTTCGATGAGTAAGTTTCGGGAGGAAGATAGCAAGGAGGTGCTCTATCATATTTTGAGCAATCCATTTCTTCCAAAGCATGCAGTGGTGGTTGATTGCGATGTTGATGTTTCGGATTTCAGAGAAGTAGATTGGGCCATTGTCAGCCGTGTGCAGGCAGACAGGGACGTCGTCATAATGCCGGGGCTTTCAGGTTCACCCTTGGACCCGTCGGCGGGTCCTGGAGGCTTGAGCGCCCGAATGGGTATCGATGCAACCCGTTCCCTAAGAATACGGAAGGAAAAATACGAGCGCTCAGATGTGCCTCAAGCGGTGAAGAAAAAGATTGACGGATTGTGGAATCAGCTTTTTGATGAATAATTATGTCGTGACTGCTAGCGCATAGTCCATGAGACGTTCGGCAGTACTTCCAATAAAGCATGGCTGGGGAGCGATGAGTTGAAGTCAATATAAAAGTGTACTTGATGTTAAAGTCACGGTGAGGACAAAATAGTAGCTTAAAGGGAGCCTTGGAGCCTAAAATGACGAACAACTGGGAAGATCTGGTCGGTTTTGTAGATTCTCTAAGACTTGATGGCGATGTTGTGGAGATATCGGAGAAGGTAAACCCGCGTTTTGAGATCAGTGCAATATTAAAAGCCCTAGGGGAGATGGATGGGCCAGCCGCTTTGTTTTCGAATGTTGTTGGTTTTCCTGGTCAAGTGACCGTTGGGAACGTGTTAGCACATAGGCGACGGTTAGCCAAAGCGATAGGCGCCCAAGAAAGCAATCTGACAGAGAGCTACCTACGACAAAAAAGGGAGTTTGTGGAGCCTGTGCTTATAGATCATGCTCCGACTAAGGCACATGTTTTCAAAAGTAATGAAGTAAACCTTTTCAAAATACTGCCTGCCCTTACCCATCACGAGGAAGATTCCGGACCATACCTTACTTGTGGCATAGCGTTTTGCCGTGATCCGGATACGGGCTGTCAGAGTATGGGAGTTCACCGGGTAAAGATTCAATCAGAGAAGGAATTGGCAATATATCTGGCCACGCCTCCAGTTTCCAGATATCTTCAAAAAACTCATATGAGGGGTAAACCTCTTGAGATAGCTGTAATAATTGGCCCTGATCCCGCGGTGTTGATGGCTTCTGTCACTTGGTGCCCTGAAGGCATCGATAAACTTCAGATCGCAGGAGGACTTAAGGGAAGGCCCATTGAGATTGCAGAATGTGAAGAGCTAAATCTCAGAGTTCCGGCGCATAGCCAATATGTTATCGAGGGGGTCATTCGCCCTGGCGATACTGTCAGGGATGGTGTTTTTGGAGAGAGCTCCGGGATTTATTCAGAAGAATGTGGTAGCCCTAGGATTGAAGTTTCAGTGGTGTCCCACAAAGACCAGCCTCTTTTTCAAGCCCTTCAACCTTGGTCCAGTGAAGATGATGCACTCCTTAATCTTTGTTACGGAACGGATCTTTTTGAGCGAGTGAGAAGTGAGTTCTCTTTCGTCCAGGACCTTGTTTTGGGATCCGGTACTGTGGGTGGACATTGTATTCTCGCAGTAAGGGAATGCACACGGCCAATGATGCTTAGTGCTATGGCCTCAATCTTCGGCCGTAACTTTTTTGTCAAGAGGGTTGTTGTCGTTGACGATGACATCGATATCAGGAACTACAAGGAAGTGGAGTGGGCGCTTGCAACTAGATTTCAAGCAGATCGAGACCTATTCCTTATGTCAGGGCTTCAGGGGTCTCCAATAGATCCTTCATGTTCACCAGATGGTTCTGCTTCCAAGATGGGGATGGACGCAACTTTTCCTAAAGGCAGGGCCGAGGCTTTCAAAAAGGTAGGTCTTCCTCTGGAAAGTCGGAAGCTAGGTAAGGGAATCCTTAATCGAGCAATGAAACATTCATGAGCCGATGTTTAGAACGAGAGATGAGAGGTTTGGGATGAGAAAAAGAATTGTGGTGGGTATATCTGGCGCTACTGGAGCAATATACGGAATTCGTGTTCTCGAGACCCTCAAGGGTAGCTCTGATGTGGAAACGCATCTCGTATTGACAGAAGCTGGAGCCTTGACAATCCGAGAAGAAACGGATTGGAATAAGGACGAAGTAATCAAGATGGCTGATGTTTTCCATGAGATTAATAATATTGGGGCCTCTATTTCAAGTGGATCTTTCAATGTAGATGGAATGATCGTCGCACCTTGCTCGATAAAAAGTATGTCCATGAT
This sequence comes from Syntrophobacteraceae bacterium, assembly GCA_003165235.1. Classification (GTDB taxonomy): domain Bacteria; phylum Desulfobacterota; class Syntrophobacteria; order Syntrophobacterales; family Syntrophobacteraceae; genus SbD1. Next base: position 16,479 of record PLSV01000152.1, read on the forward strand.
AGCTAACACAATTAACGCCAATCTTCTTATTCGCGCGGCCGATGTCATGTTGAAAGAAAAAAGAAAGCTGGTTTTGCTTGTTCGGGAAACACCACTGCATGAGGGGCATCTCACACTGATGACTCGGCTGGCGAGAAGAGGAGCTATGATTTTTCCTCCAATGCCAGCCTTCTATTCTAAACCCAAGACGCTGGATGACCTTATCAACCATACGGTTGGCAGGGTTTTGAACCAGTTTGGCATCGACAGTCATTTGGTCAAGAAATGGTATGGTATTGATTCAGCCTAGCAGAGGACAGCAACTTCGGGACCATGATTAAACAAACCTCGCTGAGTGGCAAAATGCAGATTTAGATCCGACATGGATTCACCGGCCATTCGAGTTGGGGTGATCTTATGTGTTAGACGCTGAATTCAACCTATCTTACGGGGAAGGCAACGGCCCCTGCCGGAAGAAGGCGCCCATGAGTGGAGTTAGAAGGTGAAAAGGTTTCCTGGCATGCATCCGGTAAGTTAGGGTGACTGTGAGAATTCCTGGAGATCAACAGCTCCACATTGTGAGCGTCCCATTCGGAGTGGAAGACTTCACCTTCACGGTCAGAATGCGGCTAGAGGGGGAAACCAATAGGCAGCAAGATCGAGAATTTGTTTTGGATGGGATTGGTCAGAAATGGGCGCCAATGAAGAACACTTGAAGAATTTGGCTGTACGTCTCATCGAAGAGCAGCGCACCATGACGCTTGCTACAGCCGGTCCGCAAGGACCTTGGGCCGCCCCCATCTATTACACCTTCCTTAAATCCACCTTCTATTTCTTCTCCGACCCCTCTTCCAGACATATAGGGGAGTCCCTGGAGAGCAGGCAGGCATCCGCAGCCATCTTTGCACAGGCCTCCTCCTGGCAGGACATTCGGGGACTTCAAATGTCAGGCGTGGTTCAAGCTGTCTCAGTAGGACCGACAGCCATCAAAGCAGTCAGCTCCTACCTAAGGAAGTTCCCCTTCACCAAAGAGTTTTTTGAACCAGGGGACCTGATAGACCCTAACGCCTTCTCAAAGCGATTCCGGGTTAGACTCTACCGATTCAAGCCCGACCTCGTGTATTATCTGGACAACAGCATCAAATTCGGTTTTAGGGAGAGAGTTAATTTCTAAGATTGAAGATTAACAGTACGTTAGAAAGCACTATTTTCGCGTCTCAGAGACCACTTCTTGGTTCAAGTGGTCCTTCGTAACGACAACCGAAAAATCACCCGCCCCGATAACGCAAAATTCCCCCACCCTTGTGTTTAAAAAAAGCGCTCTACCAAGCCAGCTCTCTGAGCCAGAGCGATAAGTTGCGCTCCCCTCGCCGTCGCTGATTCCAGGCCGGCACGAGCTAAGTCAGAGCTGTCAAGGCTGCGACCGAAGGGCGCACGCGGCACGCGCTTGGCCTTTACAGAGCTGACGGCTCGTGCTATCTCAGCCCGGCGGCAAAGAGGGGCGCTTGGACTTCTTGCCTTTCAAGGTCTCCTTTAGTCGATAGCTCTCCCAATTGAAGTTGATGATGTGGGCTCTATGAGTTAGCCGATCAAGGAGTGCTGCGGTCAGGGTTGCTTCTCCGAAAACTTGCGTCCAGTCTGCAAATCCAAGATTTGTGGTAATGATTACCGAACCCCTTTCATGACGTTCCGCCAAAACCTGGAAAAGCAGCTCTGCTCCTTGCTTTGAGAAGGGTACGTACCCGAGTTCATCGAGAACAAGCAGTCCATACCTGGCATATCTTTGAATGAGACGGGTCAAGGTTTTTCCGCCCTGGGCCTCTATTAATTCATTTGCAAGCCCGCAGCCGTTAACAAAGCGGGTCGTGATTCCCTGCCTGCAGGCCGAAACTCCCAGTCCTGTTGCCAGGTGCGTCTTACCCGTACCGCTTTTGCCAAGGAGGATGACATTTCTTCTATCCTGAATGTATTGACCTTCCTCGAGTTCCCGCAAAAGCATTTTATCGAGTGCCGGCGCCGCCTCATGGTCAAACATTTCCAGAGTCTTAATCAGAGGAAACCGGGCTTCCCGGATCATGCGTTTCAGGCGGTTTTCTGCTCTCATTTGAAGCTCGATCTCTGTCAGCGAGAGCAGAAAATCCTCGTGGCTAACCCCGTTTTCTTTGGCCTGGCGAAGTAATGCATCCAAATGCCCCTGCATATGGGATAGCCTTAAAGCTTTTAGGTTTTCCTTTAAAAGTATCTCTGTGCTGGCTCTCATTGGACACCTCCAAGCTCTGCATAGACGGAGATGTCGGGGACCAAGGTTTTTTGCCAACTCAACAAAGGCTCAAATCCAGCGCTATGGCCGGAATGAAGGAGAAGATGCGTAACCCCGGCTCTGGAACTGACGCTACATTCCAGGGCAAGTTCTATTGCCGCATCAACATCCTCCTTTTTGTGCTGGCGGTAGAGCAGGAGAACGGAGATAAACTCCCTTGTTCCGTCTGTGTCACCGTGGTTTTCGATAAACCTTTCAAAAAGCCTCTCAAATGTTTGAGGCCAGCTTTTTCGCCACTGCCGGATGGGCTTGGCCGAACTAAATGCCATCGGTCTCTTTTGCAGCAAATCCAGATAGTGGTCGGGGTCGAGTTGCCATTTATTGTTTCCAAAGACTCTTCGGTGGCTGCCTATCCGCTTGTCCTCATAGAATATCTCCACTCGGTCCACCCAAAGAACCGCTCTCACCTTTAGCCCCGCATAATCGGTTGGAACGGAGTAGCGGTTTTTGTCCAGGATGACTGTTGAATAGTGGTTGACCCGGCTCTCAACTGTTTGAATGTTGCTGAAGGGATGATCCGGAAGCAAAAGCAGATGCTCTTTTTCTTCTTCGAACATATCGCTAACAGTTCTCTCGCGGCCCTGCATCCGGTGATTCCCGTAAGCCAGACAGTCTCGGGCCACTTGCTCATTAAGCTCCTCGATGCTCTTTGCTCGTGGGATCGGAACCAGGTAGTTTCGCCGAACATATCCGATGTTTCCTTCAACGCCTCCCTTCTCATGGGCGCTTGCAACATTGCAGAACC
>PLSV01000310.1:0-18211 GCA_003165235.1 Syntrophobacteraceae bacterium
GTCTATCCGCCTCATCATCACTCAAAAATTCGGTCTTTTGATTGTCCAGTTTCGGGATCTCAACTCGGTCAAGTGGATTTTCGCCGATGTAAATCCCCCAACGCTTCGCAAGGTTATAAAGACGTTTAAGAAGGACGAGCTGGTGCTTGATTGTTGCCGGCGTGAACGGACGGCCCTGCTTGTTAATTCCCTTTTTTAAGTCAACTTTCATCCTCTCAACATCAAGGGGGGTTATGCTGTCCAGCCCCTTTTTCCCAAAACGTGGTTCAAGGTGAGTTGAATAGTTGTACTGGTCACATTTCCAAGTCTTTTTATTTTGCTGTGCCCAGGGAAGGTACTTATCCCACACGTCCGCCAAGGTGAGCGGTTTTTCCTGTGGTTTGTGGTCGGCAATGTCAAATTCGTCTCGAACTAAATCACCTTTGAGCGCTGCTTCGACTTCCCGCGCAATCGTCAGGTTATCAACAACGCGGGTTGCCCTTTTGCCTTTCACTGAAACAGAGACGCGGTATTTCTTGTCGCGTCCGAAGGCTTGGGCGCAATTTGAACATTTCTTGGCATCCAGGCCGTTGCTGGTGTAACAGCTTGAGCAATAAATCTGAATCGCCATGGCTTCCCCCTGTGCATTCCCTGTGCACGTCCTGTGCACGAAAACAGATTAACTTGTCAAAAAGTGTCCTATCACGTAACACCATTACTACCCTTAAACGTCCGATGTGTCAAGGATTATCTCAAGGCGTGAAAAAATAGGAAAAGGATATTCAATTGAATGGCATTCAAGAGGTCCTGGGTTCGACTCCCCGTAGCTCCATAACGAAAATCAAAGGGTTGGCGGAATGACCGTTGACCCTTTTCTCGTTATTAGAAGCCGTCAACTCTGTAGAAATCTAAGCGTTCGTGACGAAAAGCCTGATTCAAGCTGACACCCGTAAGAGGCATCAGTAATGCCGTTTGTCCGAAGCTGTTCACCCTATAATGTACTGAGCCGCCAACTTGGCAAAAGCTGACAGATATGCCTGGATTCGGTCATCTCTCGCACGCTCCTTGCCCCGTTCCCAATCCTTGGCAACCGATGAAACTCCTTGCCATCCGATCTCGGTAATGGGTCCCCCTTTTCCGAGCCCACCCCGCCCTTTCCGGAACGCCTCTCCAAAATGCAGACACCTCCCCACCCCTCGCAAAAAATTTGACTAATTTCCCCATATTAAATCTGCTTCGGTCCCATACCCCCATGCATCCCGGTATACGGGGGACACGCGCATGNNCGGTTGCTTCAACTTGAGCGCAACCTGGTATGAGTTGTTCTGCCGGGTTCAACACCTGCTTGCAAACCTCGGCTCTTCCACGACCACATCGGCGACCGGGAACTTTATGAACCTCTACTGGTGCACATTGCAGGCACGGCATAAACGCTTTTGAGGCGCATTTGGGGAACAGGGGGGAACCCCCTCCCCTGCTGCCCGTAGAAACCGATCTTGCGGCTAGAAACCGGACTCATAAGAGCCTCTTGCAAAACTCAACAAAACCGTCACCACGGTGACATCCGAGGTTCAAAAGACCTTGAAAAACCTGGATTCCGGCCTTCGCCGGAATGACGTTGAAGTACTTTTGCAAGAGGCTCATAAGATTAGAGCTTTTTGCGCAGAGAGGCAGTAATAAATTTTATCGGCGACGAATCTTCGCCGGCTTGCAATGAAACCGTAACATGGAGTATGTAAAAAGTTCCATTGAGTATGAGGCGACACTCAGTTCAGGTCCAAAAGGAGTTGATGTTGAGATCGGAAGCGACGGCGACCGCCTACAGGGAATGGGATGAGCGGTGGAAGACCGAGACAGGGCGGCGCGACTGGCTAAAGCCTGAATCCGAAGTGAAGGAAATAGCGGAACTTCTGGGGAATATCGGCGCCTCGGCAGCCATGGACCTCGGGTGCGGCGTCGGCAGGCATTCGCTCTTTTTGGCTTCCCTGGGATACAGTGTTTTTGCGCTTGACGGCAGCAACTCCGGCATCGATTTCGCCCGCTCGCTTTCCCAGGAGCAAATGCGGCCGATTCATTTCGTGACCGGATTGATGACTGACCTGCCCTGCGCCGACGAGAGCTTCGATTACCTGCTTGCCTGGAACGTGATCTACCACGGCGACCGGAACGTAGTCCGAAAGTCACTGTCCGAAATCCATCGCGTGCTGCGCCCCGGAGGCATCTTCCAGGGAACGATGCTTTCGAAAAACGACCACCTATATGGCCATGGACGGGAGATAGCGGCCGACACCTTTGTTTTCGAAGGAGAACTCGATAAGTCCCACCCCCATTTCTACTGCAATCAGACGGAACTGGCCGCCCTGTTCGAGCCCATGGAAGTGCTGCGCGTAAATGAGCGCGAACACGAACGTCCCGGATCGCACCACCTGCATTTTGTCGCCATGAAGGTTCATCTCCAGGAGCTGTGACAGGCAGGGGGATAGAGACCGCTCCCCATCCTCCGCGCCTTTTGGTTCACCATATCGGGACGGCAAGTGTTTGCCGGCCCTGCGAAGCGATCCAAGTAATCTCCTCTTTCTCAATCGTGTCAGCCATGGACGCAGTCAACAGTCTGACTTCAAACCAATGCCCCCGGCCCGGGCATGTTCGTAGGGGTCCAATGCCGACCAACATTTCCGATCTTTTGCTTTTGGCCCGACATGTCAATATCGTTCACCACATCCCGGGCAGGATCAGGCTGAGGGTGACGCCCTCCGGCGTCGCACTCGCATGTGGCGTCAACTTGAATCAGCTTATTGACTGCATCCCAGGGGTCCTCGGGATACGTGTAAACGCCCTGGTTGGTTCCATTGTGATAGAATATGACCCCGATCGCCTGTCGCCCGATTTATGGGAATCATTGGTAAGATCAAATGGCGATCCGGAGTCGGCCTCAGAAATTAAAGGCAGGCTTGTTATGATTTGGAAGGGCTAATGTTGTGCTCTTGGGTGGTTTTGCTGAGGAATGAGAAAAACATGGCTACAGCCGCTTTTATGCTGGCGGCGGCGGAGACAATAGAGGAATATTTCAAAAACCCGGCTCTGGTCCGTCCTTTTGCCTAAATGACGGCTGCAAGCAGCGCCAGGGCGGAGCCCTCGAATATCTGCCCGATCGCTATCCCCAAGGCAGCCTTCCCGATCTTCTCTCCGACCATTTGACTGGTTTTTGAGAATGTTTCGTCTTTATCCGGAGCAGAAGCCCTGGAGAGGTCGACCCCGGTTTCCCTGCTCACCACATCCGTTATTGCGCGGGCATCTGTAGAGTGCTCGTCATAATATGCCAGGACGCTGCCCGTGAGGGAGCTGACACTTACGAGGTAGACTCCCGAGATGAATTTGAGCCTTTTTTCGAGTTCCTGCGCATAGAAGGTTTTTCCCTTTATGCCTGGGATCTTAATTCTGATCCTCCCCGGCACATGGTGCAGATAGTAGCTCATTTATGCTCCTTTGTGATTTTCAGGTAATTTCTGCACTGCGGATATCCCGAACACCTGAACCTTACGACCTCCGGGTTTCCGCCGTAGACATGCATCTTCCGCCCGCATATCTTACAGACCGGACGTTCCGCAATCTCCGGCCTCGGTTTGAAGTCGGTGAATTGCCGTTTGCAAATGAGGCACCAGAAACGCTGCCGCCCCTGTCTTGTCCTGCCATATCTGTAGGAAGCTTCCGAACCGCATCGGGGGCATTTGGGCGTGAACAGCGGAGTTTCCGGGCCAGCCATAAAGCCCCTGTGCCTCAAAGGATATTCGCTCCAACTCCACCGCCCCAGCCTATGGCCTTTGCGGCGGACATCAACCGAGCTGACGATAAGTGTAATGGACTTATGTTACAATTGTGTTTCAAACTGGTATCTTTTATGAGAAATCTCAACACCATGCAAAAAAGTGACGCAATTTCCCAAACAAATTGCCCGGAATTGAGCGATCGAACGGTCATTTTTTCTCAATTCGGAATTCGCAGTAATGATGACCGAGGCGGCGGATACTAAAGCAGTCTTCCGCACAACTCGGCCACCTTGGATCGCTCCCCCTTCACCAGCGTTACATGCCCGGCGATTTCCTCCCCTTTCAGACGCTCTACGAGATAGGTCAGGCCGTTGCTGCTCGCATCCAGATAGGGGTGATCGATCTGCTCGGGGTCTCCTGTGAAGACGATCTTGGTGTCTTCACCTACGCGGGTGATAAGTGTCTTTATCATGTGGGGCGAGAGGTTCTGGGCTTCGTCGCAAAGTATGAGCTGTTTGGGGATGCTGCGTCCCCGTATGTAGGTGAGCGCTTCCAGTTCCAGTGCGCCTTTTCTCATCAAATCATCGAGCACTTCGCAGGGCTCGGGACAATTTCGCATCAAGAACTCGAGGTTGTCATATATAGGCTGCATCCAGGGCCTCAGTTTCTCTTCCTTCGTCCCTGGCAGATAGCCCAGGTCCTCGCCCATCGGGATGACGGGCCGGGTGACCAGGAGCCTCGAGTAGGCATTTTCCTCCAGGACTTTTTCCAATCCGACGGCAAGGGCCAACAGGGTTTTCCCTGTTCCGGCCCGGCCGACCAGGGTGACGACTCTTATGTGGTCGTCTCTGAGCAGCTCGATGGCGAATTTCTGCTCCTTGTTCAGGGCCTTGATCCCCCAGCTTACCGAATCCGCATGGCACAGAGGCGAGAGCATACCATGGCTGTAACGTGCGAGGGCCGATTGTGACGAATTCTCGTGGCTCTTCAGCAGAAAGAATTGATTCGGGAGCGGTTGACAGCCCGATAACTTCAGTTTCCCCTCCTGGTAAAACCTGTCGAGTTCCCGGGCAGATAGATATTTATCGACAACGCCGGGGTAGAGGTGATCGTAGTCCACCTTATCGTTATAGAAATCCTCGGTCCGCACGCCAACAACGTCGGCTTTTATGCGCAGGTTGAGGTCCTTGGTTACGAGGGTCACCAATCCCTGCCCCGCATGGCTCAGGTTGAACGCCACAGCGAGAATTCGATTGTCATGTTTCTCGGGGTCCAATCCCTTCGGGCAATCTATTATGCTGGAGTGATTGAGTTCTATGGTGAGCTTTCCTCCCGAAGGCATCGGCACCCCCTCGGAAAGACGCCCTAATGAGCGAAGGGCATCGAGTTGGCTTGAAACGACCCGCGCATTTCTACCTATTTCGTCCTGCCTTTTCTTTTGGCTGTCAATTTCTTCGATTACCGTGAGGGGAACGACCACATGATTGTCTTCGAATGCAAACAACGCTTCTGGATTATGCAGCAATACATTGGTATCCAGAACATAGGTCTTGTGCATAAAATCCTCCCGCATACGGAGCAAGGTTGTCAGGTTTAGAAGTGTCCCAACTCTGATTATTCATTTGACGCCTTCTGAGGGAAACCAAAGAACCGGAGATCTGCCGGAATCTGATTTTCGGTCATGCCGTCCTGTCTGGGACTGTAATGCCTCCTGAGCCATCTGCTAAGGCCGTCGAGACCGGGAAAGAGCACCCTTTCGGTGATATTGGCCTGATCGAGCTTGTCGCGGACCTCCCATTTGAGTTTCGCCGGGATGATGATTCTGCGGGCGATCTGAGGGTGCTGAACGAGCCAGTCGTCCAGGACCGCTTTCGGATCGGACATCACCGAAAAGAACGCAAATTGGTTTACAATCCGATCATCCATCGAGGGGGGTTCAAAGAAGAGGGCGAAAGGCGCCTCGCAAAGGCCCGCCAATTCGTCCAGGGTCTTCACGGACTCGGACAGCATCTCCACGGTGAAAACATTAGCTCCCTCCTGTTCAAGCGGGAGCTTGAGACTTTCGGGCAAAAGTCTGTGTGTGCGTACGTAGTTGACCGCCCAGACTGCGCCGTCGGTGTCGAACTTATCCAGGTCCGAGGTGGCGAAGTGCATGGCGCAAAAAGGTGAATAGGTCCAGTCCAGAAGCCTTGTGGGAAGGCCGGAATGTTGCGCCACGGCCAGCCAATGCCAGATCGAATTTCCGCTCACGACGTTTCTATGGGCGTATTTCTTGAAATTGCGCAGGAGGTGGTTTTCAAGTTCCATAAAGCTGCCCCTCAGGCGTATGAGGGTCGTTTCCAGCCGGTAGCCCGCATCGGATAGTCCCCGGAAGGCGCATCGGGACCGAAAGCGGCCAAGTTCTCCGTTCCACGAGTCTTTGTAGAGTTCGTGTTGAAGCTCGTTCCATGTCCGTACGATTATTTCCTGCATACGCTCAATCACTCAAGGCTGAAAACTCCCGGGCATGAAAAGCCCGGTCTCAGAGTGCTTCCGCCGACCATGGATCTGTTTCGTGATTGCCGCTTCCCTGCAAATGCCGTGAATGGTCCCCTTGACTCCCTGCCCGATCGTGAGGACCTCTTCGCCCGGAGCTGTTTCTTTCACGCTGACGATCGAACCGTCCGCCGGACTGAGAATTCGGGCGCCTTCAGAGGAGATTTTTCGGGTGGAATTTGGAAAAGACCAGACATGTCGCCAGGAGAGACAGGCGATGCCGCAAAGTGTCAAAAAAGCGAGCAGCAGCACGCAGAGCAGACTCACTGTTGTTTTGTGTGCCTCCAGACCTCGTTATGGCCCATGGGCTTCGCATGGTGGAGAATGTGCTTCAACAGGGCGCCGTTTAGCCTGAAATTTATCAACGCCATGTCCTTTTGCTTTCAAACGTATTCCCAGCTTACAGAAAGAATTTGGCGAGAGTGTGTCAGAGGTGTGTATTCCTTGTTACACCCCAGGGGTCATTCCCGCGACTTCGGCGGAAGATGTTTAAAACAGGCCTCTGAATAGGGGGATAAGCGCCAGGATCGTTGGCGCAACCACGATCGCAGGGACTAAATTGGCCAGGGGCAGGTCTTTGATATCGAGCAGTTTAAGCCCGATCCCGATTATTATCAAACCTCCCGTTGCAGTCATCTCGGTGACCATGGCTTCGTTTAGCGCGCTGGGAAGAAAGCCTGCAAGAAGGGTTATTGCCCCCTGGTAGACCAGAATGGAAATCGCAGAAAGTCCAACCCCCCATCCCAGGCTGGCCCCGAAGGCGACGGAAGCGAATCCGTCCATAACGGCCTTTATGGAGAGCAAACTATAGTCGCCGCTCAGACCGTCCGAAATAGAACCGAGAACCGCCATCGGACCCACGCAGAATACCAGGCTCGCCGTTACAAATCCCTCGGAGATCGATTGTTCGGAGCCATTCGAAAACTTTTTCTGAAAGAACTGCCCCAGTTGCTCGAGCCTGTCCTCTATTCGCAGTAACTCGCCGATTATGCCGCCAATCAGTATCGCCCCGAGCACGGCAAGGACATTCTGCGTGCGAACGGCCATCTGGAAGCCGATCAGAAGCACCACCAGGCCGATTCCATAAAGCACGATCCGGCGCATCCTCGAAGGAAGCCTCGATCCGGCTACAGAGCCGATCGCAGTCCCGGCGACGATCGCGCCCATATTGATGAGAGTTCCTGTCATAGTCTAGAGGTCCGCGCCTTTGAAAATTGCCGCCCGGCTGTCAGGATTGCCTTCGGTCCCCTCCAGCAGCGCGACTCTTTCCACAATGGGTGGATGGGAATAGTGGAACCAGACATAAAGCGGATGCGGGTTGAGGTTTGAAAGGTTATCTGCGGCAAGTCTTTTCAACGCGCCGGCCATGGCGCAGGGGCCTCCAAGCATCTCTGCGGCGAAAATGTCAGCTTCTCTTTCAAAACGCCTCGATATCATCATATAGAACGGATGGAGGAAGAATCCGGCCCTGTCCCAAAAGACCCCGGCCAGGAAAAGCCCAACGTATGGCAGCGGCGCGCTGAATCCGAAGGTGGAGAAAACAACCGGCCATTGGATGAGGAGCCAGGTGGCGTAAAATGCCGCCAGTGCAAGAGAGGCAAAGATGAGAAGCCGCTTCAGGACGTGTTTTTTCCTGAAGTGGCCTGCCTCGTGCGCGAGCACCGCAAGGATCTCTTCGTGGGTGTGCGATTCGATCAGCGTATCGAAGAGCACGATCTGTTTGGTCTTTCCAATTCCGGTGAAATAAGCATTTGTGTGGCGGCTTCTGATCCCAGCGTTCATCTGCAGGATTTTTTTCACTCGGATACCGCTTTTTTCCATCTGCGCACCGATCTTTGCGGAAAGTTGCTCATCCCGGACCGGTTCGAACCTGTTAAAGAGCGGCGCCAGGACCACCGGATAAAGGATCGCCATAACCAACTGCACGGATGAGAGAAGCAGAAAACCCCAAAACCACCAGAAGCGGGGCGACCATGCAATGATGAGTAGAAGGATGGAAAAAATGGGCGCAAAAAGGATGGCCGTGAGCAATGCCTCCTTTATATGGTCGATTGTCCAAAGCTTCAGGGTGGATTTGTTAAAGCCGAATTCCTGCTCCACGACGAAGGTATTATAGTAGCTGAAAGGAAGCTCGAGCAGGAAGTGAATGAGTCCGGGGACAAAAAAGAAGAGGATGCCCGCTGCAATCAGCGAAAGGCCGAGTTTATCGGACCAAAGGACCAGAAGAGGCAGAAATCCTGAGAGCAGGATCACAAGGAGCGTCACATCCGAGACGATTTGCTCGATAATTCCGACTCGAGTTTTTGCCCGCACGTACTGCCTGGCGCTCGCGAGCTTTGACTCGTCGATGAATCCTTCGAACCCGGCCGGCACCTTGTCCGCCCGTAGCTGTGAATGAATCAGGTTGACGCGCTCAACCCAGATATTGAACGCGCTCTGTCCCACATATAGAAGAAGAAAGCAGAACAGAAGCCAGTTTAGTTCGACCATCCCCAGCCTCGCATCCCGGCGTTATCGAGCCGATGAACGACTTTTAGCGAGAATAAACGTTCTCCAACAGAATGAGATCGCAGTTGAGTTGCTTGCATTCATCAAACGCGGTCCTTAAATTAATTTTCCCCTATACTGAAATATTTGCAAGCGATCGAGATTCTTTGTAAGCTTCATTGCATAACCGTTGCGAGAGGGAGAAAGCCATGGAAGCCTGGAAATGCAATAAATGCGGCAATACGATCAGCGTCGATGCGCCGCCGGAAACATGCCCGTCCTGCAAGGCGAAATGCGAGTTCATAAACGTAAGCTGTTATATCCCGGATTGCGGTGGTCCCGATTCGGGCAATGTTGACGAAAAGGTCTTCCGGGAAAGTTTCAAAGAGCAAAAATAACCGATCTCAAGAGGCGATCCCCTGTTGATGCGCTACTTTCGGTTTGCGTTCTCTTTTTTTATGATTTCCTCGGCCAGACTTTTGGGGACCAGACTATAGCGCGAGAATTCCATGGTGAATTCGGCCTTGCCCTGGGTTGAAGAGCGAAGCACAGTGGAGTAGCCAAACATTTCCGAGAGCGGCGCTTCGGCCTCTACGGCAGAGAAGACGCCGTCTTCAGACGTAGACATAATTATTCCGCGCCTCTGGTTCAGGCTCCCCAGCACTGTGCCCTGGAACTCGGAAGGGGTTTCGACGACCACGCGCATGATAGGCTCGAGGAGCACAGGGCCCGCCCTTCGGTAGGCTTCGCGGAAGGCCCCGATTGCGGCATGTTGGAAAGCCATGTCGGATGAGTCGACCGAGTGGGCCGCGCCGTCATCTATGGTGATTCGTACTCCTACGACCGGAAATCCAGCGAATCCTCCCCTGGCGAGACACGCCCTGAATCCCTTCTCGCATGACGGTATGAATTCAGTGGGAATCGCTCCGCCGGTAACCTTGTTGACGAACTCAAAGTCCCCTTCAGAGAGCGGCTCCAGTATCCCGGCAACCCGGCCGAACTGGCCTGCGCCACCCGTCTGCTTCTTATGGGTGTAGTTGAATTCCACCCTGCGGGTGGGCGATTCACGATAGGCGACCTTCGGCATGCCCGTTTCGATTTCGGCATTGTATTCGCGGCGCATCCGCTCTACATAGACGTCCAGGTGAAGCTCTCCCATCCCGCAGATAATGGTCTCGGAGGTTTCTCCGTCGAGGTAAACCTTGAATGTTGGGTCCTCTTTGGTGAAGCGGGCGAGCGCCTTGCCCAGGTTCATCTCGGCCTTTTTATCCTTGGGCTTTACGGCAAGCGAAATTACAGGCGCCGGGACGTGCATCGAGGTCATCGCATAGCGTACCCGCCCGTCTGTGAAAGTATCCCCGGAGGCGCAATCGATCCCGAAAAGAGCCACAATGTCGCCCGCTGTCGCAAAGTCGATTTCCTCCATCTCATCGGCGTGCATCCGGACCAGGCGTCCTGCCTTCACCTGTTTGCCCGTTCTGGTGTTAACGATGGCGTCGCCCTTGTTCAGGCTTCCCTGGTAGATTCGAACGTATGTGAGTTGACCGTAGCGGCTCACTTCGAGTTTGAACGCAAGCATCACCAGGGGCCGATCGGACGCGCTTTCGAGAAGCACTCGCTCTTCCTCCCGGTCCAGGTCGTGGGCATCGTTGTCGACATCGAGCGGGCTCGGAAGGTACTTGACGACCGCGTCTAAAAGCGGCTGGACCCCTTTGTTCTTGTAGGCCGAACCCATGAGGACGGGAGTGAGCCCGAGGGCAAGGACGCCCTTGCGGATTGCCTCGTGCACCATATTTTCGGATATTGGCTCCTCCGCCAGAATCGCCTCTGTCAATTCATTGGAAAATAGGGAGACCGCATCGAGCATTTCTTCCCTTTTTGTCCGCGCGAGATCAATGAATTCCGCCGGAATTTCCGACTCAATCAACTCTTCGCCGTGCTCTCCCTCGAAAGTGAGCGCCTTCATGGAAACAAGATCGATCACTCCCCGATGGTCTCTCTCCAGGCCCATCGGCACCTGAAGCAGCACTGGATTTTGGTTCAGTTTATCCTGGAGCTGCCGAGCCACCCGGAAGGGGTCGGCGCCCGTTCTGTCGCATTTGTTTACGAAAGCGATCCTGGGAACCCGGTATCGCACCATCTGCCTGTCAACGGTAACGGATTGAGACTGGACCCCGCCGACGGCGCACAGCACCAAAATGGCCCCGTCGAGAACCCGGAGGGCGCGTTCCACTTCGATGGTGAAATCGACGTGGCCCGGCGTATCGATAATATTGATCGGGTGATCGCCCCACGAGCAATGAGTCGCGGCGGATTGGATGGTGATTCCGCGCTCCTTTTCGAGTTCCATGAAATCCATTGTGGCGCCCACTCCATCTTTTCCCTTCACATCGTGAATGGCGTGAATGCGCCGGGCGTAGAACAGGATTCGCTCCGTGAGAGTCGTTTTCCCGGAATCTATGTGCGCGCTGATGCCGATGTTTCTTAGCATAGCGATCTTTTCTGCTGTGTTGTCAGGCATTTGAACTCCAGGCACCAAATGAACCAGGCACGGACATTTGAACCACGGATGGACCTAGATGCACACGGATAATCATGCGAGGACAAACCATCGACGTATCCGTTTGTCTAATCCACCTCACCACGTTCTTCCATCAGGGTTTGCTCTTTATCCATGGTTCGCAATAAGTTCGGCGCAAAAAAGAACGGGCGCGGAATAGCGCCCGTTCAAGCATTTCCTTGTATCTCATATTACAAAAAAAGAAAAGGGCCGGTCCATGGAAGTTTTCGGTCACATTCCCTGCCGGCCCCGAACGAATCTACCTTTTTGCAAACACCGAATTTTTCCCCGACTTAGCCGCTGTTTTAACCTTGGCCCTGGAATCCGGTGTTTTCTTCTGAGCTGTCGCCGGCGCAGGTTTGGCGGATTTGCCCGTCTTCTTTACAGCCGGTTTCTTTGACGCCGATTTGGCGGACGCCTCTTTTGCGTGCCCTTTTTTCACCGCTGAGTTTTTTGAGGCGCCGGACTTGGCGACCGGTTTCCCAGTGGTTTTTGCTTCATGATGTTTCGATGATTTGTTATCGGACTTGTCATGCCTAACTGCCGGAGATTTTTTTCCGGAATCTTTGACTGAGCAGGAAGCACGGCCTAAAGAGGGCTTTACCGGCAGATTCACCTGGGTGAGCTTTATCCTTTGGCCGGGCTTAAGATGGGCATTGCGGGCAAGCCCATTCAACTGGCACAGAGAGGAAAGCGAAATCCCGGTTTTTTTGGAAACATCCTGCAGGGTCCCGCCATTGTTCACAGTGTAATAAGCAGCAGTTGCGGAGTGAGGCTTTTTTGAGTCGGATGCAAAGCAAATCGATGAAGATGCCGATCCCTTTTGGGACGTATTTGACGCGACCTTCAGATCAGCCTGTCCGAGCTTTACTTTCTGGCCCGGCTTAAGACGGGTGTTTTGGCCAAGTCCATTCAACCGGCACAGTGAGGAAACCGGGATGCCGGTCTTTTTTGAAACGTCCTGCAGAGTCCCACCCCTTTTCATGGTGTAGTAGGAGGCGGCTGCGGCTTCAGACTTTTGGGAATCGGAGGCAAAACCGGCCGATGAAGATGATGATCCCCTCGTGGGCGCATCGGTTGCGACCTTGCCGGCAAGAGCATAAATCTTGACAGCGCCGGTTTTTACCGTCTGGCCCGGCCTCAAGGACGCGGTCTTTTTGATCCCGTTCAACCGGCAAAGAAGTTTGACATCGAGCCTGTTACGCCGGGCAATCTTGTCGAGCGTGTCGCCTCTTCTGGCTTTACACGTTCGAAACTTCGCAGTTGAGACAGCCGGGCGTTCCGACTGCTTCTCCTTCACAACCGGCTCGGCATCATCCGAAAATGTTGAATCCGATATGCTAGATGGCTCGGGTTCGGGCTGTAGAGAAGCCGTCCGGACGGGTGGGGCCTGGGCAATGAAGCCAGGTTGCAGAGAACGCGCCAGCAGGACAGGCTCGCTCTCAAAACTCCTCTTGTAGAAAACGAGGCAACTGCCGGGAACGAGCACGCTGGATGGGCTTATATGGTTCCACCGGCAAAGATCCCGCGAAGTAACCCCGAAGCTATTGGCGAGTTCGTCAAGCCCTTTTTCGGAGCCGTTCACATAGTAATTGACCCTTTTGGGCAGATATGACTGCTGGGCTACCTCGATAACCGATTGTTTCTCAACTTCATCGGCTCCAATATGCGCCGCGAGAGTGGACCACGGAGTGAAAAACCGGACGTGCATATGATCGTAGTGATTTCGAACATGCTGGATCAAGGATCCGCGCACATTTCCGAAAACTCGTTGCAGGTAGGCCTGATCATAGCCGCGAGTGACCGCGTAATCATAGAGCACCCTCTGGACACGCCGGTCCAGGAAAATGTACTGCACGCGCTGCGACGCAATGAGGTTTTCAATGAGGCACCAGGTCTTCGCGGCGTCCAAATTTTCCTCGCTCATAGCGACGAGAGAATTCAGCGGGCGGTTTCCTTTGGCGTACATCCCGATGTCAACGTCCCTGCCATTCTGGTGGGAACGATGATGTATGGCGGATCCGCCACCGGCGCAGGTAAAATCTGCCAGGAAAAGATCGCAGGTGTCAGGGAACTGCGTCCGGACAGCCTCTATAGCATCGAGCAGAGCGCCAACCACTTCAGGGGTGGTATACGACCTGCTCTCATCGCGCATGTGGTAGCCCGGAAATTGATTGGGAAAGACGACGCCATTTTCCAGGCGTCCCTGATAGGGACGTCCATAGGAGACGGTAAGCGCTTGACATGTTTGGATAAAAATCAAGGAAGAGACTACAAGTACGGTCGTCAGGACCAAGGTACAAATTAACGCCCTTAAAGTTCTGGCACCCCCCATAAAGTTACCCCCCATTATGCTGACTCGCTGGAGTCCCCATTTTTTGTCAAGACTAGTCATATCAATTGTTTGAAGGAGATGGGTCATTCCTACCAAAAAAGGTGCGCCCGTGTCAAACAGTTTTTGCAGAATAGGTCTGATTTATTTCAGATGGACTTTTAACCAATTGAAATCACACTGGAAAAAATCCAATATGGAGGCATATGAAATAGATTTCGGCTGATGAATTATCTTGATGAATTGAGGTGCGCTAAGTCCTCTATATCACTTCAAAATAGCGTTTCTATAATATGTATAGAGACTGGTTAGTTTATAAAATTTAATATAATATTTGTTTGAAAAATAATAACTTAAAGTGAATTTGAACTTTCGAAACAGACGAAAATTGTTTTGAATCAGGTTTTTATCTTTTTCCACTAATCGCCTTCTTTAAGGATCCCATAAATGTCTCCGGCGAACACGACTTGAGAGCTGCCGGCAGCAACCACTGGAATGTATTCTATCGAAATAGGAACGGGTTTAGAGAGCTTCACAAATAGCTGACGAGATCCATCGAGGACCGGTTTCATCTTCTCGGCATACGGGCTCGCGTCATCTCTGAGAAGTGTTTGGGCAAGCTCCAGGGCTTTATCGACCCGTATGCAGCCGTGTGAAAAATCCCGGCGCGATCTTGCGAATAGATGCTTGAGCGGGGTATCATGGAGGTAAACGGCGTAGGGGTTGGGAAATTCGAATTTGACACGGCCGAGCGCGTTTTTGGGTCCAGGGCTCTGAAAGACCCGGGGGGCGCCCCAGGGATATCGTGTGCTCATGTTCACATAGCCGTGCTTTGTAAACCACTCGGGATCGGATTTGGCCTGGTTGTCCAACTCCAGCCGGATTCGGTCCGAAACATACCAGCGCGGATTGAGGATTAACCGTTCAATCGAGCTGACAAGGGTTGGAGTCTGGTTCTCTCCGACCATTTTACCGCGAAATTTCACTTTCTTCCCGGTCGCCTTGCCGACCACGATCTTATGGGCTTCCTGCAATTGCCCGTCTTTGTAATACTCCAACATAAATTGCGGAATGTTTATTCGAACAAACCGGCTGTGCGCGCGCGAAGGGCTTTGGCGAACGGCTTGCATGGAATACGCGATCAAGTCGGCCTTCTCCTCAAAGGAGACTTTGAGCAATTCCTGGGTCCGCCTGCCCACAGATCCATCGGGGTCAAGCAGGTGAGCAGCCTGAAATTCCTTGACTGCACGTTGGGTCTCAGAGTCATAGACGCCAGTAATAGGCCCGGAATAAGAACCTTCCTGCTGCAGCCTTTTTTGCAATTCGCGGATGTGATTTCCGGACTCGCCGTGACGCGCCTTTGACGGCATACTGACACGCTCCTGGGCCCCCTGGGCCGAGAGCTTTTTATACCTCTCATAGGTGGAACGCAGCGTTTCATAGTTGAATGTTTTCGGTTCAACTTCTTTGAAAAACGTCGAAAAAGGAATCTCGCCCGAAAGGGCCTTAAGGCTCTGTTCCTTCTGTAAAAAGGGATTCATTTCCCTTGCAAAGAGAAAGAAAGCGGTGGTGAGCCGGATATCGGCTTCGCTGGCGGATCGGAAGCTTTCCTGGTATCTTTCCAGGATTACTGCAGGGTTTGCTCCCGGCGCCGCCGCCGGTCCTGCGGACCGACTTGCCGAAGAAAGAGCAGCCAACCCTGCCGGCTGCGCATCGAAAAGGGACTCCGCCCTGCTGTCCCTGATTGCGGGGTCGACGGCCTGGAGAGCGGATCGGCATTGATCGAGCGTATCAAGGCTTTGGGAGAGTTCGTCGAGCCTGAATGGACCGGGGTCTATGGCCTCGTTTTCGAGCGTGCGGAGGCGGCCGAGCAGTAGCGCCGCACCCTGGTTCAGTGCGAATCGGGAGTCAATGAAGATGGGTTTCCAGTCATTGTTCTGATAAGCTTCGCTGACTGGATCGGGGTCGGGGTCAGAGCCGTTTGAGCTCTCGGTGGGCATACTTTGCCAGATATAGCGGCGCCAAAGGGTCGATTGGCCCGACTCACTCACGTCATTTCCCGGGTGGGCCTTTTCGGGTTCGGCGGCGGTAACTGTGCCGGCCGAAACCGCCGGACGGTCGTGGGGGGTCTGAATCTGCCCCGCGCCAAGCGGTGGGAAAGAGGTGGCTGAGATTATTAAAAACGCCGCAAAGACGAAAAAACGCTGTAAACGGGGCAAAGCCTTTTTCGAATTCATTTGCACCTTTTTTTCAGGAAAGGGTCGTTAACATTAGTTTGCTCATAGAGCCGAATCTGTTCACTGAAGCTCATTTTGGGAGAGCTTCGCGGTGTTTTTGCGCTTCGGCAGCAGTTACACCGGGAGTCACTGCAAAGCTGGCAGACACGGCAATCCGCACAGGCGCACTTTCTTGGAAGCGGCAGAGGGGCTTCCAAGCGAGCCGTCTCAGATTCGGCATTCGGGCTGTTTTGCATGGCGATAGCTCCTTTCGCCTTGGACGGGGCCAGTCAAGGGCCGGTCCCGTGCAAGAGCCGAAACGAGACCACAAACTAGTTCTTTTCAGCCCGGAAAAGGGTTTTTCCCCAGGTCCCGCCAAAGACGCGGTCAATCTTTGGGTATTGCCGCATGAATCTGACTATACAGTAACCGTGATCGCCTGGCGCATCAACAGACGGAAAAGTACTTTTCTATATACCAAAATTGTGCTATTGGCAATCGGCATACTGAGTAGGCGGATAGAGAACAGTCTTGCAACGAGATGATTTCTTCATGGGCCTTGCGATCGAGGAGGCCGAAAAGGGTTACCGGCTGGCCGAAGTACCGGTCGGGGCAGTGGTCGTGGGCGCTGATGGACAAATCCTTTCAAGAGCGCACAACACGCCGATTACATCAAATGACCCGACGGCGCATGCTGAAATCCTGGCAATCAGGAGCGCCTCCACCAGGGTCGGCAACTACAGACTGCCTGAAACGGTTGTATATGTAACGCTCGAGCCCTGCGCGATGTGTGTCGGGGCGATGCTTCACGCCAGAGTGCAGCGCCTGGTTTTCGGAGCGCGCGACCCCCGGAGCGGAGCAGCGGGAAGCCTGCTGGACCTGACAAAGACCGGTTGCTTCAACCATCGGATAGATGTAACGGGAGGGGTCCTGGCTGAGAACTGCGCCGAAATTCTGTACAGATTTTTCAAAGAGCGCCGCGGCTAGAAGAGAAGCTGCTGCTCGGCCTTTGGAATATGCAACGGACGTTTCGGGGTGATTTATCGTTTAAATTGGTTTCCACTTACATTAGAATCAGATGTTTAAAGTTTTTCTACAGTTATTCAGAAAAACGATTACTATTGCGGAGAGGTACCGAAGTGGCCGTACCGGGCTCGACTCGAAATCGAGTTGTCCTGTGAAGAGCAGGGCACGTGGGTTCGAATCCCACCCTCTCCGCCACTGTTTGGCAATCAAGCAACAGGCAAGAACCAGAACAGGGGATTGTTGGATTTTTTGGCTTGAAGCTGATCTTTTTGAGGTTAATCCAACAGATGGCAGCGTTTTGCGGAGAGATGTCCGAGAGGCTGAAGGAGCACGACTGGAAATCGTGTGTACGCCCAAAAGGTGTATCGAGGGTTCGAATCCCTCTCTCTCCGCCATTTAGCCCTGGCGGCTGACTGCTGACAGGCAACTTAGAGCCGCGTATGTCTTATCAGGTCATCGCCCGAAAATGGCGGCCCGGCGCCTTTGAAGAGGTTATCGGCCAGCCGCATGCGACACGGACGCTCCAGAACGCGATTCGCCTTAACCGTATCGCTCACGCCTATCTTTTTTCCGGAGCGCGCGGTGTGGGGAAAACATCGGTGGCGCGAATTCTGGCTAAAGTGCTCAATTGCGAAAAGGGGCCTTCCCCCACGCCGTGCAATCAATGTTCGAACTGCCGCGAAATATCGCAAACAAACTCAGTGGACGTTATCGAGATCGACGGCGCCTCCAACCGGGGAATCGACAACATACGCGAGCTGAGGGAAACAGTGCGCTACAGGCCCGCGAAGGGGCGCTATAAGGTTTACATTATCGATGAAGTGCACATGTTGACCACCGAGGCTTTCAACGCTTTGCTCAAGACACTGGAGGAGCCGCCCCCTCACGTAATCTTCATATTCGCCACGACCGAGCCTCACAAAATTCCGGCTACTATCCTCAGCCGCTGTCAGAGGTTCGATTTCCGGCGCCTGAGCGTGCTGCAAATCGTGGAGCATCTTAGAAGGATCACCTCGCAGGAAGGGGCTGATTTCTCCGACGGCATCCTCTACGCCATAGCGCGGGAAGCGGACGGGAGCATGCGGGATGCGCAGAGCCTGCTCGAGCAGCTCCTGGCCTTCAGCGGTGACGAGCTTCCGGAGGCTGAAATCCTCGACATCCTTGGAGTAATCGACAGGCAAAGCGTTTTGCGGACCGGAGAGGCTATCCTTTCAGGAAACGCGCAAGCATGCCTCGACCTCGTCGCAGATATCTACCGGCGAGGCATAGACAGCAGACGCTTTTGCCAGCATCTGTGCGACCATTTTCG
>PLSV01000310.1:18239-20079 GCA_003165235.1 Syntrophobacteraceae bacterium
CTGGAGATGCTTCTTTTGCGCATGGCCCAGCTCCCGAAGCTTGAATCACTCGATGCAGTGCTGGACAGGCTTGCAACGATCGAACAAAGTCTCAAAGAGGGACATTCAGCTTCGGCCTGCGTTGTTTCCGAGACCCGGGCCGGTTTCGAGAAAAGGGCCTCTTCCCCGCCGCCCACATCTTTTGCGCCGCCATTGTGTCGTGTCGGTAATGAGCCCGGCGCCCTCAGCCGGGAAGAGCCGGAAGCAACAAACGTTGTGCCGCCTCCAAGAGGTTTCACGCCCGATTTGGCGCCCGCTCGACTGTCATCCGACTTTGCTGACAACTGCGAACCGCTTACGGCGCCGGACCCGGAGTTTCCTTTTGAGGCGAACTTGCCACTTGCAGCGTTGCCCGACCAAAAACTTGCCTCGCCGGCAGCGGCCTCGGAAGCCGTCGAGGGTTGGCCGGGCTTCGTCGCCTTTCTTGAAGGCCACAACCCCGTTTTGTGGGCCAAAGTTTCGCATTGCACGGTCAAGGCTTCGGGGGAAATGCTTGAGCTGGAGATCCCGGACATGTTTGAGAAGAGCGCCGACGGTCCGGAATTTAGCCGGAAACTCGAGGACGCCTCTCAAGCTTTCTTTGGCGTCCGGCTAAAATGGGCAATCACAATAAAGAAGACGTCCCAGACTTCCCGCGGCGCAGCGGCTAAAGGCGCAAAAGCAGGCAAACCTTCGGGCGCAAAACAGATCGTCAATCATCCGGCCGTTCAGCAGGCAATCGAGATACTGGGTGCTGAACTCATCGAGGTGAAACCGTTTCAATCGGAGGAAAAAGACTATGGCAAAGGGATTCAACCCGCTCCAGCAGGTTAAGGCGCTGCAGGAGAAGATGGCCAAAATGCAGGAAGACCTGGCTTTCAAGAAAGTCGAGGCGAGCGCCGGGGGAGGCATGGTGACAGTGGTGATCAACGGCAGGCAGGAAGTTCTCAGCATTAAGATAGACCCTCAGGTGGTGGACCCTGAAGATATCGAGATGTTGCAGGACTTGATCGTTGCAGCCGTGAACGACGGTTTGAGAAAGGCCCAGGAAATGGCCTCCGCCGAAATGGGAAAGCTGGCCGGCGGGCTCAATATTCCGGGGTTGAACATCCCGGGGCTTTTTTGACGGCCAATGAACGCCTATCCACCGATTTTGAGCAGCCTTATCCGCAAATTGAGCAGCCTTCCAGGGCTTGGGGAAAAGAGCGCCACCCGGATCGCCATGTATCTCCTCAAAGCCCCGGGCGGCGAGGCCGAGTCGCTTGCGGAAAACATCCGGCAGCTTCGCGACAATATACGAAGCTGCTCGATCTGTTTTCATTTTACCGACGAGCCGGTTTGCGCCATTTGTGGCGACCCGGCGCGAAATATCGGGGAAGTCTGCGTCGTGGAAACCACAGCCGACCTTTTGGCCATTGAGCAATCCGGCGCCTTCAAAGGCCGCTATCATGTGCTCCAGGGCGTATTGGCCCCTCTTGACGGTGTGGGTCCCGAGCAAATCCGCATAAAGGAACTTTTCTCGCGCTTGGGATCCGAAAAAATCAGTGAAATTATCATAGCGACCAACCCGAGCAGCGAAGGAGAGGCAACCGCTCATTACCTTCTCCAAATTTTAAAGGACAGCCCTGTGCGTATAACGCGGATAGCCTACGGCATACCTATGGGCGGCGACCTCAAATACACCGACCGTATAACCCTCGAAAGGGCGCTGAAGGGAAGACAGGCTTTTTAGGCATGTTGATTTTTGGATTGAATTGAGGTGAGAATCAGCTAGATCTGGGTTTATTTTGTATTTGGCCAGAATCCGTGAATTTACAAATAT
>PLSV01000039.1 GCA_003165235.1 Syntrophobacteraceae bacterium
TCTTTTCGGTTGCTTCAACTTGAGCGCAACTTAGTATAAGAGCTGTGCGAGCCTGTAGAGACACAATCTTTCGGTTTGACCCAAGGATCGCCAGCCTGATCGGCGCATTTGTTCACCCACGGTATTGAAACGAGGTCCGTCTTGAAAACGGGCGGCTCCGGGCGGGCGTTCAGAAATTCGACGACCCCGGAGAGGTGATTTGCCGAGCGCGCCGGGATAGTGTCCAAGACATCGGCCTCCGGGGCGTTAGAGGTCGTAGCTTAGCAGATTGATTTTGAAGCCGCAGTGTTGCACAGATTGTGTTATCTGCGTAACGAGCCAGGCTGGCGGCTATTCCTTAGCTATTTCAGGATGTTCGCCCTTATTTCCCGCATTTGATCTTTTAAGCATGGTATACAGGGTCTGACGTGAAACGCCTAAGTAGTCTGCTGTTTTCACCTTGTTGCCGTGATGCATTTCCAGGGCCTTCCGGACGATGTTGTTGCAGTAGTCTTCAATGGGCAGGCCTTGTGCCGGGAGCACGAAATGGGAGCAGTCGATCGGCGCCCCCTCGCCTCCGGTTCCGCAAAGGCCGTCATTTTTTATCCTGTTGACCACTTCGATAATCTCAAGGTGCTCCGGTTTCAATTCGATATCATCGTGCATGGATACTGCCCATTCCACGGCATTACGCAACTCGCGGACATTACCGGGCCACTGGTGAGACAGCATCAGGTCAGCCGCAGCATCGCTTATGCTCCTGAAGCGCTTCCTTTTCCGGTGGGCAAAATCGGTCAGGAATATCTTAGCCAACGGCAGAAGGTCCTGAGTCCGTTCACGAAGCGGCGGAATGATGATATGTCCCACCTTTAGCCTGAAGTACAAATCTTTACGAAAGTGCCCTTCCTCCACCCTTTTGGCCAGGTTGACGTTCGTGGCGCAGATGAAGCGCACATCCACCTTGACTTTCTGTAGACCGCCCACCCGATAAAATTCCTTATCCTGGATTACTCGCAACAACTTGCCCTGCAGCCCAAAGGGAAGTTCCTCCAGTTCGTCCAGGAAAATCGTCCCTTCGCCCGCCATGTCCAGCTTGCCCTTTTGCCCCTTACGAAGGCTCCCGGTGAACGCTCCCGGGTCATAGCCGAACAGTTCGCTCTCAAACAGGTTTAAATTAAATGTTGCGCAATTGATGTCGACGAAAGGGCCCACTCCGTCCCCATTTCCGAAATGGATCAATCGCGCCACTATTTCCTTGCCGGTTCCCGTTTCACCCTCGATGAGAACGGGCAGAGACCGGTCGGCATGATACTTTGCAGCAAGGCCGGCTATCTTTTTCATGTCATCGCAGAAAATCCCGATATTCCCGAGCCCCACCGATTTGAGCATCGTCTTTTTCAACCGGTTCAGCTCCTGCTGGGTTTCACGAGTGGCGGCCACGACGGCCTCATCGAAATATTCCTTCAGCCGCTTGTTATCCCGGCGCAGATACTGGTGTTCGGCGATTTTCTCAGTGATGGACGCAAGCTCTTCGGCGTTCACCGGTTTGAGCAGATAGTCGAAGGCGCCGATCCTCAGCGCCTCTATTGATGATTGCATATCCCCATAACCTGTTAAGAGGACCACATCAGTCAGCCATCCGCCGGGCAGTGATTGAATGGCCTTCAGCAGTTCAATTCCGGACATGCCGGGCATTTTAATGTCCGACAAAACCATGGGGTAGTCGTTCTTGGCGTAGGCGCCCAGCGCGTCTTCAGCATCGTTGAATTCGGTCACATTGTGTCCAAGCTGTCGCAGGAAGCGGCCAACGGAGACCCTGCTGTTGGAATCGTCGTCTACGAGTAAGATATTCACCTGCGAGTCACCTCAGTTTGTGAGCTTTGCCGTATCGAGTATCGGGAACACCAGTTGGAAGGCGCTTCCATGCGCCCCGTCGCTTATTATTCGGATTTTCCCGCCACAGGACGCCACGATGGAATTGGTAATGGAAAGGCCGAATCCCATGTTTTCCTTCGACCCTTTGGTAGTAAAGAACGGATCGAATACCTTGTCTATGATTTCAGGCTTGATACCCGGCCCGTTGTCGCTGATTTCCAGTATGACGTCCTCTCCCCGCTCGGTCCTGATGGCTACTTCCCTGTGCCTGCTGTCGATCGCATCGAGGGCCTGCATGGCGTTGGCCAGCAGGTTGATGACTGCTTCCTCCAAGCCCGTTGGGGGTCCCAGGACAGGTGGGAGGTTATTTTCCAGGGAGACCCGAACCCGGATGCCATGGGAGGCAAGCTGGCTCCCGATGAATTCGAGGGCCTCGCCCACGATTTCATTCAAATCACAGGGCGCTAGATCCGGGTTTTCCCTGCTGCTGCGCGCCAGGGCTCGCATATGCTTGATGATACGATCGATACGGTCGGCCATTGAAGAAATCACTTCCACCTCTTCCATGATTTCGTCTATGGGGCGCTGTTTTTTATGTCTGTACCAGTACAGGATACCGGTTGCCGAAACCTTTATGGAATTCAGAGGCTGGTTGATTTCGTGGGTCACACCCGCCGCCAGGGTTCCGAGTGAAGCAAGCTTCTCGGCGCGGGCAAGCGTTTCCTTTGCTTCCAGCATAGCGGCTTCAGTCTTTCTTCGTTCCGTAATGTCGCGTGAGATGCCGCAGATGCCCGCCACGTTCCCTTCCTTGTCCCGCAAAGGAACCTTGATGTATTCGAAGACGTGCGTATTCCCTCTCATCCGTATCTGGATTTCCTCAGAAACAACTTCCCCGAACAACACTCGCCGATCAACGACTGCCAGATGTTCCGTGACTTCCGCAGGGTAGAGATCGATGTCCTTCTTCCCTATGATAGACTCGGAAGACATACCTACTAATTTCGACATTACGGGGTTCGCAAAGACATACTGAAAATTCGTATCCTTCACGTAAATGAGGTCAGTGGCGCTTCTAAGAATCGTACGCACCAGCTCCGTGGACTCGTAGAGGGCCTCTTCAGCACGTTTCCTTTCATCGATTTCCTGCTTCAGGGCGGTGAACAGCCTCGCATTATCCAAAGCGATGGAGGCCAATGACGCAAATCTGCTCAGCAAAAATACTTCCTCTTCGCTGAAGCCCCGGTCATCCTCGTCGGAAGAGATGGTGATAACCCCGGTAACCTGCCCCCCCGATTTCAGCGGAATGCCCATTGCCGCGCGCAAACCCTTGAACACGTCGTCAGGCAGGCTGGCCGGCCAACTGCTGTAATTGTCAAGGACAATCGGTTGTCCGGCCTTCCAGATCTTTCCGCCAAATCCTTCGTCCATGTGGACCCGAAACATTTTTGCCTTTTCATATCTTCCTACCCCGATCTTCATTTCCATCGTTTGATCTTCTTCATTTACAATATAGATGTATCCGTCTTTAGCTCTTGCAAGTCTTACGGCCCGTTTGACGATCGCATCGAGGAGGTCCATGTAATCCAGGCGATTCATGATATCGATCGTCGTGTCGTGGATGGAACCGGACACCTCGTTAAGATGCCGGACCTCCGCTTCTGCTTCTTTTTGCCTCGAGATGTCGGTGACCAATATGGCGACGAATTTCCGGCCGTCAGCGAGGGCGAGCGTGACGTAGATCTTCCCCCAGAAGAAGCTGCCGTCCCTGCGCAGGAAGCGAGTCTCCAGACTGAACCCCATCGTCTTCCCATGAAGGAGGCCGTCCAGAGATCTTTGGTTGAGCCTGGCGTCAGAGGGGTGGACAAGATGAATGTAGCTTGCGCCCATCAAAATGCCGGCCTCAGCCTCGATCATCCCATCAAAGGCCGGGTTTGCCTCCCTGATACAGCCTGTGTCGTCGACAAACAGCACGCCCAGGTGCGGATTATGGAAAATGGAATTGAGTAATGAGTTGCTTTTGAGGAATTGTATCCAGCCACTCGAACCATCATCTGAGAGTGACGCAATAGGGCATCCGCACATGGAGCAGAAACGCCAATTGTACAGCAGCGGCTCGCCGCATTCTCTGCAATGTTGTTCTGTGCTGTTCAACCCGCATCATCCCTTCGATCGTTCCTGGCTGGTTGAGTCTCGATTCCCGACGCTCGCCAATGGGATATACCATTGTTCTGCAATGGGGACCAGCCTGGAAGCATTTAACGAAAACAGATATTGCGGGAGATAAAAAACTCTGTGCGCATTGCGGTGGAAACTGGGATGTTCTTTCCTCAAGGACCCGTTTTGTCAAGAAACTGAGTGAAGCGCCGGCTACGCCGGCGCAGGCTCATCCGTTCTTAGGACTGCAATTTATGGATCCTCGCATGAGCAGAAGAGGTGCACGGCCCCCAGGGTAAGACGCAGGATCGATTTATACGACCATCTGTGTATTTACGCGAGCAACCAATGCCGCCGCCATTTTCTCCCTGGATGGGACCAATGTGACGAGGACGGCCCCAACCACGGCAAGCGCAGCCATGAAAACCCAGGCCCAGATATACGAGGTCCCGGCCGCCGTTTTAATAACGAGACGGCTCATAACCAGGGGCGCGCTCCATATTGAGCATATGTTAAGCCCAGGTCTTTCATCATGGATGAGGCGACCACACCCATCGATATCCGATCGAAATACTGAACGCTGTAGCATACGGTAAGCACAGCAGCCACCCAATATCTATATCTCCACCAGGTTTCTTTGACCGTCGCAGCCGTCACGTTAATTGCCTCCCCTCGTATGGGATTCCACAGGATTAACTCAAAAATGTCGTCCGTTTTGTCTTAGCCATGGCGCCGGTTTTATCCGGGAACCGCGATGCTTCCGATTTGCTTTATGATGGAAATGCCCGGCGCGCGAAATCCTGCGGCCGGCGACAAATATTTCAACGCTTGTTGCTATAACGCCAGATCCCTATCTCTTTGGCGCTCTCGATCAATTGGTCCCGGAAGTCCGGATGAGCGATGGCGATCAGGGCTTCGGCTCTTTGCCACAAAGACTTGCCCTTCAAAGTGGCGATCCCATACTCGGTCACTACGCTTGGAGCCATGCCCCGGTGAATCGTAACTGCAGACCCGAGTTCCAGGGACGGCCTGATCCGGGAAAACACCCGGCCCTTGTGGCTGTAAGATGAAGTCATACAGATGAAGCCATTTCCGCCTTTAGATCTGAAGGCCCCCAGGGCGAAGCAGATGGAACCGCCGGTGCCGCTTATTTGGCGCGTGCCGGAAGATTCGGAGTTGATTTGTCCGAAAAGATCCACATCAATGCAGTTGTTGATTGAAACAAATTTATCCAGGCGGCCGATTACGGCCGGATCGTTCGTGTAATCGACCGGCATGAAGAGGCACATGGGGTTGTTATTGATGAAGTCGTAGGTTTTTTTGGTCCCCAATGCGAACGTGCAGACTATCTTGTACTTGTCGATGTTTTTGCGCGCCCCTGTCACCCGGCCCTGCTCGACCATATCCACCATGGAATCGACGAACATTTCCGTGTGGATGCCGAGGTCTTTCAGGTCGGAATTGGCGATCATTTCTCCCACGGCGTTCGGCATGCCGCCTATGCCCAGTTGAAGGCAGCATCCGTCCTCAAGCTGGTCCATCAGGATTTTGGCGATTTTCACATCGATTTCATTTGGCTTTACTGACGGGATCTCGGCAATCGGATAATCGGTCTCCACAATATAGTCGACCTTCGAAAGGTGGATGCATTCTTCCTGGCCGAGGCACCGCGGGATGTTAGGATTGACCTCGAGTATGATCGTTTTGGCGCTTTCACACATGGCCAT
This sequence comes from Syntrophobacteraceae bacterium, assembly GCA_003165235.1. Lineage (GTDB taxonomy): Bacteria > Desulfobacterota > Syntrophobacteria > Syntrophobacterales > Syntrophobacteraceae > SbD1. The sequence goes on from PLSV01000039.1 coordinate 5,736, forward strand.
AGTGTGGGAAACCTGGGGACCGAAGTTGAAAAACCCGAACCGATCCATGGGTGTTGCCGGGATCATGACAACGTCTACGTCAATGCACCTGCGGTAATACTCAGGCATTTCATGATAGACGACCGGCATATATGAACACAGACCCTGGTCGCACAACTTTCGTTCGTAGCCACTGAACTGCCAGCCGTTGTAAGTGAAGTGTTCCCTTGTGGGATCGACCTTGGTGACTTCGGGGATTCCAGTTGCGCGTGTACAGTCACGGATCTTGACATCGGTGAGTTCGTCTCTGCGCGCGGCCAGGGCCCTGTCCAGGACTACGACCGATCCGGAAAACGAACCGTATTCAACCCAGTCGCCGGACTTGACCGCCTTTACCGCCTCATCCGCCGTAACTAATTTGCGTTTGTATTCCTCTTCGTAGTTCTTCATCGGATCTCTGACTCCTAGGGATGCGCCCGTAAATCGCATCGGAGCATGCGTTCAGGCCGTCGAGCGATCTTCTCAGGCGGATGCCTTGATATATCCGTAATTCACGGCTACTTGTCCTGTCGTCTCGTTCAAAAGCTGCCAGAAAAGTTCAATGCAGCCGTCAGCCGCTTTGCGTTCGAACAGTTGGACCTTCACGTTGTTGCCCGGTAAAACCATAGCCGTGAACTTCCCGCCCAGGATCTTAACGCGCGTGGGATCTCCCCCCAGTTCGTGATTGATGACATCGCGCACACCGAGGGCCAAATTGGCCGATCCATGCAAAACATTGGAAGGCAACCCGACCGATCGGGCGAATTTCGGTGAAGTGTGAATGGCGAAGACTAAGTCGTTGCATCCGTCATAGACATAAGGCAACGCGGGATTGATGAATATGGGCGATTCCCATATAGGCTTTCCCTTATATTTGGTCTTCTGATACTCGGGCGAAGCGCCTTTGCCTCCATCGGGACATTCCACCCCGCGAAGCATCGAACCGATATATTCCGTATGGTAGGGGTTCCCATCCATATCTGTAACGGTCTGCTTATGGACGACTTGCGCACCGGCCCTTTGTGGGAGCATTGCCGCAATTTCGGTTTTGATGCGGATTTTCACGGGTGGCTTGATAAGCCGTTGGACGTCGATGTATTCGGTGTAATGCATCAAAGTATCCCAGACCGCCTGGGGATATGGCATATCGATATAGTTTGCCCTTCCCGCCAGGATGATTCGCCAGCAGAGTTTGACGGCGAAGGTCGGAGGCGCGCAGATGCCGCCTTTTCTCTCGTCGTCTACGTAGTAGGGGTTCATGTCGTTCAGGGACGCGGCAAAGTTCGTACTATCCCGCCATGTGATTTCCTGTATTTCTTCTTTCCACGGAACGCCGACAAATTTGGAATCAATCGTCAAATTACTCATTAGTTTCCTCCTCCATAGTGCTTTTCTTGAAAGGTTGTTTGTTGGTCCATTGTACAAAAAGTATTGCAAGCGCCTTGCCATAGAATAAATATTAACAATTTCGGATAGAAAGCAAAATGGAAACTTTCAGGCCCCTTCTAAAATGATTGATTCTATGCAATGGGGTAGACAACATGCATGGATCAAGACACTCCGGTGAACGTCAGATCTGTTCATATCCAGCTGTCCATCGGCACGTGGGCGCAAGGGCCTTGAAGCCTCCGGGGCGGGCTCTGCCTGCGCCGACCGATGCATAGCACGGAAGGCGTCCCCTGAAGTGTCTATAGTCTGCGTTGCGCGTGCGCGGGATGCCTCGTATGATAGACCTGTTAACAACACTAAACGGTCATTTGGTGAAACGCTCTCGCGGGCATCCCTATGCGACGAGTGATGCATAGCCCGGAAGGCATCCCCTGAAGTGTCTATGGTACGCGTTGGGCGTGTGCGGGATGCCTTGTGCCCTGCTCTATGCATTGTTAAGTTCCTGACACTGAGCGAACATATTTGCACTGCCGCCTATGACCCAAAGGAGGGCCCTCAAATGAAGAAATTGCTGAAGGTTTTACTAGGGATCGCCGTTATCGTTGTGCTCGGAATCGCGGCTGTTTTTTACTTCACTTCCGATATGGTCACGGTGGCGGACGACTTTTTCAATGCCGTTAAGTCTGGTGATATCTCAAAGGCTTACTCGTTTCTTTCCGATGATTTTAGAGCAAGCGCTTCCCAGGAGGCGTTGAGTGATTTTCTCTCGAAGAACGGCCTGAGCGCCTTTAAATCTGCAAGCTGGCAGAACCGGTCGATAAGCGGGGGCCGTGGCGAACTCACCGGGTCCATCAATACCGAATCCGGCGGCGTGGCGCCCATCAAGTTGAGCTTGGTCAAAGGCGAATCGGGATGGAAAATCTATTCCATTGAAAAACCGCAGGCCGGCATTCAGGATCAGAAAGCCGGGCAGTTTCCCGCCGAAAGCGATCAGCTGAAACTGGTCGCCGAAACCATGCACGTTTTCGCCCGCTGCGTGAATGAAAAAAGTATGGCGAAATTTCATACATATTCTTCGAGCCTTATGCAGAAACAGTACGCCCCGCAGAAGCTCGATGAAGCGTTTGCTCCCTTCTACAAGACTGGAAAGGATTTCACGGTGCTGGATAATCTCAGCCCGGTATTCGATGAAAAACCATCCTTGAATACAGAAGGCGTCCTGCTGATAAAGGGTCATTATCCTACAAAGCCAAGCCAGGTTTTCTTCAAACAGCAATATATCTATGAGGGGTCGGGCTGGAAAGTTTTGGGCCTGAGTGTTGAAATCAAACAGGAACCGGTTTCGCCCGGAACTCCCTGATGAACAGCTCATGTGCGCTGTTAAATAGATTACATCCAATCGGGCGCCTCCACATTGACATCGTTTCTGGCGAATCATATCCTGTCTTGGATGCATCGAATAAGTCACGGCTTGCGGGTCAGGATACGGCAGACCGGCCCGCGATGAACTGTTGGATGGACACATTTCTTGTGGCCGCCACTGAGCGGACATTGCACGAAGAGGAGTTGGAAGATGGCGAATATTCTCATTCTTTACTACAGCATGTATGGCCACGTAGAAACTGTGGCGAAGGCGGTCGCTGAAGGCGCCAAAAGCGTTGAGGGCGCCAAGGTCACGATCAAGCGCGTGCCGGAGCTAATGCCGGAGGACATGGCGCGCAAGGCCGGAGTAAAACTCGATCAAGCGGCGCCGATCGCCACGGTTGATGAGCTGCCGGGCTATGACGCCATCATCTTTGGCTCGCCAACCCGCTTCGGCAACATGTGCGCGCAGATGCGCAGTTTTCTGGACCAGACCGGCAGCTTGTGGTTCAACGGCAGCCTGATTGGCAAGGTGGGCGCTGTTTTCACGTCGACCGCCACACAGCACGGCGGACAGGAAACTACGATTACTTCCTTTCATTCGACGCTTCTGCATCATGGGATGATCATTGTGGGCGTTCCCTATTCCTGTCAGGAACTCATGAACATGAGCGAAATTACAGGTGGATCGCCTTATGGCGGGGGGACGCTTGCCGGTCCGGACGGCAGCCGGCAGCCTTCGGAAAACGAGCTCGAGATCGCCCGCTTTCAGGGAGCTCACGTGGCCAAAATTGCCGCGAAGCTGTCGGCATGAGCACAGCACACTGTAACTCCTGTGTCTTCGCGTGAGATCCAGCATAGCCATTTCCTTCATGCAGGGCTTTGTTTTTTTCACGCAAAGACTGATCATAGACAGGTCAGGGAGAGACGCGAAACAGACAATAAGTCAAATGAATCTGTTTATACCTGTAATGTCCTCGCGCGGACAGTCTTGAGGGTGAGCGCGTCAAACGCGGGCACAACTGGACCGGTAATCGTTCCTATAATCATGAGGTGAAAAGAGATGGCCCAACGAGGCGGAATTCTTTTGGAAGTCTTTTCCGATTACATCTGACCCTGGTGCTATTTCATTACCGGGCGTATTGAAAAACTCAAGCAGGCATACGATCTCGAGGGCAGATGGATTGCCTTTCCCCTGCATCCGGAGACGCCGGAGGAAGGCGTGACGCTGGATGAACTTTTCGCGGGAAGAGACGTCGATATTTCCGCCATGCTGGATCGTTTGAAATCGGTGGCGGCCGACTGCGGCCTGCCCTTCGGCCCGAGAACCAGGACGTATAACAGCCGGCGGGCTCAAGAGGCCGGGAAATGGGCTGAATCCCTGAATAAGGGAGAAGAGTTTCACATGGCGGTGTTCAAGGCCTATTTCGCTTACGGACTCAACATCGCCAAGGTCCCGGTTTTGGTGGAGCTGGCGGAATCGATTGGTCTCAGGGGAGTAGAAGAGGTCCTGTCCAAAGGGACTTTCAAAGAGGCAGTGGACAGTGACTGGAGATACTCCCGCAGTTGCGGCGTCGGGGCTGTCCCGACGTTTGCGGCCAAGGGCCGCATGGTCGTCGGCGCCCAACCTTACAATGTCCTGGAGGAACTCGTAAAAGGCATCCCCTGAAGAGTCTAATCTAGTCTTAATCTGGTCATTCCTCTTACCGCCTTTAGGTGGAAGTCGTACGCGTAGGGCGTTTTGTTGGATGCTGCACGAAAATTCGTAAGCGTTTACCGCAGAGGCACAGAGGACGGGGCATAGTCCGCTCAAGGAGAGAAAACCGGAATTTACATAAAAATCTTGATAAAATTCCAAGAATCTGCACGTTAGCAGTACAGAGAAAAACAGTTGAAAAACAGACAAAACTTAGAGCCAGGTCCCAGTTTGCGCCCGGCTTTTCCTACATGCCCGTTGGCTGTCCTCTGTGTCTCCGTGGTGAATGGTTTTTCGCGTCTCTGCTGGTGAACGGTTACTCCGGGTGGAATCGGCGCCTCATTTTTTCAGCCTCTTGAGAAGCCGCTCGAATACCTCGTCTCCAGGCACGGTCTTGCCCCCCCTCCCTCAATTTGAGCCGCTCTCCTTTCGGATTCGACAGCCCATAGCTCATCAATGTCCTGGTGAGAAGGCGCCATGCGACCGCCGTAGAAGCGGACCATCATTTTATCAGTTGTTTGACATACATTGATTTGAACATGGTCCGGGCTGCAAGGGAAGCGCCCGCCGCTTTGGCCGGATGGGCGACATCGAAATCATGGTCGATGCCGCCGCAGGGGGCAGCAGCGGCCTTTCCATAGCCGGATAAAGGTGAATACCGACCGACCGCAGACATTTCGTGCCGCCATATATTGCTTCAAACGAGTTCTTGTTCAGCCAGAGGGTAAGAGTGAACTCAGCAGCGCAATCCGAGCGCTTTCTTCGATCAGCTCAGCCATATTTTGAGCATCCTTGAGATCTTTTCCGGCCGCGATGATGCCATGTTCACTCATTACTGCACCGTGAACCTCCGGAGCTGCAAACATCTCCTTTAACAATCCGGCGAGCTGAGATCCCCCCTCCGGACCCGCGGGCGCCAGTGGCAGGCTTTTGAGGATCCGCCTGGCATGTACGGTCAGCAGCGGAATCGTCAGGTTACGGACAGCGAACGCAGTAGCGTAAGCTGGGTGATAATGCACGATAGCTCCGATGTCTGCGCGGGCCCCGTAGATTGCTGCATGGCTGGTGAACTCCTTGGTGGGGTTGCCATGCCCGGACATCACCCGCCCGGTTTTGTCCGTCAAGAGCAACTGCCGGGCATCTAAATCGAAAAGAGAAATGCCGCTGGGTTTCACCAGAAAAACATTGTCCTCCAGCTTGATGCTCACATTGCCTCCCGTGGACAATTGCATTCCCAGCAAAAAAGCTCGCTGACACGTATTGATGAATTCGGTTCGCTTATCGGCATAAGAAAGCATTTGAGAACCGCCAGGTTGAAGTAATCGCCTTTTCTGATTTAAAATTTTGACAGGGTTGCAGGATCGTCAGAGTGATCAACCAGCCAGTCCTGTCAACCTGCCGGAGAAACTGCATTTGCGATTTCGGCCGAACCGCTTCAGGGGTAAACCGGCTGCCCGCCTACAGCCCGACCGTGGCCGGTAAAGACATGATCGGCACGATTGATGATTCTTTCCATGCTGTCATAAAGTTCAAACACATTAACAAAACGGCCCATTGGAGTAAAGGGCAGCTTGCGATGAGCATCCGGCTTGAGATTTTCATCGGCAAACACCGCATCACCGGCGATAACGTATATGCCGCTGTCGGTCTTCACCGCCACCGATTGATGACCCGGGCAATGGCCGGGAGTCGGGAAAAACGTGATAAATGAATTGTACTCGTATTCAACCTCGACAGTCTGGAATTCGACGCCGTCAAACGGGGGAATCACGCCCAGTTTCCTGGACGAATACGACTTATAGTAAAGGATATGTGGATCGAGTGCGAACTTAAGTTCATTGGCGTGAACGAAGTATTCGGCGTTCACGAACAACTTCATGTTGGCGCAGTGGTCCCAGTGCAAGTGGGTGAAGATGACGGCATTGATTTCCTCCACCTCGATGCTCAATTTTGCCAGTTGGCGGTCGATGCGAAGTTCTCCAGGTTGGTAAGAACCTGGATGATGCCAGTCCGCGCTTTTGGTGTCGCTCATTCCCGTGTCGACCAGGATTTTCTCTTTCCCGTCGGTAACCAGAAACGCCCATGCCGGGACTTCGACTTCCTCCCCATAACCCACGCCACCGGTAATATAGACGCCATTGTCCAGTTTGATGAACCCGGTGTTCATCGGGTAAATTTTTACGCTCATGCAAATCTTCTCCTGCTCGTCGATTACATGCCCATCATGGATAGCATCTGTTCCACGGCCACCCGAACGAAACGCTCGTCATTGATATGAAAAGGCAGCTTGATAATTTCAATCCCGGGACGCACCAACCGTTCCAGAGTCTCCAGGAAAAACCGATCTGCATCCGGATCGAAGAACGGTTTGCCGACCGCATTGGGTTCCGAAAATCCTTCCAAAGGAATCATGACCTTCAACTGGGAGATCGCCGCATTGACCTTCTCAGCCAGGAATTCGGCAGCCCGGCCCATTTCTTCTGCCGTCGCCCTGACCAGCGTAATGTTGCGGTTATGAATGATGAACTTACGTTTAACCCACCCTTCCGGAAGGGTGTCCAAGGGCCCCATCGTGATGTAGTCAATCGCGCCAGGCGCTATGATGTAGGGTATGGGCATGGCGGCGGGGATGCGCAGTCGATCTTCGCCTGCGTCAAAGATGCCGCCGCCCATGTGCGCGATGATCTCCTGAGTCGACCAGTCCATGACGGCGTCGAAATAACCTTCTTCGGCAAGTTCTTCCATGGCCCGGCCACCCATCCCATTGGCGTGAAAAAGAATCATATCGAATCCTTTTTCATTGAAGATCCGTTTCATCCTTTTCAAGCCGAGCGTCGTTACTCCGAAAGCCGTGGCCGCAATCACTTTGCGGCTGCTTTTTTCAATGGGCCGGTAGTTCTGGACCATGGCCAGAAGAGCCCATACGGCATTTTCAAGGATTCGATTAAAAATGAAATTAAGTCCGAATACATCTGTAACGGCGGGAAAGACGGCGATATCTTGAGTCTGTAGAAACGGCCTCATATTACCGGAGGCAATGGTCGACACCATCACCTTGGGAAAGCCCAGGGGAAGCAGTTGCATGGCGGCCGTGCCAAAGGCAGTTCCCTGCCCGCCCCCCACCGCAATGACGCCGTGGATTTTCAGGTCGCGGAACAGTTCAGCCGTCCACGACACCAGCCCCTCCATCATCACCCCGATGATCTTCCCCTTGTCCCGGGTTTCTATCAATTGTTCCAGGGACCAACCGGCCCGTTCGGCCACCTTCCGGCGCGTAATATCCCCGCTGCCAACCGGTGCGCCAAGGGAGCCACAGTCAATGACGATAGCGCCAAAACCGCTCTTTTGAACCAGTTCCTTGATATACAGGCATTCCTCACCCTTGGTGTCGAGCGTCCCGATAACGAGTATGGTTTTCCTGATCGACGTGCTTCCCATGACTCCTCACTCATCTCCGGCTGAAGACGTGGCGACATCGCCGATTCATCCCGCATCATTAATATACCCTTTCCGAGGAACCCTCAAGTTTCCCCTGGCCCTTTTCGAGTTGGGCCATGCTAAAGCTCGACTGATCAAGGCGCCCCGCTGACAGGCCAACGCGATTGCAAGACACATCGAGCGGGGCGCCTTCCGCTCTACGCGGGATACATCGCTAAGGGATGCGCAATAGAAATCACGTTCTTTTGCTTAGTGTTGTATATAGTCTCTCATACGAGGAAAGAGCTGTCCCGATTGGCTGTTTTAGAGTTTTAAGATGTAGTTTTTGCTTCGTTGACCGGTTAATCCGCTCATGTGCCGTAAGTTATTGAACTTGCGAGATTAACCGGTCGAACGTGTCATTGACTGCGCTAATGTTGACGTGCGCCATTAACTGAATGATTGGACTAAGGATTTAGCTGAGCACGGTCAATCATTAGCCAGTCAATGACCGCGAAATAGCCACTTTAACTGCGACTGTATCCAATGGACGTTAAACCATCCCAGGCGAAGCACCCGCTTCCTGTGTTCCCATGATCTGGCCGACAATTCCCGATACCGATTCCCACCATTGAAGAGGCATGTGCGGACCTGGTAGCACGGCAGCGACGGGAATGGCCTTGCCGGGCTTTCTCATTGCGCTCTTAAGTTTATTCGAAGGACTCAGGCCAGAACCTGGAGGAGTGATAAACGCGGAGGATTTGCAGGGTTTCGCTACCAATCCGATAGGGAACAATGTAAGGAGTACCGGCAATGACGAGTTCCCGCGTGCCGGTCACACGACCGGGTCGCCCGATTTGTGGTTTTTCCAGCAACACCAGCAGGCGGGAGACTATTTTGTCATGCAAGGCGCGCGCCGCGCCCGGGTTCTCGGCGGAGATGAACCGATAGATGTCCACAAGGTCGTCACGGGCCTGGGGAGACCAAATAATCTTCATCGGGCAACGTCATGTTCGCTTAGAAGAGCCTCGGCTTCAGCCATGACCTGTTCGTGAGTAATGCCTTCCCCTTTGTCAACAGAGGCAATAGCGGCCTTAATGCCTTCGATCTGCCACATCTGCGCCTCGACATATTGCTTAAGGGCCTCTTCGATCACCCAATTCCGGGAGCGATCCATAGCCAAGGCAAGAGCGGCAATTTTCCCGGCCAAATCCGGATCGGTACGAATGGTTATGGTGGTGCTCGGCATGGTTTACTCCAAGTGATTGCACATTGATTGCGTTGCACACGCATGCAATCATAACATATCATGAAGCTGAAAACCAGAGGCTAGTGAAGAACCCTTCCGATGTGAGGTTGGGGTTCAGAGGTTAGCAGAGGTTCCACCCATTTCGGGCGGTCTGCTCATTTCGGCTCATTTCGGATCGGACCATGCTAAAGTTTGACTGCTCAAGGCGCCCCGCTGACAGCCCAACGCGCATGACTTCCGCCTAAAGGGTTGGGTATCGGCGAGTATCGGGTCGGACCACGAGAACCGGTCAAAATTATCTTAGAATAATACAAAAACATGGTCTATATGCACCTTAAAGGTGCATTTTGGACATCTTGACCGGCTAATACGCGCCATTTTGTAGCTTGAGGAAAGTGGCCAGGGATCCGCGGAGCCGACGAGGCTTCTCAGCAGAGGATGAAGTTTGCGACCCGCACCTTGATCGCTGAACTTACGGCGGTACATTTCAAGTTGATGTCTGATTGGTGCGTCATTTCGGGTCGGACCATGCTAAAGTTTGACTGCTCAAGGCGCCCCGCGAACGTCCAACGCATACGATAGATGCTTCAGGGGATGCCTTGTGAATAGGGTTGAGGCTTTCAACAAGAAAGGGACCAGTTATTTCTTCCTGAGATGCTGGATTATCTGTACGCTTCTCTTCTGTGCTTGATCCTGTGTGCGTAAATGACGCCTTGCACCCGGTCAATTTCAAGGATTACCCGCCAGTCTCCGACTCGCAGCCGCCAAGTGTTCTCATCTGCCCTGAGCTTTTTTAGACCGGACGTTCCAGCATGTTCCCGAATTCTCTTCAGCGCTTTCAATATGCGAGTTCTAATGTTTTCGTGGTTTCGTCAAGTTTGAGAAGATCTTTCTTCGCGGGCTTCGTGATTTCAACTCTCATAACCCGAATTCCCGCATGACATCCTCAAGGGATTCGGTTTTACCTTCCGCTATGGCCTTTCTGCCTTCTTCGATGTCCCTCAGGTCCTCTTCCGTAACAGGTTCATCGTCTTCGGGAGCATCGAGGAAGGCTTGCAGAACAGGATCACACGCTTTGTTCACAAGGCATTCAAGAAACTTCTTCGCCTCTTCGACTTCGCTTTCCGGCAAAGCATCGACGAGTTCATGGAGTCTGGTTTTTTCAGTATCCAACATGGTCCTATTCCTTCCTTGTATGACTGAATCGGCCCCTTTTAATAACCTTTTAGTATAGTACAGAATGGTCCGTAAGCCAAATGACGATCTTGGCAGTTAATTGCCATACAGTTCGGGGCCATTTCGTCCGCCATTTCGCCATTTCGGGTCGGACCAAGCTAAAGTTTGACTGCTCAAGGGCTTACAATTCAACGGCGCCTCTTCACTCGAAAGCATTTTCGCGTTTATCAGCCTTTATCCGCCGCTCTGCGCTTGTTCATCCACCCTGCTCCGCTCCTTCATCCGTGGTTCGAGTGAGCCCTTCAGCTCAGTTCACCCTGAAAGCCTCCTGAAATGGACCGATGAACCTTCGGTCCCGAGACCAATCCACGATGGCGAAAACAACCTGCCTGCAGCCACCCTCGTATGACAGGCTTGTCAACGACACTAAACGATCATTTGGTGAAAGCTCTCGCGGGCGTCCCTATGCGATGAGTGATGCGTAGCCCGGAAGGCATCCCCTGAAGTGTCTATCATACGAGTTGGGCGTACGCGGGATGCCTTGAAGTTTGGTTCGAGCGCCCGGTAGAACAACCCGGCGATTTCACGGCCATCGTTGCCGAATGCTCCACAACCCCACGCCCCAAAGACAATGATGTCATAAGCAATTCCTAAAGTTGAACGCAATCCTGAGAGGCGAAGAGTGAGGCCGGTTACGTTTAGGGGCTAACGCCTTTGAACTTCCACTGGTTCAATACTCGTAGTGGTTTTAGCCGAATTATGCGTGAGCATGCCAGAGAGTGGTATGTTCATGTCGCGTCGGCTTTTCCTCTCGCCCGTTACCATAGCATCTTATTCGCCTGAGCCTCCCCAACACCACGAGGCGCGGGAAGCGAGCTGTTAACTGCGGGGAAAGAGGTGTGTCCTGAAATTGCAAGAATGAGTCTCATGAACTTATAACTTGCATGTTCGATTACGACATCGTATGGTTTTGTGGGCTTCAGGGTTGTCCCAGAAGCTTTTTAGAGCAGAATCAGACTCCGAAATCCGGTTCGGATGCATAGCACACAAATTGATGCATTATTTCGGTTTGAAGCGCAGGCGCTTATGCATCGGCCGGGATTCGGCGAGGCCGGAGCATCAGTCCGGCCCTGCCCCTGGTCCCGTCAGTTCTTCATCTACGTCCCAACTACCCGCTGAGGAGGAATTTCCATGAAATACAAAGATTTGCTTTTCATTTTTCTGTTGCTGGCCTGTATGGGGCTCGGATCGCCGGTATGGGCACAGACCGGACCGGGCACGCCGATAGATGTGTATGCAGCGCCGGGCAACGGCCAGGCGGCGGTAAGCTTCAATGTCCCGCCTTCATCTGACACAGCTACCCCATTCACCTTCACCGTTAAGGCTACGGGAACCGACGGCAGCACGTCAACGGCTGTGGGCTCATACAGCCCCATAGTCGTGTCGTCTCTTAATAACGGAATTTCCTATAGCTTCACGGTGACGGCGGCCGACACGAATGGGGCCGCCAGTACGGCGGCTTCTGCTTCCAATAGCGTGACCCCGGCGGCAGCCTTATATGCTGCTTGGGCCGGCGCCTGGAACCTCAACATGATATTCGCCGGCGCTGGCGCTCCCTATTGGAATAGATGTGTTGAGCAGCTAGACGGGAATGGAGCATTCAACACTTCCTGCACCGACGTCAATAACAATACCGGTACAAACATGGGCGCCAATTTTCTTTTCCCATATGGGATGGTCCCCATCATTAGCGGCGCCAACCCTTTTCCCAACATCGTTTGTCTGGGTAGCATGAACAACACTTTCAACTCGTGCACGGGAACCATGGCCGGCGGCTCCGGCACTACCTTTCTCATGACCGGCTCGCTTCAGGCCACAACTCAGTACTCGCCGTCCGCTGCAGCCGGCAAATGGGACTTTTTTTCTTTGGATGCTGGACCGGATAGCCCCGGCTGGGGTGAAGTCAGCATCACGACCGCGAGCAACGGAGTTTGGAGTGGGCTCGCCAGCAATAGCGGCAGCAATGGCAAAACAGTGAAAATAGGGGGTGTTGTGTCACTGTCACCGAGCGGGGTGCTGACCTGCAAATCCGGTGATTGTCCTGACCCATTCTTCGAGGGTTTTATGGACGCAGGCAAGACTACTATAGCCGGGGTGTATGGGGGGGGGGAGGCGGAACCCGGTGAAGATGCCTCATTTAGCATTTTCACCAAGGCGGCCTCTTCGTGCACCCTGGCCAACCTCGCCGGTCTTTGGGGAGGCAATACATTGACCTCAGATGGGTCGTGGTCAAGAATGATAATCCAGATCTACCCTGATGGATCGTACACACGATCCAACCTCGACAGTGATGGCTCAACCAACAGCGGAAGTGGAAAACTGGTTATTTCACCGGCCGGGGTGGTAACCTGCGCCCCAGGCCAGAGTGATTGTTCAGGCGTCAACCTGGTAATGGACGCCAGCAAGACGGTCATGGTACGAACCAAGATGAATGGTTCAAACGACTATTCTCTGGACATCATTACGAAGGTGGCAGCCCCGCCGGGCGTTCCGACAGATTTGAAGGCGAGCGCCAGCGGCGCCGGCCAGGCTACAGTGAGCTTCGATGCCCCCACTGTAACCGGGGGGAGCGCGATAGCAGGCTACACCGTGACGTCTACCCCCGGCGGCTTTACAGGCACGGGGACAACCCAATCCGCAGTCGTGAACGGCCTTAAAAACGGCACTTCCTATAAATTCACGGCAACGGCGACCAACGCGATGGGGGTGACAGGCGAACCGTCGAAGCCTTCCACTCCGATAACGACATGGGCGGTCCCTGGAAAGCCGGCAATAACATCCTTAACTGCCGGAACCGGCAAGGTGACGGTGAAATTCACCCAGCCAAAATCAACCGGCTGCCCAATCACGTACACCGTGACGTCTGTTCCCGGCGGCCTGACAGGCACTGGGACGACCTCACCCATAACCGTGAGCGGCCTTACCAGCGGCACGTCCTATCAATTCACCGTAACGGCGGCCAACGCGGTTGGCTCGACTACGTCATCGCTTTCCAAGTCCATAATCCCGAAGTGATATCCCGCGGCATGCGGCCTCATCGCTGTTCGGGGGGCGGTCCTCTACCTCTACCCAGCCACACATGCCATCGTGTGGCTGGGTTTATCGGACATCTTCAAAGAAGAATGGGGGCACACCTGAAAAAAAATGGGGTCACACCTACACTCTTGACAAAATTTGTGTTAATCTGCCTTCAAAGCATCCTGGAATGGACCGATGAATCTTCGGTCGCGAGACCAGTCCACGATGGCGAAAACAACCCGCCTGTAGCCCCCCTTGAAGTTCTGTTCGAGCGCCCGATGGAACAACCCGGCGATTTCACGGCCGTCGTTGCCGAATGCTCCACAACCCCATGCCCCAAGGACAATGGAGTCGTGGGCATGCTTCACCGCAATGGAGAGCACCTTGAGAATACGCATCCACATGGCCGGGCCTGTTTCACTGCGCCTCTCAGGGGGCATTTTACCGGCATTGACCGCCGGGCACGTGATGATCCCAACTGTGTATGGTTCATCGAGAAGGCTTCCATCATCCGCGCGAAAGACCGGCACATCAGGAGAATAGATTGCATAATTCGTGTAGAGAGGGTCCCGGCGCGAGCGGTGAAACGCATACATTTCATTGTCCCTGATGCAGGCGTAAAGGCCCGAGGACCTCGCCAGATATTCCTCCTGCGCCCTGGCGCCGCCAAGAAAACCGCCGCCGGGATCCGTCGCAGAAGCAAAGTTGAGCGCCGCCGGCCGGCGCCCTTCCGAGATCAGACAGCGCGCCGCCTCAAGAGTCGTCATGTTTTCGACTGAAATCTTTGTCTGGTGATTCCCCCTCGCCGATTCTTGATAAACTTGGCCTGGAGGATAAGAGACCGTTCCATTGACCGATCGTTTGACCAGTTGAGAAACATCGACCACCCGGCCGGAAGGCGCCAGGTATTCCCCGGACTCAGTGATCCGCACCGCCTGACGGCCATACCCGGCAGCCGTCTCCCGAGATATTTTGGTTTTGAAAGTGTTCACAGCTTGTCTCCGCAAATCCGCTGAAGTAGTATGCCGTTCAAAAGGGGGCAATTATGCCGGCCAAAACCGACCGTATCTCGCTTTACCACATTACATGGGGAGAGCAGTTGGGCATTTGCACTCTTTACTTCTGGGGTTGTAACCTGCGGTGCCGTATCTGTCTTCTCAAGAAAGAAGTTTTTGACTGCCATCTCCCTGAAACAAGGCTGCGTATCTATGACCCCTCTTTCGTGAGTCCGAGGCCCCGGGAGTTCCTGACGCTTGAAAGGACCCTGGAGATTTTGGACCGCCTGCCAATCAAACGGGTTTTTCTGATGGGCGCCGAGCCCCTCTGCGAACCTTTTCTTCCTCAGATCCTTGAATTCCTGCGCCGGGAAAAATCCTGCGTCATTTCGCTTTTGACCAACGGAAAACTGATGCCCCCCGCGCGTTTGCTCGACCAGGTCATCTTCAGCATAAAGGCGATCACCCCTTCGCTGCACCGCAATTATACCGGTTTTTCCAATCGGTCTATCCTGAAACATTTCAGAGAACTGGCCGGCTTAACCCGGATAAAGCTTCACACGGAGACGGTCTTTATTCCGGATTACGTGGATGAAGCCGAGATCATGAACATTGCCGCGTTCATTGCATCGGTCGATCCGGATATTCCATTGAGGATAGATGCATACCTGCCGGTTCCCGGTCAAACGTGGAGAGTGCCGGAAATCGGAGAAATCGAAGAGCTGAAGGACAAGGTTTCTAAAATCCTGCCACAGACGACCTGTTTTCACGGAAAGCAGGGTGATGAGCCCCTGGTCTATGAAGTAAAAAGAATATTTTGAGGCGCCGGATGCCTTATACCAAGTTGCGTTCAAGAAAGTATCAAGTGATGTTTTTCAAAAGCGTGGGGAGCTGCGCCCCATAAGCGCCTAAATAAGCAGCGCACGAACATTGCCTGTAACTTCAATGCCTAAACAGCGGGGCTGCATAATTTAGCCCACGATCCCTACGCTCCGCGAGGGGCCACCCTGGGTTTTGGCGCCCCAAATACATTGCCCTGAAAGGGCTGCATAGAAAGTGTCCCCATGTTGGAATTTGCACTTTGCAAGGCGCATTTATGTAACCCCTTCGGGGTAGAGAGAAAAAATTTATGGAATCCCACACCCAGGGTGGCGCTTTCGCTTACCCTGGGCTGAATTATTCAGCCCTTTCAGGGCTTAACACGCTGATTCTTAAACACTTTAGAACATTGCAATCGTGTATGCGTCCGGTTTCTTATTTGAGCGCTTATGGAGCTGCGCCCCCCACACCCCCTCGCAGCTATGCGGCTCATAATCTCGACGCTCCGCGAGGCGGGCCTTCGGCCACGCCTGCCGGAGCGCCGAGCGCTCGGCCACACGCGCTTGCGCGTGTGGCCGAAATCCTGGGGGGTGCGGGGGAAACTTTCCCCCGCGCAGTTTGGGGTTATTAGACGCTATATGAACGCAACTTAGTATTATTGGGCTGGGGACGGCAGAGACGGATTCGTGTTGCGGATTCCCCTTGTAAGGATAATCGCGAGCAGGATGGGAGAAAGAAATGCCCGGAGCTGAAAGAATCCATCGTCTGCAGGACATTCTCAAAGGTAATGGGCTGTCGGGCGCGGTTCTCTTTCACTCAAGAGACGTTTTTTATTACACGAATACGGCCCAGCCTTCCTATCTGGTCATCCGTCCTGATGAGTACATGCTGTTCGTCCGCAGAGGTTATGATAACGCTGTTTCGGAATCATGGTTGGATGCCGGACGAATCGTAGACGAAAGAAGTCTGGAAAAAATCATCCAAACCATGTTTCCGGGTCCGCTTTTTCCTGGAGAAAGCATAGGGACCGAGTTGGACTTGCTGACCGTTGTCCAGGCCAGAGCTTTGAACCGGGCTTTTAACGGCAGAAAACTTTTCGATATCTCCCCGCATATTCTGCGTCAGCGGATGATAAAAGATGAAAGAGAAGTCCAAAGCATCAGGAAAGCGTGTGCGGCGGTCCATTCAGGTCACCTGGCGGCAGTATCCGCACTGCGCCCCGGCTTAACGGAGCTTGAACTCGCAGCGGCTGTAGAAAACGCTCAGCGCATCGCCGGTCATGAGGGCTGCCTTTTTTTGCGCAGCTCCGATTTCGTGATGAGTCGAGGCCCATTAGCTTCAGGTCCCAATCTGCGCCATACGAGCGGAACTCTTTATACTCTTGCGGGCGCCGGACTCAGCACTGCGGCGCCAACCGGACCTTCCCGCCGCATAATCAATAGCGGGGATCTGGTCTTAATCGACATACCGGCTTGTATGGAAGGCTATCACGCCGACCAGAGCAGAATGTACGCAGTTGGTGGAACGCCATCGAGGGCAGCGGTCCTTTTCGAAAAACTAAGGGAAGTCGCCGACCATATCACCAGGAACATGCGGCCCGGCATTATCTTGAAGGACCTGTTCCATGAGGCTTTTTCGAAAGCCGGAAGCATAGGCCTAGACGATTCCTTTATGAGGTTCGACAACGGCTCCAGGGCGCATTTTATTGGACATGGAGTCGGTCTGGAAATCAACGAACCGCCGCTTTTGTCCGCAGCCAGTGATACTATGGTTTCACCGGGCATGACAATCGCCCTTGAACTGCACCTTATGGAACCCGACGCATATGCGCTAAAATTGGAAGATACACTCCACGTAACCGAGACGGGAGTCGAAATCCTTACCTTGAGCCCAAGAGTTCTCATTGAAGTTTAGGCATACCGTTAGGTCGTGTCCAAAAATATTCTTGCGAAACCCGAATATTAGAGTTATGTGATTTCAGCGCCGACATCTGCTTTGCCCCCTTCCCCTCGTATGAGAGACTTGATATACCCCTCGCGAGACGTGAGCGCGTAGCGGGAAGGCCGACACCGCGCGACGTGTCTATCGTACGCGTTGGGCGGGCGCGGGAGGCCTTGACGGTCCATGGAGCCGGAGGCCGGCATCAATTATAGAGGCGGCATAATATCGGCAGCTTTTGAGACAAAGGTGTAGATTATCGATTTCCGAAGTTCATTCCCACGCCATTTCCGAATATTCGCGAACCTCCTGGTATCTACGAAACGATGATGCGCCTTTAAACGGCGGGTAATTGAAACGCCTCATGGGCCTTGAGGCGGACAAGCCGTTAAATCAGGACTATCTATGACACCGCGGCGTCAGGCGCGCCGGCATTTACGCGGCGACCGATCCGGCGCGGTTCGAGAGACTGTGGAAGTAGTCAGAAACGAGGAAAAGAAATGATTCCGCGTCCATATCATCTTGGGCAAATACTCCCTTTGGTTCTCATACCGCTTTTCGCCCTTGCGGCAATGTCCACTTTCCAATTGCTCAAACACATCCTTTGGCCCGGCATAACCATCTGGGGTTCCCACATCCATACTGCTGTTTTCATAACCGCTGTCTTTACGGTTGGGGGATTTGTCGCGTGCAGATACCTGGAAGCCCGCTCCCTGCTGGCATACATTGTCGAATCCTCAGATGACGCGATTTTCGGCATTACGCTGGATGGAGTGGTATTGAGCTGGAACAGGGGGGCTGAACGCATTTACGGCTACCGCGCCGGGGAAGTGGTGGGAAAACCTGCATTCATCCTGCCGCCTTCAGATCGCCCCGGGGATATATCCAATATCCTGGACGCCATAAGGCGAGGGGAGCGTGTGGATCATTACGAGACCACCCATATTCGAAAAGATGGGAAGAAAGTCCGGATCTCTTTGATTGTTGCACCCATTTTCGACGCCGCAGGCCGAATAATAGGCGCCTCTTCAATCGCCCGGGACATCACAAAGCGCAAAGAGGCGGAGGACGCGCTTCGGCAAAGCGAAGCCCGGCTCGAGCGCTCCCAGGCTTTTTCCCTGGTGATGACGGCTCATATAGGACTTGACGGGCGCTGGATCAAAGCGCCCCCGAGGCTTTGCGAGTTGTTCGGATATTCTGAAGCGGAAATGCTTGCGCGAAGATCTGAGGACGTGACGCACCCTGAAGACCGCGATGAGGAGCGCAATCTTTGCCGGGACCTTATCGATGGCAGGATCAAATCGGTGGACATGGAGAAGCGATGTATCACAAGAGACGGCCGGGTCCTCCCGGTCTATCTCAATTATTCCATAGTCACCGACATGGAAGGCGCCCCGGTGCGCTTCTTGGCCTATATTCGAGATATAACAAAGCGCAGGACTGCGGAAGAGGAACTAAAGCAGACGAACGCCTACCTCGAAAATGTCTTGGAGAATTCACCTGACGCCATTGGCATCGTGGATGAACACGGGAAGTTTATCAAATGGAACAAAATGGCGGCTGAGCTGTACGGGTACAGTTTTGAAGAGCTTCGAGGAAAATCGGGCTTTGATTTATACGCAGACCGGGATGAGATGGAAAGCATGCTTATGGATCTGCGCCGGCAAGGTTCGGTGAAAAAGCGGGAAATGCTCATGAAAAGAAAGAACGGCGGCATCGCCCCATCTGAGATTTCTATCGGCCTGCTTCAGGACAGGGAAGGCAGGGTCCTTGGCAGCGTCAGTGTGGGAAGGGATTTAAGTGAAATCAAAGACGCCCTTGTCGAACTCAAAGCTTCTAACGAACGGCTGTCTAACGAAATAGTCGTCCGCAAACGGGCCGAAGAGGAGGTGCAGTGGCTCAGCCGGAAAAACCAACTGATCCTCGACGCAGCGGGAGAGGGCATTGTCGGATACGACCTGAAGGGCAGAGTCACCTTTATCAATCCGGCCGGGGCCGAGCTTGCCGGGTATCGGATTGAAGAATTGATCCAAAAGGACTTCCATCAGATGGTCCATCACTCCAGGCCCGATGGCGCCCCTTATCCCGCACACGAGTGTCCGATGTTTGAAAGCTTGAGCACCGGGGTCGCCCTGCGTGAAAGAGACGAAGTATTCTGGAGGAAGGACGGCACGAGTTTTCCAGTTGCATATTCCAGCACTCCCCTTTTTGAAGAGGGCCGAATTGTCGGCGGGGTCCTTACTTTCCGTGACATTACCCTGCGCACGGTCGCGCTGGAGGAATTGAGCAAATACCATGATCACCTTGAGGAACTGGTCAAAGAACGCACAATGGAACTGGCCATGGCCAATGAGCAGCTCACTCGTGAAATAGAGGAGCGTAAGCGCGCAGAGGAGGCGTTAAAGCTGTTCGCCTACTCGGTCGCACACGATCTCAAGAGCCCTGCCATCGGGATATATGGTATGACGAGACGTCTCAATAAACAGTTTAAAGATGTCCTCGACGAGAAAGGGAGGAACTATTGCGAGCAAATACTAAAAATATCCGAGCATATCGCTGCTTTAGTCGAAAAGATCAATGTCTACATAGTGACGAAAGAGGCCCGTCCGTTATTTGAAAAGATAAACATCAAAGAGGTCCTTACGCTGCTCAAAGACGAGTTTTCTGCACAGCTAAATATTCGTCGAATCGAATGGTTCGAGCCCGAGTCTGATATCGAGATAATTGCGGATAGGCTGTCCATTACGAGGGCATTCAGGAATTTCGTAGATAACGCATTGAAATACGGAGGAGAGCGGCTGAGCAACATCTGGATCGGACATGAAGAGACGGAGAATGCCCACATTTTTTCGATTACCGACAACGGCAAAGGACTAAAAGGGATGGATGCTGAAAAGATTTTCGGACTTTTTCAGCGCCATGAGACATCCAGGGGGGTCGAAGGCGCCGGCCTGGGCCTGGCCATAGTAAGAGAGATAGCTCAACAACATGGGGGGCAGGTGTGGGTGGAGCCGACAGCAAAAAAGGGAACCACGTTTTGCATATCCGTTTCAAAAAATTTATGATCTCCTTTTTCCCCTAACTTATTCCGAGTCGCGTTCAAGCGCCATCTTGTACGAAGTTGCGTTCAAGTGGGCGCCAAAAAAAGCTGAAAAGCTCGGGGGTTGGGGGGACATTTGCCCCCCGAACCCTCACTATGATCGGGTTCGCGTTGAACCTTCCAACCCATGTCGGATGCTNNTTCAACTTGAGCGCAACTTGGTATTGAACGCTATTCGGCATTAAAATTCTCCGGGCGTCATATTCTGTTTCCTTGCGATGGACCATTTTAGCAGAGGCGGGGTCATGAGAACCGTGAGCAGCACCACGATAATAATGACCGAATAGAGGGCGTTATCCAGAACGCCAAACGATTTCCCCATGCTGGCGACAATCAGCGCGACTTCCACTCTTGGAAGCATGCCTATGCCTACGATCAGCCTGTCAGCCCCACCCCTCACACCCATTGAGGCCGCCAGCTTCCCGGCTACGGCGACAGCGGTAAGCAGGAGCCCCATAAGCAGGACCTTAACGTTGGCAAGCACCGTGACGTCGACCTGCAAACCGACCAAGACGAAGAAGATGGGAGCGAGAAGCTCCTCGATTGGCGCCAGGATCGATTCGACGCTCTGGTCATGACCCGATCCCGCGTCAATGCCTCCAAAGGATTCCTCTTTAATGATCACTCCAGCCGCAAAAGCTCCGATGACGCATGCCAAACCGATTCTGTCGGCAAGCCACGCCATGAGCATCAGGAGCGCAAAGGGGTAGAGCACTTTTATCTTCCCCAGGTCCAATCCTGCGAGGAATTGGACTGTTTTTTCGAGAAATCTTATTCCGAAAATTATTACCGCTCCAAGGAAAAGGGCCGTTTTCGCCAGGATCCAAACC
Source organism: Syntrophobacteraceae bacterium (assembly GCA_003165235.1). Lineage (GTDB taxonomy): Bacteria > Desulfobacterota > Syntrophobacteria > Syntrophobacterales > Syntrophobacteraceae > SbD1. Next base: position 26,803 of record PLSV01000039.1, read on the forward strand.
AGGTCCCCGACTTCGACGGCGCCGGTGGCAGCGACCGCCGTCACGACAGCGAGCACGATGAGCCCCAGGACGTCATCCATCACGGCAGCGCCAAGCACTGTCTTGGCTTCGATCATCTCGAGGCTGTTCATGTCCCTGAGAATTCTGGCTGTAATCCCGACGCTCGAAGCGCAGAGGGCGGCGCCGCAAAACAATGGAGGCGTCAATCCGGAGGCTTTGGGCAAGAGAAGAAATGCCGTCAAGCAGCTCAGGATGAAAGTCACGCCGACCCCGATCAAAGCGACCGCCGACGCGCTGCCGCCAATCGCCTTTAACTCCTTGAGGCTAACTTCCAACCCTACCATGAAGAGAAGCATTACGACTCCAAAGCTGGCAAAGAGCTGGATCGATCTGGCCAGTGCAAGGCTTGCGGAAAAGTCCTTTGTCAGCAGCACACGCGCGGTTCTTTCGGCGACATCCTCTGACAGGCCTGCGTGCGCAAGCGAGGATCGGACTGTCGTCTCCCAGTCTTTGCCTTCGCTCAGGTCTTTTTCCACTGTGTGCTGGATCAGGTCGTAATGCCGGATAATGGTTACAGTAGTGCCTCCGAACTGGTAGAAGACGGCGCCAACGATGATCCCTACCGCCAGTTCGCCAAGGACCGGCGACAGTTTCAGTTTCTTCGCCCCAAAGCGTCCAATGGCTGCGCAGCTCACGATTAATGCAAGGACCCCGAAAACCGGGGCAGAGGGGTCACCGTGGGGCGCGGGGTGAGACTGGCCTTTGTCCATGGCGTCTCTATCAGCCGGGATTGCCGTGTTTGTCCGGGCAAAAACTTTGTATCCTGTTTCAGAAAGACAGGAAGAAGATGACGTGGCCAATGCGAAAACCATAAGCGGCAAAGCGATCAGCCATTTGATCATGCGTGTCGTTGGATGCGCCATCGCAGCTCCGCGCAGAGTAAAAAGTTCAAGATCGGGCGGGGATAAACCCCATAAGCGCTTAAATAAGCAACGCATGAACATTGCCTGTA
>PLSV01000292.1 GCA_003165235.1 Syntrophobacteraceae bacterium
GGCATCTTCGCCATGCGCTGGAACGTGGTGATTGGCGGACAACTCTTCTCGAAGAGCTTTCTGGGCTACACCACGTACAAGGTGGATCTGATCTCGCGCGAGGGCGAGCTGATCGCCACCGCGCTGCTCATACTTCCCTTCATAATTCTCGCGGTGCTCATGAAGATTCTGCCGCCCTGGCTCGAAGGCCAGCCGGTAAGCGGGGATAGAAGACGGAGGAGGCGGAGAATCGAGGCAGGCGGGAAACAGCACGGCGCAGACCATTGGGGTCCGCGCTGTTTTCTGCTGCAAAGGATGAAGACCTCTTCGCCGTCAGGCCCTTCAACCAGCTTCACCTCCAGTCTGGATTGCACCGCTCGCCAGCCTGCTTTCAATAGTCAGGATTCTTATTGTTTCAATTGCCCACGGTGGACGTCCGGAATTCATCGGCGGCCTTTCGGGGGGGCCCTCCATGCCAGGCTTTTAATTCTTTTGAGTTGGTATAATCAGGCCGGGATTCTATTGACAGGTCATTTCATGAAATTATATTAGGTGCTCGTTACAAAACGTCCACCCAATCTTTTGCACAGTCCGATCTGCATCGGGCCAGACAGTTAACTTATCAAGGAGGACACTATGTTGAAGAAAACACTCGCATGCGCCCTTTTTTTGCTGTTGATGGGAATTGCGGCGTCTGCACTGGCTCAGGGTGATCAGGTGGAAAAAGGGAAAGCCCTTGTAGACAAAAAATGCGTAATGTGCCACAAGGAGGGCGGCCTGGCCAAGCCCGCTGCAATGCTTGTCGGGACAAATACCGATGCCTTCCTCAAGGAAGCAATCATAGACCCCAAGAAAGCCATTGATCCCAAAGTTAAAATGCCGGAATTCAAGTTGAGCGATGAAGAACTGCAGTCTGTTATCGTATATCTTAAGTCCGTTGCAAAAAAGTGATGGCTTTGACCGGCGGCATCCGTCCTTTCTATATGGATTTGGAAATCCATCATGAACGAGCCTGAGCATCCGGGTCCCCAACGTGTTTCCCTCCTGGCCGGCAACTGGGTTGCCATATTCGGCCTTGCGCTGGCCTCGTGCAGCCTGTTCGCTGCATTTTGCCTGATAGCAATTGACTTTTTCCACGGTTTCAGCCAACCCTACGTGGGCATCCTGACCTACCTGATTTTCCCGTCATTTATCTGGGGCGGCCTTATCCTCGCGGGAGGGGGAGTATGGCTGGAACGCCGCAGGCGCAAAAAACCTGCAGCAGCTAAGGCCCAGCCGAGTGGCAGGAAGCATACGCTCAACCAGATCGCGGCGCTTGCCGGCGTGTTCCTCTTTCTTATGTTCAGCGCGTTAGGAAGCTACAGGGCGTTTCAGGTGACTGAATCGGTCCGGTTTTGCGGCGCTCTGTGCCATACGGTGATGAAGCCGGAATACACCGCGTACAGAAGCTCTCCCCACGCAAGGGTACGATGTACGGAATGCCATATCGGCCCAGGCGCCCCGTGGTTTGTACGCTCCAAGATCTCCGGCCTCTATCAGGTCTATGCAGTCGTTACCGACATATATCCACGGCCCATTCCAACGCCGGTCCAAACCCTGCGGCCCGCACAGGAAACCTGCGAAGAGTGCCATTGGCCGGAGAAATTTTACGGATCCGTGGAACTGCATCGCCAGTTCTTCCTGCCTGACAAGGAAAACACTCCGTGGAACGTAAGAATGCTGCTGCATGTGGGAGGGGGGGATCCTACCAATGGGCCGGTTGGAGGCATTCACTGGCATATGATTGTGTCCAACCGCATCGAGTACATGCCCGCAGACGAGACCCGGCAAACCATACCCTGGGTGCGCTTTACGAATCGAGACACAGGCGCCGTGACCGTCTACCAGTCACAAGACAATCCATTGACCCCCGAACAGAAAAATCAACCAATGCGGGTGCTCGACTGTATTGACTGCCACAATCGTCCCACCCACATTTTCCATTCTCCTTACCGCGCCCTGGATGATTCTCTGTGGCTGGATCGTATCGATTTATCCATTCCTTACATAAAAGTGAAGGCGGCCGAGGCGCTGGTCCAAAGCGCCGGGGCCGGTTCGCAGGCCAGTGGGATTGACCTGATTACCCAAAAACTCTCAAAAGAATACTCCGATTACCAAGACCAGCCAAAAATCAGGCAGGCGATCTCCGAGACGCAGAGGATCTTTCGAGACAATTTTTTCCCGGAAATGAAAACGGACTGGAAAGTACGGCCAGACAATATCGGGCATCATATTTGGCGGGGTTGCTTTCGCTGCCACGATGGTTTACATGCCGGCAAAACAGGCCGGACCATCGCCAATGAATGCAACACCTGTCATACCATCATCGCCCAGGGCAATCAGCCGGAACCTGGGGCTGTGAGCCTGCAGGGGTTGAAATTCGACCACCCTGGAGGGGAAATCCCCCCGGGAATCCTGTGTAGCGAATGCCATAGCGGCGCGCCTTAGTCTGTTGATGACAACCCGAGGAGTGCAAAAAACCGATTTGCCGGGCACCGGACACTTTATCCGGCGCGCGCATCGGAAGACCCTGCGGCGAGAATCAAGAAATGATGCTTTCCGGCGAAGGCTGGATCGACTCCATGCATCTTAGCCGTCTGTGTTGATGGAGATAGCCTCAGGTGCTCGAATGGGTATAAGACCCAGTCCGTTTTATCAGAGCGAAAGTGTTAAGTCCCTTGTGCAAACGGGACTCACCACCGGTATCGGCTATCATTCCCTGCATGACATAGTCGCTTGGCATCCGATAAGCCGGCCTGTCACAGCCGAAGAGGGCCGAACCCTCTTTTGGGCTTGCCTTGATTTCGGCGCTCCTGAGTTTGCGGGAGGTTTGTTTTATTGACGGCAGGCTCCTGCTTTAGACCACTAACAAAACCCTCAGCTCGCGAGAAACAGATTCATGAGGTCCCGGCTAAAGGCCTCAAAGTTTTGTTATCTGAACTGATGATGACCGGCGGTCCCGCTGAAATTTTTTCTGCGCGTGAAAAAGGTATTGACAGGGAAATACCCAAATGAGTAGTCTAACGCTGACAACTTCTCTTGCGCGGTTGGTAGCAAGGGTTTTTGACGAACACGAGGGGCAAGAATCAGCGATTCCATCATTCCCTGGGCGAAATGGGGGTAGGAATCGATCTGAATCCACACTTTTTTGATATATATTTGCGCAGGACAATACCCACCAAAAGAAGAGTTTAACGCTGATAATTTCTCTTGCGCGGTTGGTTAGCAAGGGTTTTTGACGTGCATTAGGGGCTAAGAATCAGCGACTCCATCATCCCTGGGGCGATCGGAATCAATCGGCGCTTTTTAACAGATATTTTTTGGAAAGTGTCGAGAACGTTTGTTCGCCCGATATAAATCCAATACCTGTAACTGTTTAAAATGGAGAGACAAGTATGAGTCGAAAACAAATTATGCTGATTGTTTTAATGTCCATCCTCGTTACGGTTGCTCCTCTAGGCCCGGCGAGCCTGGCCAAGACTCCGGCGCCGGCTACTTGCATTTCTTGTCACTCCAACCCAAAGGTGGTCTCCTCCCTGCCCGTGTTTATGGACAACTCACCCTCGCTGAATGACATTCTCCTGAGAAATGCGACGCTGGATTACTTTCCCCTGAGCGCGAGTTTGAGTTGGCCAAATCTGAAAGGTTATTTTTATCCAGTTGCTACTGGATTCACGAACTCCGGACACTATACACAGACAGAATTGCCCTTCAACTGCACGAACTGCCACGGGACGGATCCTCACGATGGATTAAACGGATTGCCGACCTATCTGAGCAGTTGCTCGCTTTGTCATGGCTCCAATGACCCATATTTTCCCAATAATTTTCCCTCAACCGCGCACGGGAATGTCGGACTAGTGCCGGGTCTTGCATCCTCACAACCAGGGCCATTTTTCGACCAGCAGAGCGCCGGCAAGCTCCAAGCCCTGACGGTCTTATCCAGTGGCCACGAGTCGGGCCTGCTTTTCGAAGCCGACAAGAAGACCCCGGTGACCAGGAACATGCGCATAGCAGAGTGTTCCGTCTGCCATAACTATTTGTCCAGGGTCGAGGGATTTTGGCCGAATTACGGGAAAACGCAAGTGTCGATCCCCAGCATGTTTCCCGACGGAGAGATTCCCGCATACCCCCAGAATATGGTCGGATGCCCGGCCTGCCACGATTCGCACTTTAACTCGCCCGCTANNGCCCACGGGCGTCACCCCGTCGGTCTCGGTCTATCAAACCACGCCCTATACCGGCAGGAGCGCAAGCTATCAGAATTTCAAGCCCTACAAACAGAATTCTACGGGTGCGCAGGATGTGATTGCCGGGACCTGGACGCGCGGGTCGGAAATCGAGCGTCCTATGAGGGCGATCGTTACGGGGACTGGGACCGTTGGCAACGCGACCAGCTCAACCACATCCGACCTCATTTCAGATATCGAAGTTACCAGCGGGACCCTGAGTGACGTGCAGCCTGCAAACATTAATCACACTTACACCCTTTTCGTAAGCGGTACGGCGTCGGGCTCAGCAACTCTACCTTCCACCGCGGCGGCGGGTGCGGTGGAAGTGCCCGTCACGGTGACGTTCAACAACTACGGAATTTCCATAGCAAGCGTGAGCGGAAACAGCGTCACTCTTGTCGACTCCGGAACTAACGGCATAGTGGGCAGCACTACCGTGACCTACGCAAAATCCGGAGGAGGAACGGGAACCATTTCCGTCCCTGTCCCTCTCACGGGAACTGTCAACTTCACGATAAAAGACAGCTACAACAACTTGGCGACCCTTTGCGCGGCCTGCCATGCCCAGGGCAAATACCTGTACAGCGCTTATGCCCTGGACACTGCAACGGGCGCCTGGTCGTCGGCGAACCCGACGATGAATCTGGATATTTCCACGCAATTCCAGACTAGTCAGCACGCGAACGCGACTGCGAGCAGCTCGACCCAGTCGACCAGCAGTCTCACCGTCGGCGCCGGCAGCCAGACCCTTGTTGTGCCCGCGGGCCTCACCTGGATCAACCTCGGCCAGACCGTGTATATCGCCTCCACCACTGCCCCTGCCACCCAGTACATGACAGGCATTGTCACCTCGTACAACCCGTTGGTCCCAGGGACGAACCCGCTGACCGGGTCGCTCGTGGTGAACGTCACTTCCGTCGTCGGATCGGGCAGCAATGCCTCATGGAACGTTACCACCCTCTCGCCCGTCGCTGCCCCTACCGCCACAGCGACCGCCTTCCCTGGCTTCTTTAATTTCAGGGCAGGCGGCGGCACTTCGCAGCAGATTTATCCATTCGACATGAGCCTTGCGACCGATCAGGGCACCACACCTGGCGGAACGACATCGGGCCTCTCCATCCGAAATGGTGGAAATACGGAATTTACCCTGACATCGCCTAATTCCAGCACGGTATACCTTTCCGCGGCGGGAAACACTCAGCTCAACAATACCGCCGGCACTTACGTCTGCAACCATTGCCATAACGGCCTTGGCGCCATCGACTATATAAACGACGTACAAGGGACATCCAGCGCGAGGGTGATCTGGGGCGACTCGACCCTTACGTGCATTACCTGTCACGACACCCATAACACTCCCGACGGCAAGCCGTCCAACGCGAACCTTCGGATTCCGGTTAAACTTACCTATCACGCCGATTTCCAATCGACGAGCAATCCCAGGGGAGGGAACAACTCGTTCCTCGACGGGACTGCTTACGCAGGGCTTGGCGGCACCGATCTCAGCGCTTTGGGAAACGCCACTGTCTGTGTGTTCTGCCATCAGGGACGTGACAGCGGCTTGACGGAATACGTGGCTACCAAAGCGAAAGCCGATTTCTACGCGAATCCAACTACCGCCATATCGGGGCAGGGTAGCGTGAATGATCATCACTTCTCGGAAGCTGCCCTTTTATGGAGCAAAAACGCCTGGGAATTCCCGACCACGACATACCCGGCGACCACGGCGGCCACCCAGCCGCAAACATATTCTTACGGCAACGCGGCGCATCAGGCCATCAACTGCTACGGGTGCCACATGGATACGGCCAGCGATTCGAGTGGAACGACCGGTGGGCATACGTGGTTGCCGAGCGTTCTCACCTGCCAGAAGTGTCATGGCACGAACGTCACAAGTTTCGATCAGGTACCGGCGTCCGCGCAGTACAGCAGCAGCCTGAGCCTCGGCGAGGCTCCAACGGTTGGCGAACAGATCGGGGGCGCTCCCCAAGGGACGGCGACATATGGGACCTGCGCCTCGGGCGCGACCGCCTGTTCGGGTCTGGTCGGGGACGTCGTCAAACAGTTCAATGCGGAAAATATCTGTTACAATACGACTTCGTGCTCGTTTGTCAATTGCACCACCGGGGCCTCATACACCGGCTTTACGCCTGCCCAGCTCGCCGCATCCTTCAATCTGTATATGACGTCCTGCTCGAATTCGGGGCCACACAGCTATATACATAACATCGATTATGTGGCTGAAATTCTTCATGATTCTATAACAGCGCTTGGGGGCGCCCCGGGAGGCGATCGGCCTCAAGGAGGTCGCCCATTCACCGACTACCGGACGTTTAACTGGAATACTTTGGAGTACCCTTCTATTCCGTAAGTGAACGTTTGATCCTTCCACTGCTGCCGGCTCTTTAATCCCGGCCGGCAGATGGCGATGGGAATAGCGTTTCTGTGTATACGTGGCTGCCAGTGCTTTAGGACTGGTTCCATACCGGTGGATAGTTCACAGTTAAGTTATGTGTTCTGAATCAGGCTACCCGCAGCCAGCCCGAGGCCGGCAGGCAGGGGTTAGGCGCGGTGAGCGGCGCTGGGTCCTGCCCGCGACCGCGTTTCAGCTTTTTGAAGTGCAGCGAAGGCCAAGACCATTATCTTTTCCGACAAAAATTTGTAACAAGTGGCTTGGCACGGATTTTCTTGTCAGATTGGTTGGCTAATGGTTTTTTAAGGCTTACGATGGGCTAAACAGGGGCTAAACAGGGGCTAAGAATAGCGATCCCACCACCCTGCGATGAGGCAGGAATCAAATCCACTCTCCTCATTTCCGGACCATCGGTGTGTGATGACAACCGTTTATGTCTGGGGGGGGAGCCTTGCCATGCTCTGAAACGGCGCCGTGTTGGCAGTTTTTTAGATATTTCAGTTTTTTGGCGTTATTTGATCAACGGCCGAGTTTCAAAACTTCAATAACCCAAAGATCGAATCGAGGGGGAGACTATGAGGAGAATCCTTATATCCGGACTGACCCTTGTCTTTCTGATCCTGGTTTTTCTTTTCTCTTACTCAACAGCACCGGCAACAGATGTCAAAGAGGTCAAGAAAGAGTATGCCGGCGTGGAAACATGCCAGGCCTGTCACCAGATGCAACAAAAAGGAGTCTTAGATCGGTTCCCAAAGACAACCATGGGGATATTGTTTTTGAATCATCCCCGTGATGCTGCGGAAAAACTGGGGTGTGAAACATGCCATGGGCCGGCAAAGGAGCATGCCGCTTCAGGAGGCCAGACATTCGCCGGCATGATTCGATATACGAAGGGATCGCAGACGCCTGTTCCTCTTCGCAACGACGCCTGTCTGAAGTGTCATCAAAAGAGGGAGAGGCTTTTCTGGCCGGGAAGCGCTCATGACGTCAAGGACGTCGGGTGCACGGAGTGCCATGTGGTCCACACGGAACCGGGAATTCATGCCCCCCATCAACTCAAGCGTGTAACCGTATCGGATACGTGCAATGTATGTCATAAAAAGCAAGTCTCGGAGGAGTTGCGGTTTTCGCATCATCCCCTGCGCGAGGGGAAAATGGAATGCACGAGTTGCCACAACCCGCACGGGACTACTTCGCCGAAGCTCGTAAGGGGACTTTCCAATAAAGAGCTATGCTTCACGTGTCACGCACAGTATAGGGGTCCGCGCATTTTTCAGCACCCTCCCGTAACGGAGGATTGCTTCAACTGCCATCAGCCCCACGGCAGCGCATATCCCAGCCTGCTGAAGGCCCCTCCTATCAGGTTGTGCCGGGAGTGCCACGTTACCTTTCACGAGCTGAGTTTACGGCCCATGGTCGGTGGGAAGCGGCAGGCCCCAAGGCCGAATCAAGCGCTGTCCGGGTGTCTCAACTGTCACCGGCAAATACATGGCAGTAATAATATCAACGGTAATTTATTCTTTCACTAAGGAGGGGGAGCGATGAAGATTCAAAAAGTAATCCTGGTCGTTTTTCTCGCAGTCATGTTTCTCCCCTTGACCTCTGTGGGGGGGGGCGCCCAAGTGACCCTGGGTGATTACACGTTGAGCGGCGACGTTTCATTGGGCGGAAGACTTTTCATCGATCAACCCAACCACGTGTCCCGGGGATATTTTGAAGAGTATACTGCCTACCCCGCAGGGTTTCTCCTGGACCAATTGAATTTGTCGCTGACGAATAAAGACGCCAGCGAGTATTATAAATTCTTTATGAGCAGGCCGGGAGAAGTAGGTGAAGATTTCCTTCTCCAAGCGGGCAAAATCGGGCTTTACAAGTTGGAAATCGAGTATGACCAGCTCCAGCATCTTTACTCGACGGTAAATCCCACTGTAGACCAAATCATGATCCTTGAGCAGAGACTGCGGTTCAGGGGTGACTACACGCCGACACCGGACATCGACATCTATGCGGATTACCAGTTATTGAAAAGAAACGGCGAGTTCCCGTCGACAGCCATCGTCCAAGGCCCACCAAACGCCTATGCTTATACCTCCAATCTCCAGCCGACGGCTTTTACGCAAAACGACCTGGGCCTTGGAGCGGAGTACGTTCAGCAGATGTATCAGTTTCATCTGGGTTATTACTTTTCGCTCTTTGACGATGATTTCAAAGAGTTTCTTGCGAACCCGGCCTCGGCTACCGGCTGGCAATCCCTGGCCCCCAGCAATTTGGCACAGTACATTAACGCTACGGGGGCGGTGAACCTGCCTTCCTGCGCCAATACAAGACTCACCGCCAATTTTACCTACGGCTGGCTGAGCCAAAACGATCCCGTTTTTCAATCCAGCGGCAGCACCCTGTACCCGTCGAATTTTCCCCTTGGCGTCGCGAATACTCCAATGGGCACTTCGAACCTCAGCGCTTCGACTTTCGCCGGGGATCTTTTAGGCGTAACCCGCCCGACCGACCAGTTGACCGTAAGGTATTCGTACAGGGCTTATGATTTTCAGAACGACAACCTGAACAATCCCGTTTTGATCAATGCATTCTTTGGGTCGAACGGCGTGAACTTGCCTCTTCTCAAGATGGAGCAGTATTCATATTTGCGGCAGGCTGTCAACTTCGGCGCCGACTATAAATTCAACAGCAAGGTGGCTGTCGATCTCGGATACACTTACGACTCGGTCGACCGCGATTTTAATGAGGGCGCTACCTCGACCAATACGCCCAAAGTGCAGTTCAGGGTATATCCTTGTGACTGGCTGAACCTGATAGCCAGCTATTCGTACTCAAACCGGAACGGGAGTAATTTCCTGGAGATGCCGTCACCGATAGCGGCTACGAGTGTGTTAACTTACAAATCTTACTCAGGGGACGACGTACGGAACCTCGTCAATTTCGTTGCAGAGCTACTTCCATTGAATAATGTAACCTTCTCAACCAATTTCACGCTCTACACCGATTCGTTTGATAACAATGGCTATGGATTGCTCAGCGATAATGGCTGGTCGGCCGGAGCGGATGTGAGCTGGACGCCGTGTAAAGGCATCGCGATCAGCCTCGGATACGACCATGAACAGAGCAACACTAAAGAACTCGCCGATAATGCCGTTGCCGCCTTTTATGTGACGGGCACCAATGTTTCGGTCCTGGGCGATTCGGGCCCCGTTTTACTCACCGCCGATTCATATGACACTGTAACCGCCCGCGCGGACGTTGTGCTCGTTCCCGAGAAGCTGAGCCTGACGACCAGCGCAAACTTCTCCTGGTCGACCTCGGATTTCCACAACCCGCTCCTCCCCAATCTGAATGAATCGATCTTTCATGTAGATACGTGGCTCAAATACAACTACAACAAGCGCGTGGCTTTCAAAGTGGGGTACATATTCGAGCAGTTCAACATGACCAACTCGTACCAAACGCTTTACCTGCAAGGAATCAGTGACACGGGAGCCCCGGTGGGGAACCAGACCCTTAATACTCTGCAGGGGTTCTACAATAATTACACGGCACATGTGATCGAGGCGCTTGTGCAGTACAAGTTCTAGCCGGCGCCCCCACGCAGAGGGAAAGGCTGAATCTCCCCCTTTGTAAACCCAAATAATGCGTGAACCCTGTTTGAATAGCCTTTCGGTACGAATATTTATTTGATTAACTCTTTGATTTTTAACAAAAAAGCCTTTTCTTCAGGTAGTATACGTTTGCCCAACGACCTGAAACTGTGATAAACTTAATTTAACGCAACTTTGCGAAGAATTCTTGTAGCGTAGTACTAGGAAACATCCGTGCACAATATTTCCAATTCACTCGCCTTCAGACTGCTCTGCCTACTTCTGCTTGTCAGTGCAATTGTGTTCATTTCCCTGATCATGTTCATTATCAGGGCAAATAGACAGCAGGTCATGCAGGAAGCCATGCGCACCAACGAGCTGCTTCTACGGTCCATGCGCCAGAGCATGTCGTTGTTTTTGCGCAACTGATATTCATGAACTTCCGGACTCCATCCGTGCTTTAGTCCGTAGTCCGCCGTCTCCCTATCAAGTTGGCTCACCACGGTTTCGACACGCTGAGGATCGTTATAATATGGCCTCAGCCTCAGCGATCAGATCGCTCAGTGCTGCGTTATGGGTGTTCCATTCCCATTGTTTGGTCTGACTGGCGGCGTACCGGGTCATCCCGTCAAGGTCGCCTTCGACGCGGCGCGTGCTCTTTTGGTCAAAAAGTCTTTGATGGTACGGATTCAGATTTTCGCGAGTCTGATTTCTAAGATCGTTTATTTGCTGTTGAAATTGGGGGAAAGCGGCTTCGGCGTCTTTGCCCTCGTGCTTCATGTAGTTTTGGGTAATCGCCCTTAGTTGCGGCGAAAACTGGTTGGCATAAACATCCTGTAGGGCTGTTTCATTGGCGAGCTACTGGCGCCGGATGGAATGCTGCTGGAGCATATCGCCCGTTTGCTGGAGCGTCTGCCCGACTTGGCCGCCGAAAGCGTCGGGAGTTGCGCGGTCGATGTTTTTGTAGATCGTCTGACCTTGCGGCATGACCGATGGAACGAATGGGTCCCCTGGAACTATAGGCATCTGCTAAACTCCTTTGAAGCGGGAAGCGGGAAGCGAGAAGCATGAAGCTACAGCGCTGCCGTGGAAGCAGCGCTGCCTTCCATGACAGCGCCTTCCTATTAACCTTCAGTCTGACAGGACTTTCAGAGACAGACCTGTCATTAAGCCCGTTGTGTTGTAAATTCAACAAGTTATAAGGGTCTTCCGGCAAATGCGTACCCG
>PLSV01000279.1:0-5726 GCA_003165235.1 Syntrophobacteraceae bacterium
CCACCGCAGCGCCATATAGAGCAGGATCATCGTCCAGGCATGGAGAGCTTTTCAGCTTTTTTTGGCGCTCACTTGAACGCAACTTCGTATTATCTATCGCTGCCGGAAGCCTGCGCAGCCATTTTCCCCCTTAAGATGCAATTCGACACGAGGTTAGGCAGACCTTGCCGCCGCCGTGGCGGTTGCGGTGTTGGCAGTCGATGTCCGGGTTGGAATCTGGTATACTCAGGCCTTGAGGGGCTGAAACCATTACGCGCCCGGGGGACCGGCTCACTCTTATGTGCAGCCGGGGAGACTCCCAACGTGGGATTTTTATGAATTCTCCATTCGATGTCGCAATTATAGGGGCCGGAATAATCGGTCTCGCCACAGGAATGAGACTGCTGGAAGAGTTCCCTCGACTGAGGGCGGCGATTTTTGAGAAGGAGAACACGATCGCCGCTCATCAGACCGGGCACAACAGCGGCGTCATTCATTCCGGACTCTACTACCGGCCCGGCTCCTTCAAGGCTCGTCTGTGCGCTTCGGGCCGCGATGAACTCATTAGTTTTTGCGCGGCCCACAATGTCAGGCATGAGATTTGCGGGAAGGTGGTCATAGCGACGAGCGGCGGGCAAGTCCCGGCCCTTGTCGAACTCTTTCGCAGAGGAAGTGAAAACGGTGTTGCGGGCCTGCAGATGCTCAGCCCCGGGGAGGTGAGGGAGTTCGAGCCATATGCTAAGTGCATCCGGGGGCTGCTGGCTCCGGGGACCGGAATTGTGGACTTCAGGCAAGTCGCCAAAGCTTATGCCGATGTATTTGAAAAAAAGGGCGGAGAGCTTTTCCTGGGAGCTAGAGTCAATAAAGTGAAAGACCTCGATTCGAAAACAGTGCGGATAGAAACAGGTCGTGGTGAGTTTCAAAGCAGGGTTCTCATTAATTGCGCCGGGCTGTATTCAGATCGTGTCGCCCGGTCTTCCGGCATGAGTCCCCCCTGCCGGATCGTTCCTTTCCGGGGAGAATACTACCGGATAAAACCAAAGAGCGAATATCTTGTCAGAAACCTCATTTATCCGGTCCCCGACCCAGGATTCCCGTTCCTTGGGGTACATTTTACACGAACGATCGACGGGAAAGTCGAGGCCGGACCGAACGCAGTGCTCGCCTTTGCCCGCGAGGGATACAGCAGAACGCGGATTTCTCCCCTGGAACTCTGGGAGACCCTGAGCTATCATGGTTTTTGGCGCCTCGCTTCGAAACACTGGAGAACCGGAATGGGCGAAATGATGCGCTCCTTTTCCAAACCCCTTTTTACCAGGGCGCTCCAGAAATTAGTGCCGGCTGTTTCCATGGACGACCTCGAGCCGGGCGGAGCAGGGGTGCGGGCCCAGGCCCTAGGTCATGACGGTAAACTTCTCGACGATTTCGTCATCGAGCAGACGGAGAAAGTCATTCACCTGCTGAACGCACCCTCTCCGGCCGCCACTTCCTCTCCAGCCATAGCAAGGCGCCTCGTCGCGATGGCAGGCGGGATACTTGGGGCGGTGTGACCGCAGGCTAATATATCCACGCTCCTCGAGGTCATAAGGATTTCTATGAAAGACAACATACGAATAGCTATCATTCAGCCCAAGCCTTATCCTGCCTTCGACGATCCGCGCAATACCGGACACGCCCTGCAACTGCTGGAGAAATGCGGGGGGGAGGAACTTGACCTGATCTGTTTTCCGGAATATTTCCCTTTCATGGGCGAACGGGAGATGGGTTCGGCGGCACGCAAATTTAAGTGTTATCTGATAGCGGGCATAGTGGAAGAAGAGGGCGGCAAGCGCTACAATACCGCTACTCTTTTCAGCCGGGCCGGAAGGGTGGCGGGCAGACAGCGCAAGTTCAGCATCGGAGCACTGGAGCGCGACAGGCTTGGAATCTCTTCGGGAGACGGAGTGTTCAGGGTCTTTACAACCGATTTCGGAAAACTCGGCATGCCGGTTTGCATCGATTTCTGGGGACAGCCGGAAGCAGGGCGCCAGCTTTGCGAGCAGGGGGTCGATATCGTTTTCAATCCAAGCATTTTCCCGATCCTGCGCGGCCACTGGAAAACGGGGGCGATGGTCAGGGCCTTCGATAATTTCGTTCCGGTCGTTGGGATCAACACGGCCGATTACAACGCTGTGTTCGGTGAAAAGCGCGTTCACCAGCATGGGGGGGGCAGTTTCATACTCCAGCCCCCCAAAATGCTGGACAAAGACGATTTCAACCGCTGGGTAAAGGGATTGGACAACATTGAAAACTGGGTTCAGGTAGAGCTCGACCAACTCGAACAGGTGCACATCGCCGACGTGAACCTGACCGCCGCCAGGCGCTTTCGAATGGATTTTTTCAAGCGCTTTGGGTTCAAGAGGCTCTAAGCAGTGACTCATGTCCCTGCCGGACATCCTAAAGCCATGAAAAGACCCGTAGCCTTTTCGAGATAGAAAAGTGACCGCCTGCCCTGCGCTGGGCCGACATTTACACGGGGAAACGAGCAGAGCTGTGAAAATACCGAAGAGAAATATCTATCTCAAAATGAAAACCCTCGCGGAAGCGCAGGAAATCTGGCAGGGCCGGACCGGCGCCCTCCGGACGGCCGAAGAAGAGGTCCAGGCGGTTTCAAGTCTTGGGCGCATCACTTCGCGGCCGATTATTGCCATACGCTCGGTCCCGCACTATCATGGAGCGGCAATGGACGGCTACGCGGTGCGCGCACGCGACACATACGGCGCGAGCGACGCTACGCCTCTTCGCCTTACCGGACAAAGCGCCCACCCCGTCGACACCGGCGACCCGCTTCCCAAAGAGGCGGACGCGGTCATCATGATCGAGCATGTCGAGCGTGTATCGCAATCGGAGATAGAGATCCGATCTGCAGCATTCCCCTGGCAACACGTGCGCAAGGTGGGTGAAGACATCGTGGCTGGTGAGCTGCTGTTGCCCCGACAGCATGTTTTGCGGCCTGCCGACGTCGGTTCCCTCCTAGCGGCAGGGGTTTTGAGGGTAAGCGTTTTTGCCAGACCTCAAGTGTTTATTCAGCCCACCGGCAGTGAAATAGTTGCGGCCGACAGGGCGGCTGAAGCAACGCCTGGTCAGATCGTCGAGTTCAACGGGGCCATTCTTGCGGGAATGGCCGAGGAATGCGGAGGGGCCCCGATACTGCGTAACGTTGCGCCCGACGAATATGACGCGATAAAAGAGGCGCTGCGGGAAGGGGTTGAGTCTTCGGCCGATGTGGTGTTGATAAACGCCGGGTCTTCCGCCGGATCGGAAGACTACACGGCGGCGGTTATCGAGGAACTTGGGGAGGTGCTGACGCACGGGGTCGCCATGATGCCCGGAAAACCCGTTATCCTCGGGGTGGTGGGCGGAAAACCGGTTGTCGGAATTCCAGGATACCCCGTTTCGGCTATCATTGCCTTCGAACAGTTCGTAAGACCTTTGCTCTACTCTCTTCAGGGAAGCCAAAGCCCTGTCTTCCCCACCATTTCGGCAGTTGTTGGCAGGAAGTTGCCTTCGAAGCTGGGCCTGGAAGAATTTGTCCGCGTGATCCTGGGCAGGGTCGATGACAGATTGGTTGCAATGCCAATCCAGAGAGGGGCGGGCATAATCACATCGCTTACCCGCGCGGACGGAATCCTGCAGATCCCACAGGAGCAGGAGGGCGTCGACGAGGGGTCCGTGGCGGAGGTGAGGCTCCTTCGGTCGAAAGACCAGCTCGATTATACGCTTATCATGATCGGAAGCCACGACAACACTATTGACCTGATAGCCAACGAACTGAAGGGCAGGGACAGCAGGATTCATCTCTCATCGAGCAATGTGGGCAGCCTCGGCGGACTGATGGCGCTCAGGCGAAGACAGACCCACTTTGCCGGCTCGCATCTGCTGGATACGCAAACGGGAGAGTACAACTACTCTTACGTGGAGCGCTATCTGAAGGGGACCCCCGTGCGGCTGGTTCAGCTTGCCATGCGGGAGCAGGGGCTGCTTGTCGGCAAAACGAACCCGAAAGGGATAAATGGAATAGAAGACCTTCTGCGGCCGGATGTGGTCTTTATAAACCGGCAGGCCGGTTCGGGAACGCGTGTGCTCTTTGACTACTGTCTGCGCGAGCGCGGCCTTCCGGCTGAGGAGATCAACGGTTACGACCAGGAAGAATTCACGCATATGAGCGTCGCCGTAAACGTTTTGAGCGGACGGGCCGATGCCGGAATGGCGATCTACTCTTCGGCGAAGGCGCTGGACCTGGGTTTCATTCCGATCGGCCGGGAACGCTACGACCTCGTGATAGCGGAAAGCGCATGGCCGGACTTCAAGATGCGGACGGCGCTCGATATCATTGCTTCGGATTCGTTCCGCCGCATGGCGGCCTCGATGGGAGGCTATGACGTTTCAAACTCCGGCAGGATCATCGGTATCTGGGATGGGGAAAAATGGGTCGAGCGCTTTGCCGGCTGATTTTTCCGCCGTCGGCGCTCCTGTTGCAGAAAGCGGTTATTTAAAACTTTTGGCGACCGGCGAACTTGCTCGCAGGGCTGAAGCCCTTGATGCAAGGCTTCAGCGATGCGATCTTTGCCCTCGAGCCTGCGCCGTTGACCGAAAAAACGCAAAAGTGGGCTCTTGCGGTGTCGGGAGTCTGCCAAAGGTTGCTTCAATATATCTGCATCCCTGGGAAGAACCTCCCGTCTCCGGGACCTGCGGCTCAGGCGCGATATTTTTTTCCGGCTGCACGCTAAGCTGTATCTTCTGTCAGAACTATCCGATCAGCCAACTCGGGGTGGGCCGCGAAATCAGCGTGGAGGACCTTGCTTCAGGGATGCTCGATCTCCAAAAGAAGGGGGCCCACAACATCAACCTGGTGACTTCGACTCATCAGATGCCTGCGGTTGTCAGCGCCCTTCTATCGGCCGCGCGCCGGGGTCTTCGAATCCCGATCGTTTATAACTCGAGCGGCTATGAATCTGTTGAGACCCTCAGACTGCTCGATGGAATCATCGACGTTTACCTGCCCGATATCAAATACTCCGACCCCCAAACAGCGAAAAAATATTCCGGGGCCGCAGATTACGTCAGTTACAACCGGGAGGCCCTTGTCGAAATGTGGAGGCAGGCCGGACCGATCCGAACCGACGCGCAGGGGATCGCTCTGAAGGGCATGATAGTGCGTCACCTGGTGCTGCCCGAAAACCTGTCCGGTTCCGGCGATTGCCTCTCATTTCTTGCGCACCGGTTTGGCCCGCAGGTCTGGGTAAGTCTCATGAACCAGTACTTCCCGGCTCACAAGGGCCCATCCACCCCACCCCTTGACAGGAAGCCGACAGGGGAAGAATACGAGGCGGCATTCGCCGCGTTGACGGCACTGGGAATATCCAACGGCTTCGTTCAGGCTGCCCGGTCCCGATCGACGCCAGGAGGCGGCGACGATCCTTCTTGAGGGATTTCGAGTGATGAATCCGTCAATTTTCGCAGCGTTGGCATAGTGATGGTGGGATGGGGCCGGGGGTTGCTTTCAAAGACGCGAGATTAGATCACCTTCCAGGGATAAGTGGTTAAATAACTAATTTGCAGGGATCTAACGAACATTGCGATGAAGCGGTCTATGAACAGAGTAGCCGCTTGGCGTTAGTCAGCTCATTCTTAGGGCTTGTCCGTAAATAAATCCTTTGCGCTTGCATCCAGCATTTGGTCTGCTTTGGCCGCTCCTCAATCGCAAA
>PLSV01000279.1:5769-40044 GCA_003165235.1 Syntrophobacteraceae bacterium
TCCCAGGGGCCGAAGTCGAGTTTGCCTCCGGTTATGGCGACCACCACTTCACGGCCCATGATCTGTCGCTTCATGTGAGCGTCGGCATTGTCTTCGCCGCCGTCGTTGTGGCGGTACTGGCTGACAGGCTCGTGAGGAGCGAGCTTTTCGAGCCATGCGGCATAGTCGCGATGGAGTCCGCGTTCGTCGTCGTTGATGAACACCGAAGCGGTGATGTGCATCGCGTTGACAAGTACGAGCCCTTCCAGAATTCCGCTTTCATGAAGGCATTCTTCGACCTCCCGCGTGATGTTGATGAAGGCTATGCGCGTTGGGGCGTTGAACCACAGCTCCTTTCGATAGCTTTTCAAGCGGTTTCCCCTTCTTCCTGGCGGTTGCTGCGTGCAATGCCGGAATTAATGCCTCCGGATCCTGCCAAGCCCGCCCCGGACCTGATACGGGGGGACAGGAGGACTCTTTCAGGACAGAAAATCCGGAGGAAACCATAAATCAGGCGTAAAAGTACGGTGAACGATCAGGAGATTCAAGCTTCCGGCGTAAAACTTGACAGATCATAGACGCCAAGCTTTTTCTCTATCTCCCCAACTGATTCCACCATTTTTTCAAATCCTTCTTTTCCGAAAAGCTCGTGTTCCTTGTCCTCGAATTTTTCGCCCAGCTCATCAAACTCCCTGGGCGTCACTATCGATCGAAAAACAGGGAAAAGCACCGTATCTTCCCTGGCTGCGTGGGGCCGGTACATGTGAATAAACTGTTGCATGGCTGAAGCCAGTTCCTTCTTTGTATCCGGGCTTTTCCCTCGCAAAAGGGAAAACCTGCCAAAGAAAGGGGTCCCGCCATACATCTGTTGCATGGCCGCAGACGGGTCTTCCTTTGCTTCGGCAGCTTTAAGCGCCACAGGTTCCGAGAATTTCAAAATGGAATCGGTCAGGCGTCGTCCCGCCTGGTGCTGCGCCAGGAGCACCTTGACAAGATCGTTAAGTTTTCCGGCCTTTTGAAAACGAGGAAAAATCTCATCTTCCTCAAGCTTTTCATGGTAGTTCTCGACGAAGCGGCGGATAATATCGGCTGAATCCGCAATAACCCCGGAGGGCAGTTTCCTTGCCCCATTGATGCGGCTTATCGCCTCCTCATAGATCAGCAGCACACGGCGCAGGAGTCCGTGCTCACGCATGAGATCTTCCACGGGGTTCACCCCGGATTCTTTTTCCTCTTTCTTCCCGGCAGCTAAAACATTGTGTGGAATTGCCGGCAGAGCGGCGCCCGCAACGAGACTGCCGGTGAGGCACAAAAAACTGCGTCGTGACGTAAGCGTTTCCGTGTACATAAAGACTTCTCCTATTTTAAGTTTGATTCCGAAAGGGCTCAATTTCCTGTCGCTGCCGGTCTTCAGTCAGACCGGCATGCACTGCCTCGGCCACATCGTGAGCCGGGGTGACATTATGCAGGGTTACGCGCAATCGGGCAAGGGTAATCGCTCTTTGTGCGCTCGCACTATCGGGCGAGCCTTTTGGCGCCAGGCTGCATAGCAGGAATCTGCTCGAAAAATGAGCGTCGATTCATCATCTGTTTCTTCCTTGTTCACGTTCGAAGCCGCCCGCTATCCGGGGGCCGCGAGCGGCGCTTCAGTCTTTTGAAGTTTTTGTGCAACCACGTATGGAATGAGTAGCAATGTATTGCGCTTAGTCTATCTTTCGAGGACAAAAACGCGTCTTCACCTGAAAGATATCCGTCCGTCCCCTCTTCGCGCCTTCCCCTCCCCGTGTCTCTGCGTCTCTTTACAAGTTGTATCTCCGCTCAAGAAAAGATTTAGCGACAGCCCCCACCATGTTTTCATTGGTCATCAGCATGTCGAGCTGCCTGGTAAACTGGAATAGTCTGCCTATCATATCAAGTTTTTCAGCAAGTATGGACGCCTCCAGCTTTTGAGCTTTTGCATCAACCCGGTCCGCTGTCACCTCAACCTTCATACCGAAGGATTCCAGAATAAGGGCGATCGCTCGTGCCCGCCTGTTTCGACGAGTCTCGTCGGCAGCGCCGCCTTTGAAGGAAAAAGCTATGTAGTTTTTGCTCAGGGTTGCGCCGCAGTAAGAGTCCAGGATTCCATAGTGATACCCCACACGCGAACTGAAATTGAGGTACTTGTCCGAAATGATGGCATAGCTTCGCTCTCCAAAGCGTTCCGACTGGAGGCGTGGATTGAGCATCTGCTCCCCCATGACGGAAAAAAAACCTTTAAGGTCGATTGGGCGTGGGCGAAACGTGCGGAGTTCCTCATGAAGCAGTCCCTTTAGCAGCGCATTCAAGGGGACTGAAATAATCTGGTCTGGCCTTATCTTTCGGCAATTGGCAGCCCCCGGACAAATCCCGCCGCCAAGATCGATCAAGTGGAGATCTAACGGAATCGGGGCGATCAGCTTGATTGCGAACCCTTCATCTCCGGATACGAAATCGCCTATTCTGAACATCTCCGAATAGCAAAGTTCGTGAACGAACCGCATCAGGTCCTGGATTGAGCGGCAGTTTTCTGGCGTAAATTCGGGTGATTGGGGGTCGACGAGACGCAGTGGAGTGATTGTCGCCGCGATTCGCTTTAGCGTTTCGTAAACCGGGGTCCCCTTCAGTGAAGACTCTCTCTTTTGCTGCAGCTCAAGCAACTGAGGGATTATGCCCTGGTAGACCTTGCCTGAAAATGCGTCCACAGTGATTTCCGTTCCGTGGGCAATGACCGAGGTCGCCTTTTTGGTGTCGACCAGGGTCGGGATGGAAAATTCCCTGGCTAAAGAGGCCATGTGGCCGGTTACACTGCCAAAATCCGTAACTATCGCCTTTGCCTTGGGCATTATGACCATGTATTTTGGAGAAGGCTGGACTGCGACAAGGATGCCGCCTTCGGGAAAAGTCAGGAGATCATCTTCACTCGTTACTTTGTGCGCCTTTCCGCATCCCACGCCTGGAAAGGCGGCCAGGCCGGCTTCGATCAGGGGGGGTTGATCCACCACAATGGTTTGGGGCGCCTCGACCCGGGTCTTATGTCCACCACCGAGTCGGCGGCTTTGAAGGATAAACATGTTTTCATCGGAGTCGAGCGCCCATTCGATATCCTGTGGCGAACCGTAATGCTCTTCGAGCTTGAGGGCATATCCTGCGAGAGTGGCTATCTGCGGGTCGGAAAGACATGCCCGTTGCCGGTTTATTTCTGAAACAGTTTCTTTCCACAACCCCCCATCGGGATTGCTGACGAGTCTAACTGCCTTCACGGCAATATTTTTCTCCAGAATTTCTCTTTTTCTGGATACCGTGTAACTGTCAGGCGTTATCGCGCCTTCCACGGCATACGGTCCAAGGCCCCAAACCGCCGAGATGAGAATATTCTCATTGCCGGGGTCGAAGGGATGTCTCGAATAGATCACGCCGCTGGCGACCGAGTCTACCATTGTGATGCACGCGACGCTCATTGCGCAATGCTCGTCGGGAATTCCCTTCAGTAGCCTGTAGGAAATCGCTCGCGGGGTAAAGAGGCTCGCAATGATGTATTTATAAATCGTGAGGATCTTTTCGTGAGGCACATTGAGCACGGTAAGATATTGGCCGGCAAACGAGAGATCGCTATCCTCCCCGACAGCGCTGCTGCGCATCGAAATCCGAGGCCGGCCCTCAGGGTCCTTCGCCCTGGTCGAAGGGCCGGCAATGGCATCGTAGCCGATCAGAAGTTCGTTTTGCAGTTTTTCCGGAATGGCGGCGGATATGATCAGGCGCTGGATTTGCTCGCTCGTCGAATTCACCGACTCGGCATCATTGGGGTCAAGCGCGATCTTTTTCATCGCAATCTGGTCGGCCAGATCATTTTCCGCCAGGAAGAATCTGTAGGCTCCGGTGGTGATCGCAAAGCCTCCGGGCACAGGGAGATTGAGCCGGCTTTGGATTTCTCCCAGATTTGCATTCTTACCGCCCACAAGATCAACCATTTCCCTTGTAATACTGGAATAGGGCAGGACCAAGGCGCAATCAGACGATCCTTCCCTTAGATCCTGGAGTTCTGTTTTAATTTCTGCGTTCAGCCTCTCAAGAACGTCAAAAAGAGCCGGGAATTTTCCGTTCGAAAGCGCATCGAAGTTCCTGATCATTCTCATGGCGTGGAAAACAGCCCTGGCGCACTGGGACTTGATGTAGGTCATGCCGAACACTTCATCTCCCTGGAGCTTGTCTTCCAATTCGGATATTATTTTCGAAAGCTCCGAATTGGAGTCCAGGATTGCCTTGAAATGATCGTATTTGGTCCGAAAGACCTCGGTTAGGGTATCATCCGAAATCTTCCTCCTCTTGCGTCCCTTCAGTTTTTTGAGAATGAAATCAAGTGCATTGG
This sequence comes from Syntrophobacteraceae bacterium, assembly GCA_003165235.1. Lineage (GTDB taxonomy): Bacteria > Desulfobacterota > Syntrophobacteria > Syntrophobacterales > Syntrophobacteraceae > SbD1. Next base: position 10,136 of record PLSV01000279.1, read on the forward strand.
ACATATTGGGCCTTGCCGTCCTGAATTCGGCGCCGTCGCTTCCTGGTTTCCGATTCGGGCTCTTTGACTTATATCGGAAAACTGAAATCAGGGGAATTAAATGAATTTAAGATCAGAGTCTGGACCCTCACGAATCAATAATTATTAAAGCTGGACAAAAGTTTGATGGTGATAGTTCATCGCTGACCATCCCTTGAAAGGACCCGGCGTGCTGGAAGACCGCCCCGAAAACAAACGTCGCACTTTTGACTCAGGAACTCTTTCGGCGGCCGAGAGGGTGCTGGCTCGAGAAAAAGTTCCCTGGCGCAAAAGGCTTCTTCCTTTCCTTGGTCCGGCATTTATCGCCGCCGTTGCATACATAGATCCCGGAAACTTCGCCACAAACATCCAGGGCGGCGCGCAACTGGGCTACACTCTTCTTTGGGTCATAATAGTAAGCAATTTAATGGCCATGCTCGTTCAGATCCTTTCGGCCAAGCTGGGCATAGCTACCGGCCTGAATCTGGCCGAATTGTGCAGGAATCATTTTCCTCGCTCTCTTGTCTGGGCGATGTGGGTTATAATGGAGATCGTTGCTATCGCAACCGATCTTGCCGAATTCGTGGGGGCCGCAGTTGGACTTTTCCTTTTATTTCATATCCCGCTTGTCATCGCCGGGTTGCTGACCGCTGTCATCACCTTTTTGCTCCTTGGCCTGCAAAGGTACGGTTTTCGGCCTCTTGAGGCTATAATTACCGCAATGATAGGGATTGTGGCGGTAGGCTACCTGATTGAAATATTCCTGGTTAAAGCCGAACCCGCGCAGATCGTGTCCTCGCTGCTTATTCCGCGCTTCGGCGGCAGGGAAGGAGTTTTGCTCGCCGTAGGCATTCTGGGGGCAACAGTCATGCCGCATGTCATATTCCTTCATTCCGCCCTGACCCAGGGGCGCATAATCGTGAAGGATATAGATAAACTCAAAAGGCTTTTCCACTTTGAAGTCATGGACGTGGCGATAGCGATGACGGTCGCCGGGGCTGTGAATGCCGCAATGCTGATTATGTCCGCATCGACCTTTTACGCCCAGGGATTACACGAGATCGGAACACTCGAGGAAGCTTACAGGACCCTTTCCCCCATTCTGGGTTCGGCTGCCGGCAATATTTTCGCAATTGCGCTGATCGCCGCCGGCCTGTCTTCTTCGGCGGTGGGGACCATGGCCGGGCAGGTGGTTATGCAGGGGTTCGTCCACTTCAAAATCCCGCTTTGGACCCGGCGCCTGGTTACGGTCCTGCCCTCCCTGGCCGTTTTGGCCTGGGGACTGGACCCCACAAGGACACTTGTAATCAGCCAGGTTGTGCTGAGCTTTGGGCTGCCTTTTGCGGTGATTCCGCTCGTTATTTTTACGGCGAACGGAAAGATAATGGGTCCGCTGGTTAACAGACCTCTCACCTCATTTCTGGCCGTCATCACAATTTTGCTGATTCTGGCGCTCAATTCATTCCTGCTCTACAGTATGGTGGCCGGGGGCGATTGACGTTTGCATATCCGGAGTATGTGGAGGGTGTATGTTCTCGAATCTGCTCGTTCCTCTTGACGGCTCAAAGCTGGCTGAATCGGTTCTTCCGGTCGTAAGGAGGCTCGCCGAACGGCTTGGGTGCGAGGTTAAACTTCTTCACGTGATCGAGAAGCGCCCCCCGAGCAGCATACATGGTGACACTCACCTGCAGGACGCCGCAGGCGCTCAACGGTATCTGACATTGATAGTCGAAAAGCTCGAGGGCTGGGGACTGAGGGTTTCCAGCCACGTGCACGAAGTTCCCCAGGGCGATGTGCCCAGGTGCATCGCCGAACACGCCGAAGAGCTGGAACAGGACCTCATTGTCCTGTGCACGCACGGAAGCGGAGGGTTCAAAAGATTTGTGTTCGGAACCAATGCCGAGCAGGTGCTCACGCACGGATGCACACCCGTGGTCCTTATAAAGACCGATGAATTCGGGCGCGCTCCCGACTTTGGCCCCCGCAGCATAATTGCTTTTATGGACTGCACGCCACACAGCGGTCCGGTCTTGACCGCGTGTTCGGAACTGTCGATTATATTTCAGGCGAAACTGCACTTGTTGTACGTAGTGCCGACGGCGGGCAGCGTCACCCCGGACCAGGTTCCTGGAGGGCACCTTGTTCCGAGTACGACGCGTCTGTTGCTGGATCTGGAAACGGAACAGACAACAGGGCGCATGCAAGAACAACTTCAATTGCTGCTCGCCCGGAATGTCGAGGTGAGCGGAAGCGTTGAACGTGGTGAGGCTGAGCCCGCCGTTGTCGCCGCCGCAGCGGAAAGACAGGCGGACATGGTCGCCATGGCCACGAGGGGACTGGCTGGCATTGGGGCGTTCTGGGCAAAAGACCTGGTCTCCGGAATATGCGCCTCCTATGATGGCGCGCTTCTGCTTTTCCCGGCAGAAACCATCTCGCCCCAGAGGACCTTAAATGTTAAAGCGCTTCAGCCTCAGAACTAAAATAATGTTCGCCATAGGCGCACTGGTTGCTATCGCCATGCTTGGCGGCTCGACCACCATCTGGATGGTGCACCGGATGAACAGCGCCGTTTCTTCGGTAATCAGCTTCAAGGCAGCCGCTCTCAATGTCAGCCAGGAGATGGAAAGCTCTCTTGCTATGCAAAGGGGTCTGCTAAGCTATTATTATATCGACGGCAATAGTGAATGGCTGACCCAACTCGATCAGCATCGGTTCGAATTCGAGAATTGGTTGAAAAAGGCCCGCGAATTCGCTGACACCGATCTCGAGCGTGAACTGCTAAACGATATCGAATCGAAATACATTCGCTATACCAATCTTCGCGAACGTGTCATAGATCTCTACAAGGCAGGAAAACGGGAAGATGGATACGCTCTGCACAAGGATGTCCGCAGCCCCTATTTCGCGATCCGGGACCTTTGCGAGCAGTTCAAGCAGGTACAGTATGAAAGGGTCGGTTTAATCTCCGAGGGCATCAGGCTGAAGGTAGCCTTTTTTGATACGGCCGCGTCCATAGCTATGGTTTGCGCGCTGGGTCTGGGGATTACCCTTGGAGTATTGCTTCTAAGCAGGGTCCTCGTGCCGATCCGGCTTCTCGCCCTTACAGCCGGCCGCGACGGGGGGGGTCCCCTCGACGAACCCGACGAGGTGAAGGCGCTTGGGAAAAAAATACAGGGGCTCATCGAAAGCGTGGACACCACGCGCATTGAACTGGAGCAGAGCCGCGAACATCTGCTTCAGTCCGAAAAACTGGCGCAGATAGGGAAACTTGCCGCAGGGGTTGCCCACAGTATAAGAAATCCTCTAACCTCGGTCAAAATGCGGCTGTTTTCCCTGGAACGTACCCTTTCACTTTCGGCTGCGCAGAAAGAAGACTTTGACGTTATTTCCGAGGAGATCCGCCATATAGATACAATAGTCGGAAACTTTCTCGAATTTTCCAGGCCGCCCAAACTGAAGATTCAAAAGGCGAGTCCCTCGGAGGTGGTCGATATGGCCGTGCAGCTTCTCCGCCATCGAATCGATTCTTATGGAGTTACTCTCGAACTGATGAGAGATCGGAAACTTCCGGAGGTCGACTGCGACCCCGAGCAACTGAAGGAAGTGCTGGTGAACCTGATCGTCAATGCGTGCGAGGCGATGGTCGATGGAGGGCGCATTCTCATAACCGAAGAAGAAGGGGTGATCGATCCGATGGGCAGGGTCGTCGTGATTCGCGTAAGCGACTCCGGACCGGGCATTCCCGAGGCGATAAGAGAGAAGATCTTCGAACCCTTCTACACTACAAAACAGGAAGGCACCGGGCTGGGGTTGAGCATAGCAGCCCGTATTATTCAGGAACATAGAGGCTGTCTCAGCGTTAAATGCCGTCCCCATAAAGGCGCCGCTTTCACTGTCGCCCTGCCGTGCAAGGAGGAGGGGGCTTGGCTGCGATCCTTATAGTTGATGACGATCACCACCTGCGCCGGAGCTTCGACAAGCTGCTCACCCAGGATGGCCACACGGTCAAGACGGCTTCGAGCGGCGAGGCGGCGCTGCCTCTGGCAAGGTCGGGCGAGTTCGACCTTATCATCATGGATGTACGGCTCCCCGGCATGGACGGACTCCGGACCTTCAAAGCGATCCGTGAAATCGAACCACTTTTGCCGGTCATTATAATGACCGCGTTCGGGACTACCGAAACCGCGATAGAAGCGACCAAGATGGGCGCTTTCGATTATATGCTCAAACCATTCAACATCCCCGAAATGCTCTCCCTGATCGAAAAGGCGGTGGAGGCCGGCCGGTTCATGCGCTCGCGGGTCGAATTGGACCCTGTGCCTGAAACCGACTCCGGTGAAGCCATCATCGGACGCAGCCGGGTCATGCAGGAAGTATATAAAGCGATTGGGAGATCTGCCTCTACCGATGCTACGGTCCTCATCCGGGGTGAATCGGGCACAGGCAAGGAACTCGTCGCCCGGGCACTCTACCAGCACAGCGCCAGATCGCGCAAGCCCTTCCTGGTTATCAACTGCGTTGCGATCCCTGAGACGCTCCTGGAGAGTGAGCTGTTCGGCTACGAAAAAGGCGCCTTTACAGGCGCAGTGAACCGCAGGGTAGGGCGCATCGAGCAGGCTGACGGCGGGACGGTTTTTCTTGACGAAATCGGAGACATGCCCTTCGGAATTCAGGCGAAAATCCTGCGTCTGCTCCAGGAAAGGAGCATCCAAAGGCTCGGGGCCCGCGAACCCAGCCCGGTAGACGTGCGCATCATCGCCGCGACCAATCGCAACCTTGAAGCCGCTCTTTCTGAGGGCAAATTCAGGGAAGACCTCTACTACAGGCTCAAGGTCGTTACTATTTCGCTTCCTCCTTTGCTGGAACGGGAGGGCGATATTCCGCTGCTTTGCGAATACTTTATCAGGCGTTACTCGAAAAAAATGGGGGTCCCGGACCCCGGGATTACCGCTGAGGCCGTCGAGATGCTTTGCGCTTACTCCTGGCCGGGCAACGTGCGCGAACTGGCAAACGCCCTCCAGAAAGCGCTGATCTTTAACCGGGGCGGGCCCGTGTCGATTGAAGACATTGCGCGGGTGAGCGGAATCGCCCCGGACCGGACGGCCGAAAAGGCCGATTTACCCGAGGAGACCATCCGGGCATGGATCCGAGGGTATTTAAGTTCCCACGAAGGAGGTTTAAGTATGTTCGATTCGGCGATGGAACAGTTTTCGGCCATGCTCATCACCGAAGCGCTCAACCTCAATGGCGGAAACAGGTCCCGCGCCGCAAAGATGCTGGGCCTCTCCCGTCCGACCCTCATGGCGAAAATTGAAAAACACCGCATCCGGTTCGAAACCTCGGCCATAAGCGAAGAATGATTTGGAAACACGAAAGAGGGGCTTGGAATGAAGAAGATAAGGACAAGGGTGGCCTACGAACTTGAAATCCCCGACCAATGGAAAGTGCTTCCTCCAAGCGAGGATGAGACGGAAGGCCTTATGATCGATGGGAAATTCTATCAGCCTGCTATAACATGGCTGGAATATAAGGGGAAAGATGCCGAAGGGTGCGAAACATGGGAAAGTGCTGACGACGACACCCAAAATCTGATCTTCGATCATATCAGGAATCAGATTGAATGTTCTATACGGCAGATAAAGAAATTTTCGGCGCCCTGAGAAGGAATGAAAACACCAGCCGATAAACTGGAATTGAGAGGAATAGACATGTGGCATGCAAATGCACGGGACCTCGCCTCGTATGTTACCGACCACTGGGACGATGCACGGTTATCCGAATTGAGCGGCGCAATCGATTGCGGCCCTGGAGATTCTCTCCCTGATCAGAACACTCTCGATCATCTCATCTCATGTTGTTACCAGGCAAGCCTTATGAGGGAGGAAGACAGACCCGTGCGGTTCCGTCTCATTTTGGGCGATCCCGGCTGTTTCGACAGTAACGATGGGCCGCCTACAGGTCTGTATCGGCTTCTGTTCAGCGAGCCGCAACCTTTTGACGAGTACAAGCTACAGAGGCTGTCTCCTGCGACCGATTTTTATCGATCCCTGATTGGAGTAAGACATGGCGCTCACGAGGGTATGCAGATCTGGGGCATTGTCCACTCCGGATCTCGATGGGTCCAAAATGTGTACGGCGGAAGGAAGATCGCACCCCCTCTGCCCCTCTCGCCGGTCGTTTACGTGACTGATCCCGGTCGAATAACCGTCTGCAAAGGCCCTTTGACGATTGCGACGCTAAATCACGGTCAGATCATCTCCCCTACACGCGAAGTCTTTGACTCAGTGTGGCTTCCCGCCAGTTTCGCCCCGATTCGCTCAAGGCTCTGGGAGTCACACACGGCGGCAAAGGATGCAGCCGAAAAGTCCTGGGCGGATCTCGATCCCGGTATTGCGCGCACAATCGCCCAACAGGTAACCAGGCGCATCATCAGTTCTGTGAGAAATTCCGGGCACGGCGGCACAATCCTCGTGATCCCTCCGGAGATGGTTGAGCAGGTAGGTGGGGAAAACCCATACCTGAACATTGAATACAGGGTGACTGACGAGGCCACACGAAAAAGATTTCAGACGTTGCTGGTGGACCTTTTAAACACACTTGCCGAGGCGCATGGCCGGAAGGCGAACAATGGCAAGCCCATTGGATGGGATGAGTATGTGGCCAGCAACGAAGAATCCCTTGCCCTGTTGGATGAGGCTGTTTTTGATCTCGCGCATCTCTTTGCGGATTTGACCTCGGTGGATGGTGCGGTAGTATTCACCGAGGCGTTCGAGTTGCTGGGGTTTGGGGCCATGATATCCGTGGGACTCAAGGGGGAGAAGACAGTGGCTCGCGCATTGGATATAGAGGGGTTTCAGACCGAACCGGTGCACTCCGGAAGCTTCGGTGCGAGGCATCGGTCTGCGTTCCGTTTTTGCAATGCCGTGCATGAGGCTATCGCTATCGTAGTTTCTCAGGACCGGCTGGTGCGCTTCGTCAAATGGAAAGACGGCATGGTCACCTATTGGGATCAGTTCGCAACAAGCATCATGGATTTTTAATGATGAGTCTTATGCAATCAATGTCCGCTCAAACAGTTTGTATTAGGCATAGACTTATAGGGGTCCCCGATAGAAGGCCAGTCTCCTGGCGTAGGGATGGAATAATCCCACAATAGCCTGCTGTTCGTCCGGGCTTAGTGGGCTAAAGCTTCGACCTGCTTCTGCAAGCGTTCGAACATGAGAATCGCTGGAACAACCGATGATGGCGACGGTGATGGGCTGTGATAAGGCGAAGCGGGTCAGCATTTCCGGTGTGACGCCCGCGTCGGGCAATATATAGTGGGAGGCGCCAAGCACCTTCATTCCTATAACGGCGATCCCTTTTTCCAGTGCGGCAGGCAACGCCGAATCCATGAATCCGCCCAGCGCCGCTTCGACGGGATTGACCGGCATCATAACGGAATCGATCGGCCATTCCCGTATGGCTTTCTCCAGGATTTTCGGATCGTGATGCCCGGTGACCCCTATAAAGCGAGTTTTTCCGTTGGCTTTGGCTTCCATGAACCCCTCCAGCGCCCCACCGGGACGGGAGATCATTTCAAGGTCTTCCTCGGTTCTTACGTCATGGATTTGCCACAGATCCAGGTAATCAATGTGCATATTCCTGAGCGTTTGATCGAGATCGGCAAGGGCCCCGTTCTTGCTTCTCGCCGCTGACTTGCCCGCTTGGAAGATCCTGGCTCGATCCTCCGGATGCCTCGACCAGACCTGTCCGTAATACGTCTCACTCCCTGCATATGCCCGTGCGCAGTCGAAATAGCTGATCCCCTGGGCTACGGCTTCCCGGATCACCCCCCATGTCTTGTCTTCCTGCCCGTAAGTCCTTAAGATCCCTTCACCGCCCAATCCTGTGAGGGTGACTGCGCGGCCGGTCTTTCCAAATGCTCTGGTGGGTATTGCGCCGATTGGCATGGCGGCATCCTGGTTCATCGAGAACTCCTTCTTCCTTATCTTAATGCGCCTGAGCAAGATCCCATGCAGATTTAAGGCTTATGGCGCGCATCAGGCCTCCCGCGAACGCCCCGTCTCTGGTCATGGACAGTGATCATAGACAGGTCATGAAGGGATAGCGTCGAGAATGGCGGCGGTCGGCCTGCCCGCTACGCGCTCGCGCGACGCAGAGTGGTTATTTTTTTGCGGTAGGGCACTATTTAAGTCCATCATACGAGGATAGCATACTCCTTGAAATTCTCAGAGAAACAAGTTCAATATAGCGTCCATGATCTCAAGCGCTGATTAGGCCCAAGACATGGAACCCAGTGAGCAATGAACCTTATGAGAACCCGCGTTGACACCTCCGCTCCGCAAACCGTTAGTGCAGGAAGCACCGTCTTCAAGGTGCTGGGGGCTATCAGCTTTTCGCACTTTCTAAACGATATGCTCCANNTGATCACGCTGACCTATCAGATCACGGCGTCCCTATTGCAACCTGTAGTTGGGTTTTATACGGACCACTACCCGAAACCCTATTCATTGTCCATCGGCATGTGTTGCACCCTGACAGGGCTGATGGTCCTGGCGTTGGCGCCAAATTACCACATGGTGCTCATTGCCGCCGCCATGGTCGGCACTGGCTCATCGATCTTTCATCCGGAATCTTCGCGAGTTGCGCGGATGGCCTCAGGCGGGCGATATGGACTCGCGCAATCGATCTTTCAGGTTGGCGGCAATACCGGCACCGCGATGGGACCATTGCTTGCCGCCTGGATAATCGTTCCTCGAGGCCGGGCCAGTCTGGCCTGGTTCTCAGTAGCCGCCTTGCTTGGCGCTTTCGTTTTGTGGCAGGTAGGCGGCTGGTATAAGCAACGGCTCGAGCAGAGAAAAAAACGGGCCAAATCTCACGAACTTGTGCAGGGGGCGCTCCCTCGGCGCACCGTGAGAGTAGCGATGATGGTCCTGCTGATACTCATTTTCTCGAAGTTCTTCTACCTGGCGAGCTTCAGCAGTTACTACACGTTTTATCTGATGAGTAAATTCAAGCTGTCGGTGCAAGCCGCCCAGATTCACCTCTTCATCTTTTTATTCGCGGTTGCCCTGGGGACTGTTCTTGGTGGGCCGATTGGGGATCGCATCGGCCGTAAACGCGTAATCTGGGCATCTATTTTGGGAGTTGCGCCGTTCACGCTGATGCTGCCTTACGCAAACCTTGCCTGGAACTGGCCTCTGACTTTTATTATCGGCATCATACTCGCATCGGCTTTCCCATCGATTCTAGTCTTCTCACAGGAACTCATGCCTGGTAGGGTGGGGATGGTATCAGGCCTGTTTTTCGGGTTTGCTTTCGGCATGGCGGGCATTGGCGCAGCGGTGCTGGGCAGGTTGGCCGATGCGCAGGGCATCGAGTATGTTTATCGGCTCTGTGCGTTCCTGCCACTGCTCGGGATCTTTACCGCTTTTTTGCCTGACATTCGGAAACCTTCTCAGGAGTAGGGCGTTCGGCGAGCATGGTGATGCATGCTCTGTTTCATGCCATTACGCTATGGGGCGTGCGCCTCATTGCTTTACACTTTGCAAAAAAGGCTGACACTTTACCCGATGATTCCGAAGTCAGACGAAAGCGATGCTCCATAATTATCTTATTAAATTAAACCGTTATTCAATCGATTGATAAGGACGGTCGATGGCATGGAAGTTGCCAATCCCCCTGAGGGCTAAATTTTCACCCGGCGCCATCGTTTCGGAATCGAGTTTCATCTCCAGTCGATCAAAAGGAGGTTTCCCCCAATGAGTTGCGCAAGGCAGGTTTACGAGTTCCTGAAGGCTTCATCCATAGCACATGCGCGATGGGATTATGAAGTGTCTATGTCCATCATTAAAAACCGCAAAAAACTTTTGGTTTTGCTCCTGCTGCTCGCGCCGATTCTGCTTGTGTCTCTGCTTGAAGCAGCGCCTTTGCTGGGCGGCAAAGAAGCTTACGCCCCCGCCTTCTATTCGCCAATGATCTTCATGGTTTCGATGGCCATTGGTCTGGCTGCCGGACTGATCACCGGGTGCATCGGCGCCGGTGGCGGGTTCATCATCACGCCGGCCCTTATGGCTGCGGGCGTAAAGGGAATTCTGGCGGTCGGGACTGACCTCTTTCACATTTTCGCCAAGGCTATCATGGGCACCACCGTCCACAGGAAGCTCGGAAATGTCTCTCTGAAACTGGCGATCGCATTTCTGATCGGTTCCGGGGCCGGCACTTTCGTTGGGGGGGCGATGAACAGAATGCTCTATAATATCGATCCCTTGTTGAGCGACGGTTTCATCAGCCTGATCTATGCCGTTTTGCTGGGTTTTCTTGGTTTTTATGCGCTCTTCGATTTTCTGAGATCCAGAAAAGGTCCTGCAGCAGCCAGTGGCGGCGCTCACGGTTCCGGTCATTCCGGCGGCCCCGGTTTCGCCGTCAAACTTCAGTCGGTAAAAATTCCGCCGATGATTCCATTTGATGAGGATTTCGTCCCCGGCGGCAAAAGAATTTCCTGGGTCGTCATTACCACGGGCGGCGTCGTCGTGGGGATTCTCGCCTCTATCATGGGTGTGGGAGGCGGTTTTGTTACGTTTCCCATGTTTGTTTATGTCTTCGGCGTTTCTTCCATGACGACCGTGGGCACCGATATTCTTCAGATCATCTTCACGGCGGGTCTGGCGTCTGTCATTCAATACGCCATCTATGGATACGTTTTTTACTCCCTGGCTATGGGGATGCTGGTCGGCTCGCTGTTGGGCATTCAGATCGGCGCCCTCACCACAAAAGTGGTTAAAGGCATTCACATCCGCGGCTTTTATGCGGTCTCGATACTCGCCGGGTTTATAAACCGGGCGGCAACGCTGCCCCGAAAAATGGTTGAACTGGAGTGGCTCAGCATCCCTAAATCTGTAACCTCTAATATAGAGTTTGTGGGCAACATTATTTTCTGGATTGTCGTCGCCGTCTTCGGGATTTGGCTGTTTTCCAAGTTCTTCGCCAATATAGGGGCACTGAGAGAAGACTCGGCGCTTCCGGAAATTTCCGTCAAAGCAGTTGGTTAGAGCAAGCGGACAGAGGAGAAAATGGAATGCTTATAAGACATCAAAAGACAATGACTATTGGTCTGTTGCTTGGGGTGACTTTCTTTGGAATTCTGGCGCTGATTTTCTCTCCCGTGTTCGGACAGGGCAGGAATGGCCTGGAATACTCCGATGCCCTTTTCAACAAGCTGGCTAAAGGCTCCTCCTACTTTGTTCCAAAACTCACCGCCGACCTGAAGGAGGTTGAAAAAGAGGAACTTACCGTCAGCGTCAAAATGGAAAATGCAGAGCAAGCGGCCATGGCCGCAAAGATTTTTGCAAGGGTCGCCCCGGATACCTTCTCGCGGGACGCCGTGCTCAGTATCAGAGGGAATCTTTCAATACTGCTCGGAGCTGCTTTGGAAGACTCCAACGCGATGTATTTCAACAAAGGTGATGAAGTCAGGGAAAAGTACGGAATCGACGAAAAAGAGGTTTTGTCGACCTGGTGGGGCGCACTGAACCGTGCCGTAAAAGAACTCCAGAGGAGCAGAATTACTGCACAGTCCAACATCATCCTGGAGGTCATGAAAAAGGGCATCGAACCGGCCTACAACTTCTACAAGATCGATCCCGAGAGTATTTCCGACAAGGCCGTCACGGCAACGAGTTTGCTGGTTTTTTACCTGGTCTACACCTTGTGGTGGGGTTTTGCGATTTTCTACCTGTTCGACGGCGTAGGCCTCAGCATGAAAAAGGCCAGGGTGAAGCAGGAAGTGTAAGTGATGAAAAAGATATTCACGATATTGGTCGCAGACAGGAACAGGAACGTGCAGGATTTCCTTCGCCGCGAACTTTCGGCCGAAGGTTACGAAGTTGCGGTCGCCGGGGATGGCGGCCAGCTCCTTGCGGAAATAGATCGCGAGAATGGGGTGGATCTGCTTGTGTTTGACCTCGAAATGCCTGACGTTGACAGTTCGAAGATTTTTGAAAAAACCCAGAAACGCAGGCCCCCTTTGCCGGTTGTAATCCATACTTTCCTGACCGAAGAATCCGAGCGGGATTTTAGCTTGAACAAAGGGGAACTCTACATCGAAAAGAGCGGCAATATCGATCACCTCAAGACAGCCATCGCCGATATGCTCAAAAGATTTTACCCGGACCAGCCTCTTGATGCCGGACCAGCCAGCAAGGCCCTATAGCTGGTGTCCTTCCGGGAACAGAAGTGAGAATGGTGAAGTTAGAAGGGTGAAATGTTCGCCGAGGCTTGCGCTCACTTGCCCAGTAACGCGAGATCACCTTCTGGACGGTCTTGTCCTTGAAGTCGTGTTTTCGTGCAAAAGCCGCGATGCTCATTCACCGGACCATGAGCATTGTTCCCAGATCTAAAATCGTTACCCCTGCTTCCATGCGGTTCATCAGTTAGTCTCCTGTGTCGGTGTGGAGACATTTAAAGTCGAGTACTCGACACTTGTTAACAGGCATAGTCGCGGATGCGGCATTTTCTGAGGCGTTGAAAGGGTTGATTCAGGAGAACGCCAATGGCCACCCCTCCGTCTTCGCTAAAGAGGCCGGTATTCTTAAAGGAACTTTCTTCGCTTACCTAAAAGATAGAGTGCCTCCAGCAGAACATCTTTTACGCATTCGAGACTCTTACGGTGTAAATATCGATTGGCTGCTCACCTCGAGGAGGAAATGTTCAGGTCACCTGAAGGCAAAGAGCGCCCGCCTGGGGAAATCGACCTGGTCACAGAGAAGATCCTCATGATGCTGCGGGACCTCGATGAGGGAAAAAAGAGGGACGTTCCAAAATATGTCCAGAAAGAAAAACTCCTGATGGACCTCCTTGACGAGATGAAAGGCAGGGGAGAGGCAGGATGAAATGAGCATCGTGGATGAAATTCTGAAAAGGCTGGGAATACGTCCCCGGAATTTTGGTGAACTCAACGATCGGATAACCCGCGAAGCCCAGCCTGCTCGACTAAAACCAGCCACCCAACCCGCGCAGCAAACCACGGAAGATATCCAGGTCACCGATGAATACAAGAAGGTCCTTGAACTGCTTGAGGCTAATTATCCCATTAAATACTGAGGAACTGGCCAGTCTAGAAACGCAGGCGTATTCTTTTGAGGGCTCTTTCAAGGGTCGATTTTCGCATGATGAAGACAATCTTCCGGTCCCGCTCCTTTTAAAATTGAAAAAGGGAGCCCGCGTAATGTTTAGAAAGAATGACGAACAACGGCGATGGGTCAACGCAAGCATCGGTATCGTCTGTGAAGTGAGAGACAGGTTGATTAGGGTGGAACTAACCAGGGGTGGAGGGATCTGCAATGTTGAACCGGTTACGTGGGAAAAGCACAGATACATTTACAACCGTCAAGAGGATCAGATCGTTGCCGAGAAGACAGGAGAATACACTCAGTACCCGTTGGTGCTCGCTTGGGCGGTCAGCATCCATAAGAGCCAGGGCCAAACCTTCGATAGTGCCCTGATTAATTTCGGAGATGGTGCTTTTGAATCTGGACAGGCTTATGTGGCATTAAGTCGGAGCCGCTCTCTTGAAGGTATCAGCCTGGTCCGCCCGCTTCGGAAATCCGATGTGAAGTGCGACCCCCTAATCAAAAGCTTCTACAAAGAAATAGCCCAAGGATCTTGTCCCGGAGATGAGGGTAAGCTTGATCCCCCCATATGACCAAGGAGGCACAACCCCGGCCTGTTGCTTTCCTGCCGCCTGGTGTTCAGGGTTCGAGTCTAGCTGGCGTCCTGCAGTGGCGTAACTTCTGAATCAATGCGGTCTTTGAACCGCTTCTCGGCAACACGGAGGTCATATTGAGCCTGCATACCAAGCCAGACTTCAGGGGAGTTACCAAAAAACCTGGCAAGCCTGAGCGCCGTTTCTGCTGTAATACCGCGTTTGCCCTGGAGGATCTGACCGATCCGTGTTTGAGTAAGGCCGGTACCTTTGGCCAACCTATACGGGGAGATTCCTCCAGGTATTAAGAAAAGCTCCTGGAGGATTTCTCCTGGATGAATCGGCGGCATTTTTTCGGACATTGCTGCCTCCTAGTGATAATCGACTATTTCAACATCATAGGCGTCCCCATCTTCCCACCGAAAACAGATTCGCCACTGATCGTTAATCCTAATGCTGTATTGGCCCTCACGGTTTCCCTTTAGAATTTCGAGCCGATTGCCCGGGGGGACTCACAGGTCGTTGACATCCTTTGAAAAGTGGATGTAGATGAGCCGCATCTCCGCCTTGCGCTGTATGTTTTCGGGAAGTTTTTTGGAAAAGTATCCGCTGAAAATCTTCTCCGCTTCCGTGTCTTTAAACGATCGGATCACAGCATCTCCCCCCCATGAGAAAGATAGTATCAATCACCGATAGTATCGTCAAGCAGGTTCTGCAAGAAATTTCTTTATTAATGTCTGCTTATTGGCAATAATATCAGTACGCTCGTGTGCATCCGGAAACCCGCTGCAACTCCTGGACGAATGGGTTTTAAGTCGCCTTTTTCCAAAGGGGGATTCTTTTGGAGGCTGTGCAGGTGGAAACTTTAAGCGTTCTGATTGTGGATGATGAAGTCGAGTTCATGGAGACTCTGGTCAAAAGGCTCAGGAAAAGAAAACTGGCCGTAAATGGCGTAACGAGCGGGGAAGCGGCTCTGGCCCAACTGAAGGAAACCCCCGTAGATATCGTCGTCCTGGACGTAAAAATGCCCGGTATGAACGGTCTTGATACCTTGCGCGAAATAAAGAAAAGATACAGTTTGCTGGAAGTGATCATGCTCACGGGCCATGCGAGTATGGAAGTGGCCATAGAAGGGATGGATATCGGCGCCTTTGACTATCTCATGAAACCGATCGAAATCGACGAACTGGTGTATAAAATACAGGACGCCTGCAAAAGAAAAAGGCTGAATGAAAAAGCCGAACTGGCGCAAACGCGGGGCGCATCAAGTTGACGAACTGTTCAACGTTGCCGGCCCGCGGATTTAGTGAATCAGAGTTGGCAGCCACTGCCAATGTAAGTTGTGTTTGAATTTATAGAGTTAAGGTGTTCATAAAAATGTCCCCCTGCTCCCTTAAGAAAAGGGGGGCGAATTTGGCTGCACGCTGCCTCATGTCTCTGATAAAAGAATGCCTGCAAAAACTTGGAATAGGCAAAAGGGAGAAGACGCTCACACTGTTGGACGCCGAAGCCCTGCGCACCGCCTTCCAGACCAGATGCCATAATTTCAAGCTGCTCCTTAGCGCCAACAACAAAACCCTGCAGATCATGTCTGAGCTTGAGGAGGCCCGCAAAGGCGACAATCCGTTCGGAATGTCCTATATTCGTGCTAACTGCACGGCAGTCTCCGTCAATGTCTTTCGCATGATACAGTGTATGGATCAACTGGCGCCCGGCAAATATATTGACCTATACGACAGCTTCAGGTCGATTCAGGGCAGGATTACTGAAATTCTGTCAGAAAAAAAAGAAACCAGCGCCGGTCCGCTGATAATGTCTCTCCAGGACGTAGATAAAACAAGCTCGGATGAGGCCGGCTACAAGATGGCGAACCTTGGGGAAATCCGCAATCGCCTTGGTATCAAAGTCCCCAATGGCTTTGTAATTTCCTCGAGGGCGTTTCGCGAATTCATGGGCTCCGGTGACCTTCAGGCCGAGATAGACCGCCTTATGCAGTCATCTCCGGCTGAAGAAATTGACCAACTGTTCGCGCTTAGCGCACAAATTCAGCAGCAGATCATCCGACCCGGTATGCCGGCCGACTTGGAAAGAGCTATTTTGAGCGCCTACGCCGAACTTGAAAGCAAAGAAGGGCAGGGGGTGAAAGTATCGCTTCGCAGCAGCGCCCTTGGCGAAGATTCCGCGCAAAGTTCCTTTGCCGGTCTGTACCGTTCCGAATTGAATGTCAGCGCCGACAACCTCATACAAGCTTACAGGGAAACAGCGGCGAGCAAGTACAGCCTGCCGGCGATCATCTACCGGTTGAACAGGGGAATCCGCGACGAAGACGTCGAGATGTGCGTGGGGTGCATATCCATGGTAAACGCTGTGGCGGGTGGCGTGATTTATTCGAGAAATCCTCTTGATGCAGGAGATGCGCGGATTTTTATTCATTCAGTCTTTGGCTTGCCCAAATCGGTGGTGGACGGCAGCGTTGCGGCCGATCTTTTTGTAGTCTCACGAAATCATCCGCCTCAGATCGTGGAAAAACACATCGTGGGAAAGCGGCAGAAATTTGTCTGCTACCCTGAGGAGGGTGTGTGCAGGGTTGAAATCATCGGCGATGAGGGCGCCCTGGCTTCCATTTCGGATTATACTGCTCTGGAGCTGGCGCGCATCGCCCTCCGGATAGAAGATCATTACGGAGTTGCCCAGGATATCGAATGGGCCTTAGATGACAAAGGGGAAATAATAATGCTTCAGTGCCGCCCTCTCAGGCAGAGGAACACGGTCGCCAAGCGGACTCAGGGTGGGTGCGACATTCCGGCTTGTGAAACGATCGTTTCGGGCGGTCTTACTGCAAGCCCCGGCGCCGGGTTTGGGCCGGTTTTTGTGGTCAGGAAAGAAAGCGAGGCCCTTCTTTTTCCCAGGGGAGCAATCCTGGTTGTAAAGCAGGCGCTGCCCAGGTGGGCCGTTTTGCTCGACCGGGCTTCCGCCCTTGTCGCCGAACAGGGGACGGCGGCCGGGCATCTCGCCAATGTAGCCAGAGAGTTCGGCGTGCCGGCAATTCTGGGACTGGAGGGCGCAACCGATTTGCTCGAAAACGGTCAGCCCGTTACGGTCGATGCGGACGGCCTCAGAGTGTGCAGAGGGAAAATCGAACCCCTGCTCCGAGATAAGGAAACATCCAAAGGACTTATGGATGGCTCTCCGGTTTTGGACATCCTGAAGAGGATATCCCAGAGCATAATCCCTCTCCATCTGCTGGATCCGCAGGCATCGTATTTCAAACCGTCCCAGTGCCGGAGTTTTCACGATATAAGCAGATTCTGCCACGAGAAATCTGTCATGGAGATGTTCAGCTTCGGGAAAGATCACCATTTCTCGGAAAGGGCAAGCAAGCAGTTGGTGTGCAGGATTCCCATGCAGTGGTGGGTGCTGAACCTTGATGACGGGTTCAGGGTGGATGTGCCGGGCAAGTTCGTGGACCTGGACAATATCGTCTCGATCCCCATGCTTGCGCTTTGGGAAGGGATTGTCGCCGTGCCGTGGGGAGGACCTCCGCCAGTGGATTCCAAGGGTTTCATGTCGATCCTCATGGAAGCCAGCTCTAATCCGGCGCTCGACCCTTCCATGCCTTCCCCTTATGTAAACCGTAATTATTTTATGATATCGAAAAATTTTTGCAGCCTCAGTTCCCGTTTCGGTTTTCATTTCGCAACGACTGAGGCCCTTGTCGGTGAAAGGGCTGCCGAGAACTACATAAGTTTCGCTTTTAAGGGCGGCGCCGCCGACCAGGGCAGGCGCGTGCGCCGCGCACGCTTTGTGGGCGCCATCCTCGAGGAGTTCGAATTTAGGAGTGAAATCAGAAACGACGGTGTGACGGCGCGTCTGGAAGGCTACGATGAAGAGGTGATGAAGGAAAAGCTCAAGATCCTGGGATACCTGCTCATCCACACTCGCCAGCTTGACATGGTCATGTTTAATGACGATTCATGTCTGCAACTCAAGAGTAAACTGCTGATGGATATTTCTTCCGTCATACTCTCCAAGTCCTCAAGCTCCGCCGCTCTGATTTGAATCGACGTCGCGCCTGCGCATGCGCCGCGTTTTTTTACCTTGAATGACACTTGCCATTAAAAGGAGGCCGGATGAACGGTGCAGTACGGGACAGAATACTCGTTGCCAACGATGGGTCCGAACACTCCCTGCAGTCGGTCCGCTACATCTCTTCCATCCTGGATCGGAATCGGTTCGAGGTGGTCCTGTTTCATGTTGTCACCAAGGTGCCCGAATCATTCATGGACCTCGAAAAAAAAGTTCCCGCGTACCAGTACAGGATAGTGAGCATAGAACCCTGGGAGAAACAGCAGCAAAAGGCCATCCGCGAGTTCATGGAAAAAGCTCGGGCCATTCTGATGGACGCCGGGTTCCCAAATAAGGCGATAACCCTAAGAATTGAAGACAGAAATATCGGGATCTCCCAGGACATCACCGCTGAATCCAAGAATGGCTATAAGGCGCTGGTGGTCGGACGAAGGGGGCATAGCGATTTCAAGGACTTTATGCTCGGCTCCGTGGCCGAGCACATCCTTGGGCTTGTGCCGATCCCCGTGTGGATTGTGGGGGGAGCCAGCCGGCCAATAAAGGTCCTTGCGTGTCTGGATGGCTCCGAAGAGTCTATGCTTGCCTTGACCCATTTTGCCGATGTGCTGGACACCTCGAAAAATTTCGAAATAACGCTGTTCAATGTCGTTCCCGGCTTCCACGGTTTAAGGAATTTCGTGCGCAAAGTTTTTTCTTCGGAGGGGGATAAGACAGCCGTTGAACAAATCGACAGAGAATTGGACAAAGCGGCGGCGGCGCTGGAACCATCATTTGATAATGCGAGGGCCGCTTTGATATCCCGTGGAGTGGACCCCGCCCGAATTCAACAGAAGATCGCACAAGGCTCTGGCGGACCGGCGCAGGCCATTGTGGAAGAAGCCGAAAAAGGTGAATATGAGACCATCCTTGTGGGGAGAAGGGGTCTTTCCAAAGTCGAGGAACACACAATGGGGCGAGTCAGCCACAGGGTGATCCATATGGCGAAGGACAGGACGGTCTGGGTTGTTTGCTAATGCATTGTCAATTAGTTGCAAAGGGTGCAGACGGACAAACCGTCATTGCGGCGCATGCTTTGCCGAAGTGACGACGACTCGCTGCCGGAAGGGAACTTTGTTGACCGTGCATTAGCTGCTTTCGAAATCCTTATTTTACTGAATTATTTTAGTGGATGGCGGGGTTCACACCCGCACAATCGGCGATCTGCTCGAGTCTGGAGCGGATATTTTTGTTTAGGGTTCGGGAATATTTCAAAACTCTAATTATATTAGAATCTGGACGCGTTGAAGGCCGTCTGGCCAGTTCGAAAAGATCGGTAAAAAACCAGCCTTGCGGTCTTGCGCTAATTCGTTTCCCCTCAAGTTTTCTCGGGCGGTGAGGAGACAAGAAGATGCAGGATCGTAAGAAATTGGAAAAATTAGAGAAAATAAGCAATCTGATCCGATGTTACTCTCTTGCCATGTCCACTGCGGCGGGTTCCGGGCATCCGACATCCTCCCTTTCCGCAACGGAACTGATGGCCGGGCTCCTCTTTGGCGGCGCCTTCAGATACGACCTAGACCATCCCGAAAATCCGAACAATGACCGTCTCATTTTCAGCAAAGGCCATGCCTCTCCGCTGTTTTATTCCCTGTGGGCCGCCGCCGGGGTGGTGAGTCAAAAAGAACTCATGACTTTCCGCAAATTTGGGAGTCCCATCGAAGGCCACCCAACGGTTGCATTCCGCTATACCGAGGCGGCGACTGGATCTTTGGGGCAGGGGCTTTCCATCGGTGTGGGAATGGCCCTCAACGCCAAATACCTTGATAAGCTCCCCTATCGGACCTACGTGCTCCTGGGGGACAGCGAGATGGCGGAGGGCTCGCAATGGGAATCAATCCAGATTGCGGCCCACTACAAGCTGAACAATCTGGTGGGCGTGATTGACGTAAACCGGCTGGGCCAGCGTGGCGAGACCATGTATGGTTTTGACGTCAAGGCTTATGCCCAAAGCATAGGGTCTTTTGGCTGGGAAACCATCATAATCGACGGGCATTCCTATCCCGAGGTCCTCGATGCCTACGAAAAAGTCTGCCGCTCAGAAAAGCCGGTGATGATAGTCGCCAAGACGATCAAGGGCAAAGGGATTTCGTTTCTGGAAGACAAAAACGGCTGGCACGGGGTAGCCCTTAAAAAGGACGACCTTGACAGGGCGCTAAAGGAACTTGGCGAAATCGACTATTCGGTGCGAGGAGAGATTTCCCCGCCGGAAAACGTGAAAGCTCAATTTGTGGAGCCTCAGCCATCCGGAGCGATAACCTATCCGATGGATAAGCCCGTGGCCACCAGGGAGGCGTACGGGAGGGCCCTGGTGCGCATCTACCCGCAGTTTCCCACGATGGTGAGCCTGGATGCGGAGGTGAGCAACTCGACCGGGGCTGCAACTTTCAAGGACGCCTATCCCGACCGCTTTTTCGAAATGTACATCGCGGAGCAGAACATGGTTGGAGCAGCGGTCGGCCTTGCCCGGCGTGGAAAGATCCCGTTCGTTTCGACCTTTGCGGCGTTTCTCAGCCGCGCATTCGACCAGATCCGAATGAGCGTTTACTCCGATGCGAATATCAAGTTCATCGGCTCTCACGCCGGGGTGTCAATCGGGCAGGATGGACCCTCGCAGATGGGTCTCGAAGATATCGCCATGTTCCGGGCTATTCTGAACAGCGTCGTGCTCTATCCCAGCGATGCGGTTTCAGCCGACAGGCTGGTCGAAGAGGCCGCCAAACACAAGGGGGTCGTCTACATTCGGACCACGAGAATGTCCACTCCCATCCTATATGGCGCGCACGAAACCTTCGTCATCGGCGGGAGCAAAGTGTTGCGAAAAAGCGACAGAGACCTCGTAACGGTGGTCGCTGCGGGGGTGACCCTTCACGAGGCGCTGAAGGCCTATGATGAACTGAAGGAGCAACGAATCCCGATCCGCGTAATAGACCTCTACAGCGTAAAACCGCTCGACGAGGCGACCCTTCGCGAAGCGGCCAACAGCACTGATTCCATCATCACCGTCGAAGACCATTATTCCGCGGGGGGAATCGGTGAAGCGGCAAGGAGCGCACTCACGCCCTTGACTGTGCCGGTGTATTCCCTGGCCGTGCGTCAAAGGCCGAAAAGCGGAACGCCGGCGGAGCTTCTCGATTACGAAGAAATTTCACAACGAGCCATCGTATCGAAGGTCAAAGAAATTCTGCGGAGCAGAGAGCGCCAGGCTTCAACCTGATAGCGGAACGGGCGCGGCTCGCTGCCGGCTGAGAAAGGCAAAACTGAATGCGTTTGGGTATCGCTGCCGATCATGGAGGTTTAGAGCTCAAAAAGAGGCTCCTATCCGACCTGAGGGCTATGGGCCATGAGATGGTGGATTTTGGCGCCTACGAACCTGACCCGGACGACGATTACCCGGATTTCGTCGCGCCGTTGGCGCTTGCGGTATCCAAGGGCGAGGTCGAAAGAGGCGTCGCCATCTGCGGAAGCGGCGTAGGCGCCTGCATTGCGGCAAACAAGGCGCCCGGTGTCCGTGCGGGGTTGATCATGGACATGTTCTCGGCCCATCAGGGCGTTGAGGACGATGACATGAACCTCATATGCCTTGGCGGCAGGGTAATCGGCTATGAACTGGCGAAAGATCTGGTCCACGAATTCCTGAAAGCGCGCTTCAAAGGCGAGGAGCGCTTCCGGCGGCGCCTGCAGAAGGTCAGAGACCTGGAAACACGGGAGATAGAACAGTGAAGGAAAATACCTTGCGAAAATTGGAGTCTTACGGCCAGAGTATCTGGCTTGACTATATTCAACGCCATCTAATCGAGTCCGGCGGGCTGCAGCGGTTGATCGACGAGGACGGGCTTAGCGGGGTTACATCCAATCCCAGCATCTTCGATAAGGCGATCGAAGGAAGCGATGATTATGATGAGGCCATCAGGACTCTTGTCCGTGAAGGAAAGAGCGTCAAAGAAATTTATCAGGCGCTCACGACGGAAGACGTCGGACGGGCCGCCGATATTTTCAAACCGGTTTATGACAGACTGCAGGGCAGGGACGGGTTCGTGAGCATCGAAGTGAATCCTCACCTCGCCCACGACGTGCAGGGAACCAATGATGCAGCCCGGCGACTGTGGAAAATACTCAGCCGGCCGAATGTTTTCGTAAAGGTCCCGGGGACCCTGGAAGGAGTCCAGTGTATTCGGCAGCTTATCAGTGAGGGCATAAACATCAATGTCACTTTGCTTTTTGGGTTGCCGCGCTACCGGATGGTTGCCGATGCGTATGTCTCAGGCCTGGAGGATCGCGCCGCCAAAGGACTGCCTATCGAAAATATTGCTTCGGTGGCCAGCTTTTTTTTGAGCCGCATTGACGTTCTTGTGGATGGCATGCTCGAAAAGTCCGGTGATGACGATGCCAAACGTCTGCGCGGCCAGATTGCCGTCTCGAGTGCAAAGATTGCCTACCAACTGTACAAGAAGATTTTTGCCGGTGATCGGTTTCTAAAACTGGCCGATCGAGGCGCCGGGACGCAGCGTGTTCTTTGGGCCAGCACCAGCACAAAAAACCCTGAATACCACGACACAAAGTACGTCGAGGCGCTGATCGGACCAGACACGATCAACACCTTGCCGATGGAGACCCTGGAGGCTTACCGCGATCACGGCGATCCAGCTTCCCGCCTGGAAGACAAACTGGACGAGGCTTACAGGAACCTCGAGATCCTTGCCGGACTGGGAATAGACATCGACAAGGCGACTCAGCAGCTTGAAGACGAGGGGATAGAAAAGTTCAACAAGCCCTACGACAGCCTGATGTCGAATCTCGAAGAGAAGCGCAACAATATCTGCCTTGCCGAGGCGTGCTGATGAACCGGCAAAAAGTGAGAGATTTGTTCGTGGACATCGGCAATGAAGACGGGAAGGCTAAGCCTTTAAGAACAGTTGAATGGGGGCCGGCATGACAGATAAGAAATGCGACATAGGGCTGGAGGGCGCCGGCGTGATGGGGGGTAATTTGGCCCTCAATATGGCCGGCCACGGGTTTTCGGTTGCCGTCTACGATGTGGACGCAGCAAAAGCTCGGGAGCTCGCTCAAAGAAATGAAAGCGGGGGGAGGATCGTTGCGGTAGGCCAGGTGCAGGAACTGGCGGCCAGCCTGCGCCGTCCACGGGCCGTTTTGTTGCTGGTTCCCGCCGGAAAGCCTGTGGACGACGCAATCAGCGCCCTGATTCCTCATTTTGATAAGTCGGACCTCATCATCGACGGCGGCAACTCGCACTTCACAGACACTAACCGCAGGGGAAAGCTCATGGCCCAAAGCGATATGCTCTTCATGGGCATGGGCGTTTCCGGAGGCGAATCCGGGGCGCGGCGCGGCCCGAGCCTCATGCCCGGCGGTCCTTCCGTCGCCTACGAGCGAGTCCGTAAAATACTGGAAGCCTCGGCTGCGCGCGTGAATGGCGACCCCTGCGTCGCGCACCTGGGCGCCGGTTCGGCCGGTCATTACGTAAAAATGGTCCATAACGGGATCGAGTACGGCCTTATGCAGCTCATTTCCGAAACCTACGACATCATGAAGCGCGGCTTTGGAATGAGCGCCGGCGAACTGGCCGAAATCTACTCGAAATGGAATGGCGAAGAACTCAATTCCTACCTCATCGAGATTACCTCAGACATATTCCGTTACAAAGACGAAAAAAACCCCAGCCTGGCGCTGATCGATTTCATTCTCGATAAGGCAAGACAGAAAGGCACGGGGAAATGGACCTCATGGGATGCGATGGATCTCGATGTGCCGACGCCCAATGTGGATGCGGCCGTAATGATGAGAAATCTTTCAGGCTTTCTCGATGAGCGAAAAAAGGCTGCTGAGGTGCTGCACGGCCCCGGCCATCGGTTTGACGGCGACCAGGCGGGCGAGATCGAACACCTTCGAAATGCATGCTATGTTGGAATGGTCATGACCTATGCACAAGGGTTCGCCCTGCTCAAAGAGGCGTCGAAAAGCTATGAGTACGGGTTGGACATGGAGACGGTGGCGCGGATCTGGCGCGGAGGGTGCATTATCCGCGCCGGCCTCCTCGATCCCATCCGCACTGCGTTCAGAAAGGCGCCCAATCTCGCGAACCTTTTGATGGATGAGTATTTCAGCCGGGAAGTCAATGCCCGGCAAAAATCCCTGCGAATGGCAGTCGCCATGGCGGCGGAACTCGGAGTCCCTGCGCCCGGGTTTTCAGCGTCCCTTGCCTACCTCGACGCATACCGAAGCGCATGGCTTCCGGCCAACCTGATCCAGGCGCAACGCGATTATTTTGGCGCGCACACTTACGAGCGGAAAGACATGCCGGGCAAATTTCTGCATACGGTCTGGAGCATGGTGGAGGAAAATACGTGATGCAGCACGACAAGATTAACCAAGCGACAGTATTCGTCATTTTCGGAGGAGGCGGCGACCTCACGTGGCGCAAGCTGGCGCCGGCCCTCTACAATCTTTTTGTGGACGGATATATGCCGGAGCGATTCGCAATTCTGGGAGTCGGCCGCAAGCCGATTGCCGATGATTCCTACCGCCGGCGACTGCGCGAAGGCGTGGATGAGTTTTCGATCGGTGGGAAGACCGATCAACAGAGTTGGGACGAATTTGCCCCTCATATTGTCTTTTCGAAAGCCGATCTGAACGATCCGCAGGCATTCGACGGGCTCGCAAAGGAGCTTTCGGCCTACGATGAAACGTGGGGCGCAAAGGCCACCCGGATTTACTATATGGCCTTGCCTCCGAGCGTGATCAAGCCCATAGCTGAAGGGCTTGCGGGCGCAAAACTCAACCTGGACCGCGAGCATGCCCGAATCGTTGTGGAAAAACCCTTTGGCCACGACCTCAATTCGGCCCGGGAACTGAACCGGCTCCTCACCCAATATTTCCAGGAATCCCAAGTCTACCGGATAGACCACTACCTCGGTAAAGAGACTGTTCAAAACATCCTCGCCTTCCGGTTCGCTAACACTCTCTTCGAGCCGATTTGGAACCGCCGCTACATCGACCACGTGCAGATCGCCGTGGCGGAAAACGATGGGGTTGGGAGCCGGAGCGGCTATTATGAGCACGCCGGGGCGCTCCGTGACATGGTTCAAAACCACCTCCTCCAAATCCTCTGCCTCATTGCCATGGAGGCCCCGGTCTCATTTGACAGCGATGAAGTCCGGCAAAAGAAAGTCGACGTTCTACGCGCTATTCGTGTCATTCGCCCGGAGCAGGTCCATCAAAATGCTGTCCGGGGCCAGTATGGCGGAGGCTGGATCGAAGGCGGCCGCGTCCGGGGATACCGTTCCGAACCCGGCGTGGCCGCTGATTCGGCCACGGAAACTTTTGCGGCGGTCAAGCTCTACGTGGACAACTGGCGATGGCAGGAGGTCCCGTTTTACCTGCGCACCGGCAAACGGCTTCCCGCCAGAAACTCAGAGGTTTCCATTCATTTTCGGCCCGTGCCGCACCAGACCTTTCCGGCTTCGGCGCTTCTGGATTCCCGGCCAAACCGGCTGTTGATAGCCATGCAGCCCGAGGAAGGCATTCTGCTGCGATTCGAGGTCAAACACCCCGGCCAGAGTATGGCGCTTGCCCCGGTAATGATGCAGTTCTATTACCGCGAGGCATTCCAGGTCCGCTCGCCCGAAGCCTACGAGACCTTGCTGCTCGACATCATGAAGGGAGATTCCACGCTGTTCATGCGCGCCGATCAAACTGAGGCCGCCTGGGGGGTGATCACCCCAATTCTGGAGATGTGGCGGTCGGTCAGGCCGACCGAATTTTTTAATTACCAGGCCGGAAGCTGGGGGCCGGAAGCATTTGACATCCTCATTGCCCAGGACGGACGCAGTTGGACGTTGCCCACATTTCTGCAGTGCCGGGAGGACCTTGCAATATGCCGAGTCGCAAGAGAACCGATGGAGTGATCTGCGTTCATGCCGATTATGAAGCCCTGAGCCGGGCCGCCGCAGAGCTTTTCCTGCGGCAGGCGAAGGAGGCGACAGAAGACCACGGCCGGTTCAGCGTCGCGCTTTCGGGAGGAAGCACGCCCCAGCGCGCTTACGAGCTTCTGGCCGGTCCTCCGTTCAATACACAGGTGGACTGGGGCCGGGTTCACGTTTTTTGGAGTGACGAGCGGTGCGTGCCGCCCAACGATCCCAGGAGCAACGCCCGGATGGCCCGGGAAAAACTCCTCGACCATGTTCCCGTGCCTCCCGGCCACGTCCACCCCATTGCTTGCGCCGGTTCGGCTGAGAATGCCGCCCGGAGCTATGAATCCCTGCTGCGGTCCTTTTTTGACGGCGGCCCTAAAAGCTTTGATCTGGTCTTTTTGGGGCTGGGGACTGACGGCCATACGGCCTCGCTTTTTCCCGGAACGCCGGCGCTGCTGGAGAAGGATCGCTGGGTCACCGAAATTTACAGTGAAAAAGAAGCAATTCACAGGGTCACATTGACCGCCCCAATTCTCAATCAGGCCTTGGTTTTGGCCTTTATCGCATCCGGCGCCTCCAAGGCGGTGGTGCTCAGAGAGGTCCTTACTCAGCGGCCCGGACCCGAGCGCTTTCCCGCCCGGCTGATTAAACCCGATTGTTATGGAGGCAAACTCTACTGGCTGGTGGACAAAAATTCCGCATCGCTGCTGGAAACCTGATCCGAAGAACTGCGAAAAGTTGAGGCGCGCCGCGATTAAACCTGCCTCTGCGACGGAGCGATGCCCACGCCTTATGCTTAATGCTCTTAAACGGGCGGCTGAAGCAAGCGCTGAAATCTGTTCAACAAGGGTTATTCTTGTGCAGAATAGTCAGATGCCTCCGGGCTGGAAAACCGTGGACCGCTCGAAGCGGCTGGAGTGTTGGCGCGCTTCATATTTTCCACGCGGATAGAAGGCCGTATTACGTCACCCCGGCAGGTTTTAAGCCGGGGTCCAGTGCTTTGATTTCTATGTAATCCGGCAAAACACCTGGATTCCGGCTCAAAAGCGCCGCCGGAATGACGATATCCGATCCTGGGCTTTTCGTGGAGTTCTAAGCGGTCCACCATGCAAAACTTTCGTGCATTCCCGGAAATGTCAAACTCTGTGAGTCCGCAGGCAGAGCCGGAGGTTTACCCTGATTAATTATTGTTAGACAAGCAGGGCAGGCTCTAATCCCGGCTTTTCGGCTTCCACTTTCTTGCCAGGCGCTGCGCCTCGGCGATCTGGGCTGGCGTCATTTTCTCGGCGAGACTGTCTTTGAAATCTTTTGCATAATCTTCCGCATATGTATCATTGACGTGTGCCGCCGCCAAATCAAACCACATATAGGCCTGTATGAAATCCTGCGGCACACTGTTACCGTCGGCGTACGCCCAGCCCAATTCAAATTGTGCTACGTCATCTCCCTGCTCCGCCGCCTTGCGGCGCCATTTGACGGCCTTGGCATAATCCTGTGTCACGCCTTGACCGCTGGCGTAGAGCCCTCCCAGTTCACGTTGTGCAGGAGCGAATCCCTGCTCCGCCGCCTTGCGATACCACTTAGCGGCCTTGGCATAATCCTGCGGCGCACTACTACCTTCGGCGTAGGCCCAGCCCAATTCAAATTGCGCTTCGTCATCTCCCTGCTCAGCCGCCTTGCGGAACCATTTTAATGCTTCGGCATAGTCTTTCGACACGCCTTCGCCATATTCATACATCATTCCCAGAGCAGATTGCGCCTCGGCGTCCCCCTGGTCCGCCAAAGCCTTAAACTCTTGATAAGCCTTGGCGTAATCACCTCTGTCATAGGCAGCCATACCCTCATCGAAACCGGCGTAAGCAGTGGCGACGAATCCGAGCAGCAAAGCCAGGAAAAGCAGGAATTTGAATTTTGTCATTTGGCTTCCTCGATTTGGCGGGTGAGCAATGAGAAAGGGGCGAGGCAGGTGAACCTGGCGCAAAATGATATTACAGTAACATTCCGGCTTCGCAAGAATATTTTTGAACAGT
Source organism: Syntrophobacteraceae bacterium (assembly GCA_003165235.1). GTDB lineage: Bacteria > Desulfobacterota > Syntrophobacteria > Syntrophobacterales > Syntrophobacteraceae > SbD1. The sequence goes on from PLSV01000279.1 coordinate 37,942, forward strand.
GGATTCAGGCCACACCGTGATTGATGTGGCCTTATACATTGTGAGATATGTAAAGGGGACTGTTTGAATGCTAATTTTACACCCTACTAAACCCAACGCTGCACCGTCAGGGGGCACAACAGGCTACCGGCAGGCTCTTGGAGCAGAGCTGCGGCATCAAGAACGCGTTGTTCACACCTCCGGCGGCCTCCACGGACATACCCGAAACCTCACTGTTCATCGTCCATGAATTAACACCGGGCGCTGGGGAACACGCCTGCAACAACGTGGACTCCTGATCCCTTCCCAGGTCGGCCTCGCGGCACGTAACAGCGCCGCCTGATGACTCGACTAAACAGTCGTGCACGCTGGGGTGAATCCACATCTGGGGTGCGGCGGCCGCCCCTTTTGCAATCGCCGACGAGCCAAAGAACTCGTCCACATTGCACATGTGCGCGGTGTTCCCGTATGTTTGTTGACACATATAGTTCATGCCTACGATGCCATGCGTGTCCCCATCATTCTTCGACTTCGACGGCCCGACATAATGGGAAGCCTGTACAGCCCCCGTGCTCCAGGTCGGCTCAGCAGCCTCCGCGCTCATACCGCTCCAGGAAATTAAAAAAACAACTGCTGCAAGTAGCGCAAGCCTTCTCATTTTCGTCCCCCCTCTATGATTGTTAAATTTGACTGTCCTCAGGCAGGAAATATCCGTTGGACGCTCTACTCTCACTGCGGCACAGCGACCGTCAGCGCTATGAGAATTGTGACTCGCATCGCCTCCCGGAACTGCCCTTACCAAAGCGATACCCCAACCTGAGACATCGCGCAACTGCAAAATAATTCCGGCAGTCTGAAAGAATTTGAATCTTATTATTTTGCAATGCTGCTCTGACAATGATGGTCTATAATCTGATGCAGAATAAATATATGTTCATATTATGAGGCGCGAATCGTCCCTCTAGGATAGGGCTTGACTTTTGCCCCCGGCAGTGCAATAGTTGCACTATGGACAGTTTGTTTTAATTGTCCAGTTATTGAGGATGTTAACGGGTTTCTATGCCGATATTGCAAAGCTTTGGTTCCGTCAGCGTGCGGATGTACGCCGACGATCACCGCCCGCCGCACTTCCATATTGCCGCGCCAGACTTCCAAGTGCTGGTGAGGATTTCGGACTTGACGGTGATTGCCGGCGAAGCCAGCGAAACTCAGATTGCCGAGGCTCTGGCGTGGGCGCAAGCCCATCAGGAGAAGTTGGCTCTTCGGTGGGCTGAACTCAACGAAAGGGGCTGATCATGCCGAAAAAAACTTTACCGCGCATCATTGCCGTGACAACGGGCGAGAAGCCTTTGACCTTGCGCATCCGTTGGAACAGAGGCGAGGAAAGCCGCGTGGATGTTTCCGGCTTGGTAGAGACGTTCCGTATCTATAAGCCGTTGCGCCATTCGCCGGAATTGTTCGGGCGCGTAAGGGTTGGCGAGCATGGCGCGGATATTGTTTGGTCTGATGAGATAGACATGGCTGCCGACACCCTTTGGCGGCTTGCGCAAGAACAGGCGGGCGTAACCATGTCGCCGGACGCTTTCAAACATTGGCGCGAACGCAAAGCCTATACGCTCGAGACGGCGGCGCGTGCGCTTGGGTTAAGCCGTCGCATGGTGGCCTATTACGAACAGGGCGCGAAGCCTATTCCGCGCGTCGTTGCGCTTGCTACGCGGGCGCTCGACCACGCGGCTGTTGACCCCCCGTGATCTGCGGCTACGCCAGAGTTTCCACATACGGCCAGCGAGAGTCAGTAAGAAACCACCTTGCCTTCAAAATTATCGAATTGTCGGGTCGCTGACCCGACAATTGAATGTCTTTCTGAGTCCCCCCGTGTGTCATAAATCAAGATTCTTGACGCAAAGATGCACCAGTTCCGTACCCATGGGGGATTTTCCTGAAAAATGGTCTGGCGGTCTGGGATGGTTGGCGCCGCGAACTCGAATTGCCGGGAGGCCGGCCAGCCCCTGGATATCGGGGCGGGTAATCACAATCACAAAACGGATGTGAAGAAATGATATGGCGTGTTTGAAACATTTACAGTACAACACTGTCCTATTATTGTTAGACAAGCAGGGCAGG
>PLSV01000115.1 GCA_003165235.1 Syntrophobacteraceae bacterium
AAAATTTCCCGCCTTCTGCCCGAAATGAGAGTTTTCCAACGAAATCCCCGTCGACTAAAGCTGTCATGTCATTTAAGTTAATTTCGTCAGTTGGTGGGAATCGGGATGGTGAAAGGAGAGCCATGAAACAAACATCGAAAGCTCTCAAAGAGCTCATAAGGGAGCTTCCACCCGACCTGCATGGGGAAGTGCGCGATTTCGTCGAATTCCTTCTGGAGAGGCGGGCACGGAAGAATGGGCGGATGTTGCGGCAGGATTGGGCTGGGGCCTTGCGAGATTACCGCGACCAATACACGTCCCTGGAGCTGCAAAAAAAAGCCCTGGAATGGCGAGGAGATTGAGCCGTGTACTTGCTGGACACGAATATATGGCTTGAGCGCCTCCTGGACCAACACCGGTGCGCTGAATTATCTAATCTGCAAATCGTCAGCTTTGACGGCGACTTCGACCGTAACGACTCCGGCAGAAAATCACCATCGCAGGTCCTGAATTCTTGACGCCGAGACAACCCTTTGCCGACGGTGGGCGTCCCAGCGCCCAGCGTCCGCTTGGAGTGGTCTAAGCCGGTCCGCAGAATGTTCTCTTTTCAAAACTGGCCCACTTTTCACATGCGAATTCCTCCTGCGTTATCCCTTCAGCCTCACAAACCGCTCGCGCCTTCAGTATGTCCGGCCGCCTCAGTCGCCGCAACCGTGCCTCCCATTATTCCTGAATTATGGTTTCCGTGCGTGCACATCTTCCCTCACAAACCGGGGCATCTGATGTAATATTAGCAAATAGCTATCCGCCATGCGGGAATATCGGGACCGGTGAGAAAGCGGAAAGGAGGTAAAACCACCCCGATCAACGCCTCTGCCGCTTAAAGGTTCAATCCAGGGTCTTCAAGAAATCCAAGATGAGTTCTGTCCGGTTTTTCGAGGATTTTCGCAAGGACTTTGACCGAATACAGGAAGAAGGGGAACAGCCCCTTTCTTCCTGTAAGATTAATGATGCTCCCTAATATTCGACATCATCTTCCCACTCTTGACTTCTCTGCCTGTAGTACTCCCGTCCCGTCTCCACGTGATAAGCATGGTACTGATAGGACGGGTGGTAATAGTAATAATACACAGAGTGTCTCTCAACAACCACCGGTTCCTCGTAAACAACGGGCGGCGCCCGTTCGACCACTACCGGGGGCGGGGGCGGCCTCCGTTCGACAACTACCGGGGGCGGGTAAACCACTTCAGGAGGCGCCACAGCATAACCCGGCGGCGGAACATCAATCCCAAAGCCAAAATGAACGCCTCCGGCATAGGCATCCGATGACGCGCAACATAAAGCAAAACCCAGAGTGATGAAAATCGCCGCGGCATAACGGCATATCGAACATCTCCAGTTTCCCACAATCATCCTCCTTCTCATAGTGACCAGCATTGACCTTGTCCTTCTCGCAAAGAGTTTCGCCCCGTTCCGAAATTCTTCAAAAGGGTGTGGGAGCAAACGACGTGCCACAGGTGATTCGTAATCGTTCACCGCAGCATTTCATGTCCCGTTGGGCTGGCCAGAACCATGAAAGTTGCCTGAACGAACCGTAGTCTTGCCCCTTGTGGGCGGCCTTTTCGAAGCAGTTTTTCATGNNGCCTAAGGAACTTTTCGTAACAGATGCTGGTCGTGGACAGGCCAGGGACAGGACGCGGAGAAAAGCTTTCTTAGACAGGATTTACAGGATTAGCAGGATTAACAGAAATGGCTGTGGATTGAGAGGTTGAGGAATTGCAAAATCCCTAAATCCTAAGTGCAGAAATGGGCATTTTGCCGCCTAAATGCAAATTTTACGATATTTCAGGATCACGCTTCCGGCAGCGGCTGCGGGTCGGGGATTTGCGGTAACTAATTACTTTGACCGGACCGCCGCGAAATAGTATATGTAAGGGCTAACATAACGTCTATTTATCCTGATGCAATCCGAAAGGCTGCCGTTACCTTTTGAAACCATTGCTGGTCGCCAGAAATCTTCGGCGGGCAGACTCCGCCAGGGAAATTTTCAGCGTCGATTATTTTTCCCTGAATCAGGGTGAGACCATCGCGCTCATAGGTCCGAACGGGGCAGGAAAAACAACTTTCCTTCTCACTTTGGCCCTGCTCCATCAGCCCACCTCCGGATCCATCGAAATTGACGGCGTCACCGCCGGCCCAAACAATCTTCTTCACTTACGCCGCCGAATGGCCGTCGTTTTTCAGGAATCCCTCCTGCTCGATATGTCTGTGCTTGGCAATCTCACTACGGCTTTGCGCATACGCCAAGCGCCCAGAAAGACGGCCCTCGCCAGGGCGCAAAAGTGGCTCGACATTTTTGGTGTAGGGCATATTTCGTCGCAGCAGGCGAGATTGCTTTCAGGGGGCGAGGCTCAACGCACGAGCCTTGCCAGGGCGTTCGCCCTCGAGCCTGACCTGCTTTTCCTGGATGAACCGTTCGGATCGCTTGACTATCCTACCCGCAATTCGCTTCTTAACGATCTGGGCAAGATTCTCAAACAACTGAACATGACCACCCTGTTCGTGACTCACGATTATACCGAAATACCATTCCTTGCCGAAAAAACAGCGGTCATGTATGAAGGCCGTATAAAGAAATGCGGGTCAAACCAGGAGATTTTTGGCCATGATTTTTTTCAGAGAAACCTCTGGAGTCCCTGGGCGGATTGAAGCGAGGAGCGGGTAGCTGGAAGCAAGAAGCGAGAATCAAGACCCCCGAAGCCTGTCCTGCCGGGAAGGCCGCTGGCAGGCGATAGACGCCAAGCAAAAAGGCATGCGAATTCTTCCAGACCTCAAAGCCCTGAAATGTTTTTGCCGGAGTCTGCGTTCCTGCTCCCCGCCTCACAACGATTTCAACACTGTTCGAGAATCTTCTCGAGAAGTCTGCTGAGTATTTTTCCTGAACTGCCTGCTGTTTCTATGATTTGCTCGACCACAGCCGGCTTGTAGCAATCGGGCAGGTTGACGTTTGTTATTGCCGATATCGCCAGTACCTCCATGCCGGCGTGCACTGCCGTTATGACTTCCATTATGGTGGACATGCCTACGGCGTCCGCCCCTGACATTCTCAAAAAACGCGTCTCGGCGGCGGTCTCCAGACAAGGGCCCACCACTCCGGCATATACGCCTCTGCGGAGCACAACGCTCTCTTTGAGCGCCGTTTTTTCGGCAAGCTCAATGAGGCTGCTGCTATATGGCTCGACCATATCCGGGAACCGCAGGCCCCACTCATCGACATTAGGTCCAACCAGCGGGTTTTGCCCGGTAAAATTTATGTGGTCCGTTATAACCATCAGGTCCCCCGCCTGGAAATTCGGGTTCAGACCGCCGGCGGCATTGGAAAGCACAAGTGTTTTCGTCCCCAGCGCCCGAAGGAGCCTGATTGGAAATGAAATCATCTGGGGCGAATAACCTTCGTAGAGGTGAAAGCGGCCGTCCATGGCGATAATGGGCTTCCCAGCCCACCTGCCGCATACAAGCTGTCCCTGATGACCCGGGGCGGTACAGACCGGATGATGAGGTATCTCCCGGTAAGGCGCCACGACAGCCTTATCGATTTGGTCCACAATGCCGCCGAGGCCCGTCCCAAGGATCAACCCCACAGCCGGTTCGCCTGTCAGGCGTAGTTTTATCGAATCGGCGGCTTCCTGCACCCTGGCTTTCAATCCAATCATTCACGTCCTTCCATGGCCTGCGGAAAATAAACAGGAATTCTTTGTGGGGATTATAATAGAATCTAAAATATTGACTCAATCAAAATGGAGTGGTTAGACTCACATTCGATGGCTGCTTCCCCGTCCAAGAGAAAATATTGCGACATTGCCGCCCGTGCGCAAGTGTTTGCGCCCTCCTACCCTGCCGAGTTGCCTATTACGGAATGGCGGGAAAAGATCGTCAGCGCTATTTGCGAACACCAGGTCCTCGTCATTACGGGTGAGACAGGGTCGGGCAAGAGCACACAGATCCCCAAGTTCTGCCTGGAGGCGGGAAGAGGCCGATCCGGCCTCATCGGTTGCACCCAGCCGCGCAGGATCGCGGCGATCACCCTTGCCGCACGCGTGTCCGAAGAACTCGCACCGAACGGACCCGGCCTGGTCGGATACAAAATACGTTTCCAGGATCGCACCGCCCGCACTACCAGAATAAAATTCATGACCGACGGCATTTTGCTCGCCGAAGCGCAAAAGGACAGATATTTCCGCTCCTATGACACGATCATTGTGGACGAAGCGCACGAGCGCACCCTCAATATAGACTTTCTCATCGGCATTCTCAAACAGACGCTGCCCAAAAGACACGACCTTAAGGTGATAATTACGTCGGCCACGATCGATCCGCAAAAATTCTCCAGCGCATTCGGCGGGGCGCCCATCATCGAAGTTTCCGGAAGGGCCTGGCCGGTCGAAGTGTGGCACAGGCCCGCCGTTCAGACTGAGAATGAGGAAGCCGGGGATGTGAACTACATCGATCAGGCAGTAGCAGCGGCTGACCTGTTCAAACTCAGCCCCGGAAAAAGAGGCGATATTCTTATATTCATGCCAACCGAGAGCGACATCATCGAAACGGTCCAGCGCCTCGAAGATCAACACTATGCCAACACCGCTGTCATGCCGCTTTTCGGCAGAATGGCGGCATCCGACCAGCAAAAGATTTTCGCCCCGATTCCCCAGGACAAGATTGTCGTCGCCACAAACGTCGCAGAGACTTCGATCACAATTCCGCGAATAAAGTACGTAATCGACACAGGACTGGCCAGAATAGCCTGGTACAATGCACGATCGAAGACTCGCAGCCTTCCGGTGGTGCCAATCTCCAGGGCCAGCGCCGACCAGAGGAAAGGACGATGCGGCCGCGTGAGGGCGGGCGTCTGCGTGAGGCTCTACTCCGAGAAAGAATACCTTGAGCGGCCCCTGTATACGCCACCGGAAATCCAGAGGTCCAACCTTGCCGAGGTAATACTGCGAATGCTTTATCTAAAGCTGGGCAGAATACAGGATTTCCCTTTCCTGGATCCGCCCTCTCCAGCCGCGATCAAGGACGGCTTCGCAGTTCTGCGCGAACTCGGCGCGGTTGACGATCACCACAGACTTACCCCGATTGGCAAAATGATGGCCCGACTGCCACTCGATCCGCGCATCTCCAGGATGCTGATAGAGGCAAGGCGAGAAAACGCGCTCGGGGAGCTGATGATTATCGGCGCTGCACTGAGCATCCAGGACCCGCGGGAGAGGCCGCTCGATCAGGAAGCACAGGCTGAGCAGGCGCAGGCTGTTTTTCGAGACCGGCGCTCCGATTTTGTGTCTCTTCTAAAGATCTGGCAGGGCTGCTGGCAGGAACCGGTCGCAACCGAAACCATGCCCGAAGCGGCCGGCCGGATAGATGCGGAACGATCCCCCCGCAGAACTTCCAGCCAGGTCCGAAAGTTTTGCCGCGAGCACTTTCTCTCTTTTCGGAGGATCCGTGAGTGGCGCGACATTTTTGAGCAAGTTCGCTCCATTCTCAGCGAACTCGGCGATTTTATCGAAAATTCCACCCCAGCAAGCTATGACGCCATCCACCGCTCGATCCTGAGCGGCTATCTCAGCCAAGTGGCGCTACGCAAGGAGAAAAACATCTACTCGGCCGCAAGGGACCGGCAGGCGATGATATTTCCGGGGTCTAACATTTTCAACAAGGGCGGCCAATGGATCGTCGCATCTGAACTGGTGCAGACCTCCCGGCTTTTTGCGCGCACGGCGGCGAACATTGACGCCGCATGGATAGAAGAGGTCGGGCGGCACGTATGCAGGTACAGTTGGTCGGAGCCTCACTGGGAGAAAAAACGCGGCCAGGTCGTGGCTTTCGAAAAGGCCACTGTCTACGGCCTCACCGTAGTGGACCGGCGCAAAGTCAACTTCGCACGCATAAATCCTGCGGAAGCGCGAGACATTTTTATCCGTTCAGCACTCGTCGAAGGAGACCTTCCTGGCAGGTACGCCTTTGTAGAACACAACCAGACCCTGCTCTCAGAAATTGAGCAACTGGAAAGCAAGGCCCGCCGCAGGGACCTCCTTGTAGACGACGAGGCCTTTTTTAGATTCTATGATGCCCGCATTCCCCAAATCGCAGATATCAGGTCCTTTGACATGCTCATCAAAGACAGGGGAGGAGACGATTTTTTGAAAATGAAGAAGGTAGACCTCCTTCGAACCGAACCTGATTTCGACGCGATGGAGCAATTCCCCGATACACTAAGGGCAAAAGAGATCGAACTTCCTCTGCGATACACTTTCCGCCCCGGCGAGGAGGACGACGGCCTCACGCTCACTGTGCCGGTCCATACCATGCCGGTCCTGCCTGCCGAACCCTTCGAGTGGCTCGTTCCCGGCATGCTCCCGGAAAAAGTGACGGTCCTGCTCAAAGGTCTTCCCAAAGGCGTTCGCAGGCAGTTGGCGCCGGTTAACGAAACTGCCCGGCGCATATGGCAAGAACTTGATTTCGGACACGGAGACTTTTACGGCCGGCTTAGCGAGGCGGTGTTCAATCTCACGGGAATCCGGATCACACCCGAACAGTGGGACAGAGAGCAGTTGCCCGATCACCTCAGGATGCGGTTCGAAGTGCTCGGAGACCAGAGAAACGTTCTGGCCTCGGGACGCAAAATCGAAACCCTCCGACCCCTGGCCATTGGAAAGCACGAGGACGAACTTTGGAATGAGTCCAGAAAAAACTGGGAACGAGATGAACTCTCAGGCCCCGATTTCGGGGACCTGCCGCAGAGCATAGAAATTGGAACGGATGCATTGGGAATTCGGCGACTTGCCTATCCGGGTTTGGCTGACGAGCAGGGAAAGGTTGCCGTTCGTCTCTTCGCTGAGCCTGGCGGCGCAATGGAATCGACCCGCGCAGGACTCATGCGCCTTTATAAACAGACATTCGCCCCCGAACTCAAAGAATTCCGAAAGGACTGGGCCTTTCCGGATACATCCGCATCGAGAGTTCTTTTCGTGGGCGGCATAAAAGCGGCTTCTTTCGCTCTCCATGATTATATTCTGCGCGGCCTGTTCGGATTGGACTCAGCGCAGCATCCCAACCGGGACGGTTTTCTGGAAAATGTTGAAAGACTAAAAGGCCGTATGGGAATTCTCGGCAATGAAATTCGGATGCCTGTTCTCGAAGCGGTGGGGCAGAGGCATGATACGCGCGTTGTGCTTGACCGGTTTATGCGCATGGCGGGCGCAAACCGGGCTGTCATCGACCGGTTGGCCGTGATTGCAGCAGAGTTTGAAACACTTATTCCGCCGGATTTTCTGTCTCGTTTTTCAGATCGCCGGATGAGACTCTTGCCACGCTACCTCAAGGGGCTTAGAATTCGGGCGGAGCGTGCCTATGCAGCCCCCGAAAAGGACCGTGCCAAAGAAGCTCAGTTCGGTGTATACAGGGCTGAACTCGATGAGATCAGAAAGCGGATTCTTTCCCGCCCCACGCAAGAGGGGCTTGATTTTATAGAGGATGTCAGCCAAATGATCGAGGAATTCAAAATCAGCCTGTTTGCTCCTGAAATAAAGACCCTGTTTCCGATCTCGGGCAAACGCATAGAGAAAAAGCTACACGGTTTTCCGACATGAACATCCCGCCGGCCGACCTGGACCTGGTGTTCGATGCGGCCGCTTTGCGGAAGCGCGTGGTCAGCGTGCTCTCAGAGTTCTGCGGCATGGAGACCCTTTTCCAAAACGAGGATTGCCAATACGGCGTGCGCACGTCAAGCGTATTGCTCCTCCTTGGGTGGCTTTTGTCCGAGGACGGCGGCATACCGGAGATATGCGTTATCCTGAACAAACGCTCAAAGGAGGTCAAACAGTTTGGAGACCTGTGCTGCCCCGGTGGGGCCGTTGAAAAACTCGACCATTTTCTTGCCCGTCTTCTGGCGTTTCCGGGTTCAAGCCTTTCGAGATGGCCCTGTTGGAGCGAATTGAAAACAGGACAGCCGCAAAATGCCGAATTTCTCGCACTACTTTATGCGGCGGGGCTCCGAGAGGCATGGGAAGAAATGGGCCTCAATCCTTTCGGGCTGACTTTCCTTGGCCCGCTTCCCACTCAGTGCCTCATCCTTTTTCGCCGGTCAGTCCATCCGATGGTTGCATGGGTTTCCTACCAGAAACGATTTCACTTGAGCTGGGAAGTCGAAAGGATCGTGCAGTTTCCCCTGCGTGCGCTTCTGAACCCTTTTAACTACGCCCTTTACAGAAGGTTCGTTCCTCCCCATCTGGAGTGGAGATTCAGAGGGGCTACCATGGATTTCCCGTGTTTCATTTATAAGATCGGAAAGCGGGCCGAAGTTTTGTGGGGAGTAACCTTCAAGATCGTTACTCAGTTCCTGGAGATGATCTTTGGGTTCCATGTCCCGGATATCGAAAAGCTGCCTATGGTCCCGGCATGCCTGGACGAGGAATACGTGCTCGGACGGACGCGAAACGGCGCTCGTCAAAATTATCTGTCCTATATGCCTCTGGATCATTGAACCAACGCACAAAATAGCCGATTAGGGCGGATTCTTTTCCGCATTAAGGTGTATACTGATTTTAACAGGTCCAATGCGGACCACACAACCCGAGGTTACCGGCAGGCATTAATGACCAAAGTTGGGGACGTCGTTCTCGTATATATGGATAACAACCCGAGCTTTTTTGCCAGGGTCGACGAAATATCCGCCGACGTAAAGCCGGGTTGGTTTAACGTGAAACTACTGGTGCTTCAGGTCCCTTTGCTGGTGGTGACCTGGATTTTGCGCGAAGCCTATTACAACGGCGGGGAATTCACGATGGGCGGCCGGCCAATGAGAATTGAAAAAGTGATCGCTCCCGCCGAAGAACATTCTCAAATAAAGCCTGAGGACACGAGAAAAAACCCTGCAAAACCCGAATTGGTCGTGCACAAAAAACAGAAACAAGAAAAAACCGGCAAGCAGGGTAAAGTGATATCGATATCCGATCACCGAAAGAAAGACAGCGAATAGTTATCCAGATTATTCTTCGTGCTTTTTGGCCCACCACGCGTCGTGTCCTTTGAACCACCAGTCCGTTGAATCCGTCGTCAAGATTTCTTCGGCGATTTCTTTGGCGATCGAAGTAATCAGGCGCTGTCTGGCAAAGTGTATCCATTTCGCGGCGTAGGAATTTCCGAGGTCATTTTGTTCCTTGAGCTCCAAAATCAGGTCAAGCTGGTCTGCATCGTGAACGAGTCCGGCTTCAACTGTCCCGGCCCCCCTGTACTCTTTGAGAAGCTCCATTATCTCCTCCCCAAAGGGAAGCGAGTCTGTGAGATCAGCTATGGCGCCGGTTTCGTCTACTGCAACATATCTCTTGTTGACATAGTTCCGGTCCCCGGTGCGCGCTTCGGGCAGATCGTGAACCAGGCACATGCAAACGACCTTGAAGGGGTCAACGTTTGAGTCCATTCGCGCGAGAGCAAAGCCGATCATCGCCACACGGAACGAATGATCGGCAACGGATTCGCGGCCGGACCCCAGAAACTGAAAACCCGAGCGAGGGGTTTTCTTGAGCATCCCCAGTTCGAAAAAGAAGTTTATGATTTTACCGTAGCCCAATTGAATCTCCTTCATGGCGCAGAGGTTTTGAATCTATTGCGCTTTAAAAGCTCAGCCAATGTTGATATATTTCGCCCAAACCATGTAAATTCAAGATGCTTCCAAAACTCAGCCGGAGGTTTCAAATAAATGGATAAGCACACCCTTTCGGTGCTGGTTGAGAACGCTCCAGGTGTTCTGACTCGAGTCGCAGGCCTATTTGCACGCCGCGGCTTCAATATCGACAGTCTTGCGGTGGGCCGCACCGACAGACATGATGTCTCCCGGATGACCATTGTGGTAGAGGGAGACAAACCCCTGATAGAGCAGGTCACCAAGCAACTCCATAAGCTTATAGATGTTATCAAGATCAGTAATATAACGGAAGACGAATATGTCGACCGGGAACTGGTCATGATCAAGGTTGCGGCCGAACCGAGCCAGCGTGTTGAGATCATGCACATCGCCGGGATATTCCGGGCTCGAGTCGTTGACCTGGGCAGGAAGACACTGACTTTCGAATGCACCGGGAATGAGGGCAAGATAAACGCATTGGAAGAATCCTTTCGCCCATATGGGATCAAGGAACTGGTTCGCACAGGAAAAATAGCCATGCTTAGGGGAAGCAAATTCGTAGCCTTGAGCGTGGGCACCCCGGCGCGGGAATTGGAAGACGATTAGAACGGGGGACCGCAGGTGCGGCCGGTTGCAGAACTTTGCGGAGGTGTTTTCGTGGAAATGACGGTTGCCGAGGCCCTGGTTGAGTGCCTCGAAAGAGAGAATGTGGAAGTTGTGTTTGGCTATCCGGGCGGGGCAATCCTTCCGGTTTACGACGCCCTGTATCATTCGACCAAAATCAGGCACGTGCTTGTGCGGCATGAACAGGGGGCCGTGCACGCCGCCGATGGATACGCCAGGGTCACCGGCGGCGTAGGTGTGTGTATTGCGACCTCCGGCCCAGGGGCGACCAATCTGGTTACGGGCATTGCAAACGCGTATATGGATTCGGTCCCGCTCGTTTTGTTCACCGGACAGGTCCCTACGATGCAAATTGGAACGGACTCCTTCCAGGAAGTGGATATCACCGGTATTACAATACCGATCACCAAGCATAATTACCTTCTCAAGGACCCGAACAAACTGCCGGCCGTGGTGAAGAACGCGTTCCATATCGCATCGACCGGCCGGCCCGGACCGGTGCTCATAGATATTCCAAAGGACGTGGCTCAGGCCAAGATAAGCTTCAAATACCCCTCGACGGTGCGACTCAGAGGATACAGACCGACCTATAAAGGGCATCCGGCCCAAATAAACGAGATCGCCAGGCTCATAGCAAAAGCCAAAAGGCCTGTTATCTATGCTGGAGGAGGGATAATCGCCTCGAACGCATCGGAAGAACTCTTGAAGTTTGCGGAGGCGATAACGGCGCCGGTAACCAATACCTTCATGGGCCTTGCCGGCTTCCCCGGCGACCATCCGCTTTTCCTCGGCATGCTCGGTCTGCACGGGACCCGCTACGCCAATCTGGCAATTACGGAGTGTGACCTGCTGATTGGCCTCGGCGCACGATTCGATGACCGGGTCGTAATGAACATCAACAGCTTCGCCCCGCACGCCACCGTAGTCCACATCGACATCGATCCGGCAGAAATTGGAAAGGTGATCACTACGAATGTGCCGCTGGTCGGCGACGTAAAACTCATTTTGAAGGCGCTTCTCCCGCTTATTGAAAAAACCGACCGTTCCGAATGGCTCGAACGCATCAAGTCCCTTAAAGCTGAATACCCTTTGAGCTACAATCGCGATTGTGGACTAAAGCCCCAGTTCATTATCGAGCAGCTTTGGAACTGCACCAGGGGCGAGGCCATTATAGTAACCGACGTCGGCCAGCACCAGATGTGGGTAGCTCAGTACTACCATTTCAAGAAACCCCGCACGCTTATTTCCTCCGGCGGGCTGGGCTGCATGGGATTCGGCCTGCCGGCTTCTATTGGCGCATGCTTCGGCGCTCCCGCCAGTAACGTGATCCTGGTGACCGGGGACGGCAGTATCCAGATGACCATGCAGGAGCTTGGCACGATGATGGAGCAGGGCCTCAGCGTTAAAATCATCATCATGAACAATTCCTCTTTAGGCCTGGTGCGCCAACTCCAGGAATACTACTGCCAGGGGCGCTATATGGCCGTAAATTTCTCATTCCATCCGGATTTCGAAATCCTTGCGAAGGCATACGGCATAGCGGGATACACATTCAGGACCGAAGAGGACGTAGTCAACGGGCTGCCCGAGGCGCTGCGAAAACCAGGGCCGGCAATTATCAACTGCATCGTCCCCTCCGAGGAGAATGTATTGCCGATGGTGTTGGCCGGCAAGGGCATCAGCGAAGCAATTGACTGTGGATAATACCTAATTGAGCGTCGGCGGAAGTCCATACAGGTCTTAAATGACCTATATGACTTACGCGCGAACCCGCTTTCAGGCATCTTCCAAAGGCCATCCGGAACCGCCCGTCCAAACCCGACTTCTTGACACTGGGCGCCTTGCCCTCGTATAGTGCCTTCTTTTGAATTCAGGGAGACCACGGAACATGAAAACTTTGCTTCTAAATCCTCCGTCATTCGAGAAATTCGACGGGGGCGCCGGCGCCCGGTGGCCTGCGCGCCGCGAAATCTCATCCTACTGGTACCCTGTCTGGCTCGCCTATGCCGCTGGATTGATAAAAGACAGCAGACTTGTTGACGCCCCGCCGCACGGAATCAGCTCTGAAGAGGTTATTCGCATCGCAGAGGATTTTGAATTTCTCGTTTTATTCACAAGCAAGCCCGGTTTTCAAAACGATGTCCGTCTTGCTGAAAAGATAAAAGAAGTCAATCCTGCCGTTAAGATCGCCTTTGTAGGCCCGCCGGTTTCCGTCCAGCCGGAGCAGGCCTTGAATGCGTCATCGGCCATCGATTTCGTTGCAAGAAAGGAGTTTGACTACACGGTTGCCGAATTCGCCTCGGGAAAGGACCTCAAGCAGATCGCAGGGGTCAGTTACAGGGAAGGCGGGAAAATAGTTCACAATGCTGACCGGCCGCCCATCGAGGACCTGGATTCACTTCCATTCATCGTGGAAATATACAGGCGAGACCTTGATCCGGCCAAATACAACATTCCTTTTCTAAAGCATCCCTATCTTGCGTTTTACACCTCACGCGGATGCCCGGCCAGATGTATCTATTGCCTCTGGCCGCAGACTTTCACCGGGCATCCCTGGCGCGTTCGCAGCAACGAAAGCGTGGTTGCCGAAGTGAGGCGCGCGCTTGAACTTTTCCCGGAGGTAAAAGAAATCTTCTTCGACGATGACACCTGGGCATGGGGCAAGACGCGTGTAATCGAGCTTGGCAAGCACCTCAAGGGGATCAATTTCACCTGGTCCTGCAACAGCCGGGTTCACTCGGACTACGATATGCTCAAGGCCATGAAGGAAGCAGGCTGCCGTCTTCTGGTGGTAGGCTTTGAATCCGGCGATCAGGAAGTTCTTAATAACATGAAGAAGGGAATCACTCTCGAACAGTCCCTCACATTCATGAAAAACTGCCGTGAACTGGGTCTGACCGTCCATGGAGATTTCATGATCGGCCTGCCCGGTGAAACCAAACAGACCATAATGCGCACCATCGAGTTCGCCGAGCGACTCGATCCCGAAACCATACAGGTCTCTTTGGCGCACCCTTATCCAGGCACAGAATTCTATGAATACCTTCAGACCAATGGCTACCTCACCGAAGACGACATGTCGGACGAACTGGGACATCAGCTCCCCAACTATGAGTACCCATGGCTCAGCCGGCAGGAGATCGTGGATGCGGTCGAATACTTTTACGCCCGCTACTATTTCAGGCCAAAAGTGATATACAGGATAATTCGGAGGGCGATCTTCGACAGCCATGATCGCAGCCGCCTTTATCAGGAAGCCCGAGATTACCTGAGACTGCGGGCGCGGCGCAAAAAATTTACCGGCAACGTTTTCGAGAAGACCAGGTGAAACAATACCACGATCTCACGTTCGCTTTTGGCAGCCGCAAGAGATGAAACCCCGCCGCCTGATTATAAATGGGGATGATTTCGGCGTTTCCAGGGAAGTCAATGAAGCCGTAATCCTTGCTCACCGCCGTGGAATTTTGACAAGCGCCAGCCTGATGGTCTCGGGCCAGGCGTGTGAGCATGCGGTAGCTCTTGCAAAAGAAAATCCCCGCCTCGCCGTAGGACTTCACGTCACCTGCGCCGACGGACACGCGGTTATGCGTCCATCGGAAATCCCGCACATTGTCGGCAAAAATGGAACTTTTCCATCCAGCCCGGCCCGGGCCGGCCTGCGGTATTTTTTTTGCCGCAGCGCGAGAAGGGACCTTTACAATGAAATCGCCGCTCAATTCGAAAAATTCAGCCAAACCGGTTTAAATTTTTCTCACGTTGACAGCCACTGCCACTTACACGTACATCCGGTCGTCCTCGATGCAATAGTAGAAATCTCCGAAAGGCGGTGCATAAGAAGAGTGCGGGTCCCGGCCGACAATTTTTTTTCAGTCCTCCCCTTTTTAGGCTCACCCGTATCAGCCGCCGGAACTGCTCTTGTTTTCAAACTCCTCACGGCGAGGATGAAGCGAATACTCCGAAGGCGAGGATTTATTTTTCCACAGAGGGTATATGGAAACCTGCTGACCGGCAATATGAGCATCGAGTACGTCTTATCGCTTCTGGACAGCCTGCCGCATGGGACCAGCGAAATATATTTTCACCCCGCCCTGCCCTGTTCGCCATCAACGTGCGATGCAAGGAAAGTGCGGCAATTTCGGGAATTCTCCATCTTGATCGATCCTTACGTGCGTTCTAACATCGAACGGCTTGGAATAATCCCTTCCACCTACTTCGATCTGGAAAATGATTTATGAAAACAGCGTTTGTAATCACCCTGGCGGTTATTGCGCAAGCAGTCGCAAATACACTGCTCAGCAAAGGAATGAAAGTAATCGCTTCTATGCCCTCATTCAGCGACGGCTTCTCGCTCATGATGCTGGCATACGCGCTGAGGAGCCCTTTCATCTGGGGAGGAATCATTCTGCTGATCGTTTTTTTCGCCTGCTTTCTTTGCGCTGTTTCGTGGGCCGACCTGAGCCTCGTGCTTCCGGTAACTGCGCTCGGATACATTCTGAACGTATTTTCCGGCAGCTACTTTCTCGACGAACCGGTCTCGCCGGCGCATTGGTTCGGCTCTGTGCTTATCGTTCTGGGGGTCTTTCTGGTTTCACTCTCAGGCGCAGCAAAAGATAAAACAGGGGGCCCGCTTCCCAAGAGCGGCGAACCTGGGCCGGGGGGAGTTGCATGCTGACGGCCCTGATGGTCCTTATGGTTGTCTTTTCGAACGCCGCCGGGGACGTTTTCCTCACCAAGGGCATGAAGCAGGTCGGCGACGTCTCGGCGCTCAACCGGCTTGAGCTCCTGCGAACGATCAAGCGCATAGCTGGCAACCTGAACTTCATTTTTGGCGTTGCATGCCTGGCCGTAAGTTTTTTTTCTTTCTTGACCGTACTCTCCTGGGCCAACCTGAGTTTTGTGGTTCCGGCGACTGCAATCGTATATGTGGTGACGGTCCTGGGGGCAAAATTCTTCCTTAGGGAGCAAATCGACCGGATGCGCTGGGCTGGGACCATTCTAGTCTGCTTCGGCGTAGCGCTGATCTGCCTGCCCGAAAACCATACCTTATCCCTCCGGACTCTCCTCGAACCGGTCAGGGTCTTCCTTGGCATCCTGACTGCGGCTTCCGCCTGTTATTACCTGGCAAGCATAATTGCCGCCGAGAAGTTCTTCGGACGCGGAGACGCGGAGACGCGGAGACGCAGGGACAATACCCTCTCCCCCTCCCCGTGTCTCCCCCTCTCCGCGTCTGTCTCCAAAGACCCTGTTTCTATTCTGATTCCTCTTTGCGGAGCGGACTTTGGGGCCTATCAAAACTATGCATCCCTTTGCCGCCAGGAATATCCGGAATTCGAAATCCTCTTCGGCGTTGGCGATTCGCGGGATTCGTCTGTCCCGGTTATCGCCGGACTGCAGGCAGACTTCCCCGAAGTCCCCATCCGACTGGTGATAAGCGGCGACGAAATCGGCCCCAATCCGAAGGTAAGCACTTTAAACAACATGCTCCCCCAAGCCAGCCATGAGATTCTCCTGATGTTGGACAGCGACATCCGGGTGGGACCGGATTTTCTTAAGGCGATCTCGGGGGAATTTCCGCCGGATGGGCTGCTCACCTGTCTCTATCGCGCCGGGGAGGCGCCCGGAATACCCTCAAAACTGGAGGCGGCGGGTATCTCATCGGAATTTGCGCCCGGCGTTCTCGTGGCCCAGATGGCCGGTGGGATTTCTTTCGCCTTCGGAGCAGCCATCGCCATTAGTAAGAAAACGCTCGAGACCATAGGCGGATTCGCCGCCATTGCTCCCTACCTGGCGGATGATTACATGATGGGCAACCTGGTTCGCAAGGCGGGTCTGCCGGTAAAGCTTTCCAGGCGCATTGTCGAGACGGTTCTTTCGAGGCTGAGCATTACCGATTTTGTCCGGCATCAGTTAAGGTGGGCCAGAGGCATACGCGCCTGTGCTCCATGGGGGCATGCCGGCTCGCTGATTGCTAACGGGACGGCCCTTTCCTTTCTCTATTTCGCCTTTTCGGGCTTCTCGAAATTTGGACTGTTCGTTTTCGCATCGGTGAGCGTCTTAAGGCTCTGGATGGCCTGGATGGTGGGGGTGCGGCGGCTCGGGGATAAAATTTTGAGACACAACCTGCCGCTCGTTTTACTAAGAGATTTTTTCAGCCTTTTCATCTGGTCGGCAGCCTTTTTCGGCAAGCGTGTGGAGTGGAGAAACCGGGTATTCCGGCTTGAAAAAGACGGCAAAATCATTCCGGAACTCACCACGAAGAACGAGACTAAAAGCGATTCACCACAGAGACACAGAGAAAAGCATTCTTAGACAGGATTTACAGGATTTACAGGAAAACGCCAGATACAGACGAAGAATTCCCCCTTTGTGGGTGAAAAACGGATTGAGGGATTGCCGGATTGATGAATTAGATCCACAGAATCCCTAAATTGCAGAATTTTCAATCCTGTTAATCCTTTTAATCCTGTCAAAATCTCTGTTTCCTCTCCTTGACCGGACTATGCCCCGCCTCTGTGGTGAACCCTTACAAGGAGAAATTGTGGAACCCACCAGGATCTTTCTCTTTATTGTGTTTTTGCTTTTGCTCTTCGGCCGTTTGGCGTCAGCAGATGGTCCTCAACCGAAGACTGTGGCAGTCACCAAAGAGGATAACGGAAAAGAAGTCGCCGTGCCTGAAGGCGCAGTTTTCGAAGTTCGTCTGGAGCATCCAGCCGGAACGGGATATATGTGGCAAATAGTCGAGCTGGACCAAACGCGTCTGAGGGTGCTGGAATCCACTGAGATTCCGCTCAAGCAGGGGCGGATTGCCGGCGGGCCCTTATTGAAGACATGGAAAATCAAAGCGGTGAAGGTGGGGCAAACCGATCTCGAGATACTTCTGTACCGCCCCTGGGAAGGACCTGAAAAAGCGGTGGACAGCCTGCAGGTCAAGATTCAGATCAGATGACAGAAGAACCTCGTATGACAGACTTATAAACAACCCTGTGCGATGCCCGCCGCGTAGGGCGTACGGCATCCCCGGAAGGACCTATCGTTCGCGTTGGGCGGTCGCGGGATTCCTTGTAAGTATACCGTCGATCCATTGCTGTCGCCGGCCATGTCTGCTTTATCGGCTTTCCAAAAGCTTCTTCATCTCGCCGATAAATGTCTCAGCTCTGTCGAGAATTGCCTTTACCTCATCTGATTCAAACTCCACCATGGGCTGATAATCCGCCTGCTGACGATGATCGAAGACCCATTCGTAAAACGGCCCCCAGAGGACATCGATTCTTCCTGGTTTGATAAGATCACGGTGAAAACTGGCTCGGACTTGGGAGTGTTTGTTGAATGTTTTTCCTTCCTTCATGAAAAGCGCTGAAACGACGTGGAAACAGGCGAAGTAGATGTCTCGCACGGCATTGGACAATCTTCCAGATTGGAAATTTACCTGTGCCGATTCAAGATCATTGCGAGCTTTATCAATCCAGTGGTTTACAAGAACGGCGCTATAGTCTTTCTCTTGCCGATCATTCTCCGTCATGCCGCAAGCACTCCATCCCGCATGATTTCCTGGTAAATCGGGAACGCGGTAAACATACCCTCCGACCATTCATCCACCGGGACGACCAGAATGCTAATGATGGCATCGTGAGCCATCTCGATATCGAACAGAGCATAAATCATGGCTTGGCGTTCCCGCCAGCGGATGGGCCGTGAGGTTACGAGGAGGAGGTCTATGTCCGAGTCCTCATCTTGGTCACCCCTTGCTTTGGAGCCGTAAAGGATCACCTTCTCAACCGGAAATCGCTCCATTAGCATCCCGACGGCTGCTTTGATGGTTTTGGTATCCCTTTCGGTGAGTGGAGCCTCCTCAAGCATCTTCATCTCATATCCTCACATGGTCCACTTGTCTCGGAGTTGTATTACCAGGCCCCATCTGGAAACCGGGTATGGCTACAGGGCGAGCGGATTTGAAATCCTCCCTTTTAAAGAGGGATTTAGGAGGATTTGCAAGTAAATAACTTACTAATACAATATCCCCCCTCCCCCGGCCCTCGGTTTAAGTGGGAATTTCCGGACGGATACTACCCAGTCTTCTGTCCATAATGTATAAGAAAATTGTTAACTGCGCCACTTCTTTGTATTGTCCAGGGATCAAAGGCCGTGGTGTTTACCAAGGAGGACCAAAGAAAAGAAATCACCATATTCGCATGCGCAGTTTTCGAAGTTCGTCTGGAGCACCCAGCCGGAACGGGATATATGTGGCAAATAGTCGAGCTGGACCAAACGCGTCTGAGGGTGCTGGAATCCACTGAGATTCCGCTCAAGCAGGGGCGGAGTGCCGGCGGGCCCTTATTGAAGACATGGAAAATCAAAGCGGTGAAGATGGGGCAAACCGATCTCGAGATACTTCTGTACCGCCCCTGGGAAGGACCTGCGAAAGCGGTGGACAGCCTGCAGGTCAAGATTCAGATCAGATAAAAGACTCGCTCCAGGCAGAAATCGGCTGCAGGGAGTTCATCCGGCATTCCGCCGATGATGCCGCCGACAGTGTGATATCCAGATCACGTGTTGAAAAATCCCCAATCTCAAATATTGGCAAGGAGGGTTGATTTCCACTGAGCCTCAACTTCCGGTAACAATTAAACCTAAGCGCATCAACATTCTCGATATTCGCCTTTCACCCGTCCTTCCTGCCATGGCGCCATCCACGGAGCACGCCCGCATCCTTGTCACATTTGGTTCATTGTTGACTGCCGCCATAGTTGAGCTGTCCGCTTGTTACGGATAGAATCTTGTGTTGACAACATGCTTATATGCTCATAGCATATGTGCCGCTGTGAAATTGGCGGATGCGTCGGCAGGCCAATCCGCTCTATTTTGAAGCCATATCCCAATTTTTATGCCAAACCAGATAACACCGTCGATACTGCTCCCAACTGGCAACTAGCGCATGGTATTAGAAGACATGGGGCGTTGGCCATTATCACTATGAAACGGCGTATTATGCAGATCCAGCTCATTATCGCAATGCATCATTCGAGGTGATAACATGAAAAAACTCCCATACCAGGACATTAACATTTTCGAGCTGAGCACTACCCTGTCAGGTCGTTTAGCCGGTCTTCTCTTCGCCGACCAGGGGGCCAAAGTGTATTTTGTCAATCGGCCCGGCCGATCCGGAGAAGAGGTTGACGATTATCTGGACCGCGACAAGTTTGCAGCAGATCCGGAGGCATTGGCGGACACGCGCGCGGCTGATGTCGTCATCGTTGACGGTGACATACCGATAGATCGCCAGCATACTCAAATCGTCTTGCGGATTACCGCTGCGCTGCCGGGCGATGATGTCTACGGCCATCTGAAAGCCGACTGCAGCGAAGACCTGCTGAGCGCCACAGTCGGTTTCTTCACCGACATGGCCATGACCGGCCGTTTGCTTGGACGTCCTGTGATCTACACGCCCTTGCCGCTGTGTTCAGTCTACACCGCCGTCAATGCGGCAATAGCCGTTGCCGCTGCTTTGCAGGAGCGCGTTAGTAGTGGCCATGGCTGTGAGGTGATCGCAGCCCGCCTGGCCGGAGGCCTATCTGCCATCGGGGCCATGGCGATGACTTGCACCGGTCTTCCTCCGCACCTGGATCGCCCCGCGCCGGCAGGTCTGCCAGAGGGCATGACCCCTGAACAGTTTGGCGCACTGGTCAAAAGCGCTGCTGCCAGCGGAGAGCGGCAGTTGTGGCTGGAACATCGCTTAATCCCTTTTGGAGGGCCGTATCGCGCCAGCGACGGCCGTATGCTCATGACCATGGCCTGCTCAAATCGGCGAGCAGGGCGAAAATTTTTCGAGCATTTGGGCCTCTGGGAGCGTCTGAGCGAGGCTGGGCTTGTGGATGTGTCGCCCTATGACCCGGCCAATATCGCTCTGCGAGGTCGCAATCTTGCGGATGCCCCCAGCCTGAGTTTCGCCAACACCTCGCTCATCGCCGAAGCGCTCGAAGAGCTCATCGCCACCAAGACCGCTGCGCAATGGGAGGCGGAGCTGTGCGGCGCCGGCCTTCCAGTTGCCGAAGCGATGAGCCTGGAGGAGTGGATGCAGGACCCGGAAGCCCGCCGCGCAGGTCTGACGGCACAGTTGACAGGCGACAGCAAGCCACAGATCGGCCGTGCAGCCTGGTTGGCCAGCGCCCAACCATATCCGCCTCTGCACCTGGCCTGCGCGGCTGGTGATGCAGTGGCGCCCGCGACTGTCCTTCCCGTCACGAATTCCGTTGCCCGGGCGAAACCGCTGCAGGGCTGCCAGGTGGTGGACTTAACCAATGTGATCGCCGGTCCTCACTGCGCACGTATGATGGCCGAGCTCGGCGCCACGGTCTATAGGGTGGAACAACCCGATCCGAACCACACGACATGGATACACGCCCAGTGGGGCGCCGAGGCGGGCGCCGGCAAGCGCAGCATCATCCTTGACACGAACACCCACGACGGCAAGGCCATATTGAAAAAACTGCTCGCCCTGGCCGACCTGGTGGTTATCAACAAGGGCGACGCGCAATGCGTACGCTTGGGCGTGGATGCCGAAACGCTGCACAAGCTTAACCGCAAGGCCGTCCTGGTGCAAATCACTGCCCACAACGGTGAGAGGCACAGCGCACGCCATGATTACCCGGGCTATGATCCCGTCTTACAGGCCCACACCGGAATCATGACACGCTTCGGCCCAGAAGGATGTCCCACCTACCACGGCTTGGCCTCATGCGTGGACTATTTGTGCGGTTATTTGGGCGCCTGGGCGGGCATGACGGCGCTCTATGCGCGTGAGCAACGAGGGGATGGCCGCGGTGACTGGGCGCAGACATCCTTGGCCGCCGCCGCGTCCCTGACCCAGTTGCTTTTTCAGTTCCAGGAGGCCCCGGCCTACGAGCGGGGGCCGCTGGCAAAGGGACCCACGGACACGCAACGGATTTACAAGGTGAGCGACGGTTGGATCTTTGCCCTTAGTCAGTCCGATCTCACTGTTTCTCTGGAAGGCGAAACGGTCGAGTCCGCATTGGCCAGGTTAAAAGCTCAAAAGATCGAGGCCGTGCGCATCAATACCGTCCGTGAGCTGGCGGATCGCCATCGCAATCAGACGAGCCGGACCATACGTTTCCAGGCGCATACAAGTGATGGCTTGATCACCGAATGCTTTGTTCCGACCTGGTTCTGTTTCAATGACGTGGCGGCTGAGGGCCGGCAAGAGGCCACGCGCATCGGCTCTAACGCCGATGAGATTCTGCAGAAGCTGGGTTACGACCACGAGGACATCGTCCGGTTCAGGCAAAACGGCGCCGTGCTGGGATCCGAGTGGAATCGTGTAGAAAGCCTAAATAAGACGCCGCGGGCAAAGACTTAAGGAACAATAAGCGGAATTATTGGGTGTCCCGTAACCGGATCGATTCTTCTCCAGCGGCAGGTGAAGCCGGCTGCCGGCTGCCTGCCTACGGCCGTCCAGGCTCGGGACAGTGGCTACAGCGACATTATTCTTCCAGCCGAAAACGCCCGGGATGCTGTAGCACTAACCGAAATCGGAAGACAGAAGACGGAGGGAGGAAGTTCCACCCTCAGTCTTCGGTCCTCCCTTTTCCGTTCGCCATGTAAATCACCTCTCGGAGGCCGTAGAATACTCCAAGGCCGCTCCGACCTGCCGGTGCTCAGGGCCGATCTTAGTTCGATCTTGAATACCCATGCGCCCGACGAGTTGGATTTCGAAGACATAATGGGCCAGAAACACGCAAAACGCGAATCAGAGGTCCGCCGCAGCCTGCTCTCACAATGTTCTAATGTTCGGCCCTCCGGGACAGGTGAAAAAAAGCGGTTAAGTCACTTACTTCCCAATTATCCATGCCGCTACGTACAGCGTGCGCTGCAGGCAATTTAACAAATTGAGGGTTCTGAAAATCTCAGGATATCTCTCCTGAACATTGACCAATATAGCCCCGAAAACGTCAACCTTCCCACATGATGCCGCAACTTTACATTGGCGAGCTGTGGACTGTCATTGCGCCTCGCAGCCAATCTGCAGATAAGGAAACCGAACCTTAGCCTGACAGCCTCTTATGGAACCGCTTAGCTTCTGATTCCGGCCTTCCGCTAAAATCAAGGCGGAGAATCCATACCGTCTGAACCTTGTCGTATGACAAAAACCGTCCACGACTTACAATTTTTGGACCTTGCTGTCCAACCGTCCAATTTTTATGCTTGCGCCCGGCGACTCCTCTGCGCCGATTTTAGAGATTTTACCGAATTTCTCCGGTGTCTCCCGTTGTAATGACCCATTAGGCGAAAACCTCCGGTTTGCATTGCAATGCAGGCTTTTCCACACAGTGGAGCGGGAAAACTGTACAGTATGGAGGGGCGCATTTGAGCGCGAACTCTCAAAACCCGAAGGAACCACGACCCGCCATTGGGCCGGAATCATAAGGATTTTGGGTTCTGCCAGGTTTTTATACCTTCTGAATCGGCAAAAGCGCTGAAGCCTTGCTCCTGGCCTGCATTTTGCTCAAGAGATTCTTTGGCATAATGGATCAGGGGTATCCAGAAAATACTGAAGTAGCATTGGGAGATGGTGATGATTAAGCTGCGATTAATTGTCTTGTGTCTCGTTCTTGCCGGACTGGGTTGCGCCGGGGTGGCTGCGGGCCAGGTATGTGGAGTTTTCCCTGCCGATAACATCTGGAACACGCCGGCGGACAACCTCCCTCTCGATCCGAACTCGGCAGCCTACATCACTGCCATCGGGCCAACGAGTGCGCTGCATCCGGATTTTGGTTCCGGCGACTGGCCTCCGGGTTCGGGGTCTCCTATCGGTATCCCCTACGTAACTGTTCCGGGAACACAACCCATGGTGCAGGTCAGCTTCGATTACTCGGATGAAAGCGACCCCGGTCCGTATCCAATTCCCCCAAATGCGCCGATCGAGGGCGGACCTCAAAGTGATGGTGACAGGCACATCCTTGTAATCGACTTGGGTAGCTGCCTTCTCTATGAACTCTATTACGCCTTTCCCCAGGCCGATGGATCGTGGCATACAGGAAGCGGTGCGGTTTTCGACCTTAAAGCCGATAAACTCCGTCCCTCCGGATGGACTTCGGCCGACGCTGCCGGCCTGCCGATCTTCCCGGGTCTTGTCCGCTATGACGAGGTCGCATCGGGGGAGATCCGCCACGCACTGCGCTTTACCGCCCCCCAGACCCGAAAAGCGTATGTCTGGCCGGCTCGTCACTATGCATCCAGCCTCACGGCAACGAACTATCCGCCAATGGGTCAGCGATTCAGGCTAAAAGCGGGATTCAATATTTCCGGGTTTTCTCCGCAAAACCAGGTAATTCTCAGTGCGCTCAAACGCTATGGTATTATACTGGCAGATAATGGCTCGTCCTGGTATATCTCGGGTGCGCCTGATCCGCGTTGGAACAATGATGTTCTTCATGAACTCAGCCAGGTAGCGGGGTCCGACTTTGAAGCAGTGAATGTGTCTTCCCTTATGGTCAGCCCCGATTCCGCCGCAGTAAAAACTGCCTCGGGACCCACCATGACGGTGCGGGTTAGTGCGGTTAAGAGCACCGCTTACGAGCAAAGGTCTACCAAGGGATCGGTCCGGTTTTCCCGAACGGGGAATTTAACGAAGCCTGTGACCATCCTCTATTCAGTCGGTGGGACGGCTACAAACGGTGTCGATTATGCACTGCTGCCCGGCTCTGTCACTATTCCAGCCGGCATTGCGGCAAAAGACGTTTTCATTAGTCCCATCTATGACAAAGTCCGTGAGGGAAACCAGACGGTCACAATCACCATCGAGCAAAACTCACTTTACCTTGTGGGCTCGCCGGCTTCAGCCACGGTCACCATAATTGAATAATCAATTATGGCGGACCATTCATGAAAAGGAGCGATGAGGATTGAGGGATTTAGGAATTGAGGGATTGAGGGATTGTAAAACGAGAAACGTGAAGCGAGAAACATGAGTGAGTAGGAAGCTTTTTCTCCGCGCTCCCCGCTTCATGCTCTTTTGCTCTCAGCATCCCCGCACGTCCGTGTCACCGCATCAGTCCTTCTTCACGTCTTCGCGTGCAACATTTCCTCGTCCTCCCTCCTCAGCCCTCCGTCCTCAGGTGTTCCAGGAAGGCCGAACAAAGCGGCGAGACCTCTCGATTTTTTCTTTGCGCCAGGAAAAACGACCTGTGAATACAGATTTCTTTTAGGGGCACCGCACAGAGACTGTTTCTTTCGATGTCCTCCTTCACAGCGTATGAGGAGATTATAGATATTCCGATCCGGGCCTTTACCGCCTCTCTTACCGCTTCGGTGCTACCCATTTCCGCAACGACATTCAGGAGCGACGGGGCAAATCCGGCCGCATCGAGCGCCTGGGCCATCACCATGCGAGTCCCCGAAGATCTTTCACGCAGAATGAAGGGCATTCCCGCCAGTTCATCGAGTTCCACATTTTCGCGCCCTTCCCATGGATGGCCCTTATAGACGGCCAGCACCAACTCATCGGAATAGATCTCTTCAAGCAGTATCCTCTTCTCATCCCACCTGGCGCCGATTATTCCAAACTCGACTTTGCCGTCGAGAATCTTCTGGACTATTTCGCCGCTGCCTCCAATTCTAAGGGTAATCTGAATAGACGGATAGCTCGCCTTAAATGTCCCCACGAGCCGGGGAAGTATATATGTGCCCGGAATTGTGCTCGCTCCCACATGCAGGGTTCCCGAGAGGTTGCCCTTGAATTTCCCGATGGCTTGCACCGCCTTGTCCCGAAGCTGGACTATCTCGCGAGCGTACCTGTAAAGGACCTTCCCCGCCGGAGTGGGCAGGATTTCGCGTCCCAACCGGTCTACGAGTTTTTCTCCGAGCGACTCCTCAAGGGCACGGATGTGCTCGCTCACCGTGGGCTGCGTCAGACTGACAGCCTCAGCCGCTCTGGTGAAACTCTGAAGATCGATAACCTTGCAAAAAATCATTAGCCGGTGGATATCCATGTCAAATCCTTTGGCAGCGGGAAGCGGGAATGGTTTTTCCCTTCCCTCCGACCGTCTTTCCGGAAATGGGTTCTCTTCGCTCCCTGCTTCCCGCTCCCTGCTTCCCGCTCCCTGCTTCCCGCTCCCTGCTTCCCGCTACCGTCTTTTGGCTTCCTGCCGCCCGCTCCCTGCTTCTGGCTCCCTGCTTCTAAAATTTTCCTCTATTTGCTCAAGCTCAAGAACTTTTGCTTCCCATTGGCAGGTTAGCTCATGAATCGTGTTCTGCGCCTGCCGGTATTGGGATTGAATCTCCACGGCCAGTCTTCCCTGCCTGTAAGTCTCAGCGTCGGCGAGCCGCTCTCTGAGGCGCTCCAGTTCAGCGTGGCAGGAATCCAGGTCTCGCTCGATGCTTTCAATCCGGTCCTGAACGGGTCTTCTGACACGGAAGAGTTCCGTCCTCCACTCCGCCTCGGCTCTTTTTTGGACGGTGCGCGCTTTTGCGCCTGAACCGTCGCCCTCTGGTTTTCCCTTCGCCGCGTTCTGAGGCAGGACATCGAGGCGAGTTTTCCAAATTCGCTGAAAGTCGTCGTAGTTACCGGGAAAAATGTGAATCCGACCCGATTTCACCACCAGGATCTTGTTTGCCACTCCGTTTATGAACCGTCGGTCATGGCTGATAAAGCAGATTGTTCCCGGGAAATCGGCAAGAGCTTTTTCCAGCACCACCCTGGATGAAATGTCGAGATGGTTCGTCGGCTCATCGAGGAGCAAGAAATTTGCGCGCTGAAGCAGGAGCTTGCAAAGGACCAGGCGCGCCTTCTCACCTCCGCTCAGCACCGCCGTTTTCTTCAGAACGTCTTCCCCGCGAAACAGAAAGGCCCCCAAAAGCCCGCGCAACTGTGTCTGGAGCATGTCGCCGCATACCCATAGCGCCTC
Organism: Syntrophobacteraceae bacterium; assembly: GCA_003165235.1. Lineage (GTDB taxonomy): Bacteria > Desulfobacterota > Syntrophobacteria > Syntrophobacterales > Syntrophobacteraceae > SbD1. The sequence continues at coordinate 26,200 of PLSV01000115.1, forward strand.
CTCGAAGACTGTGGCGTCGAGATTGAGCTGCTCCCATTGATGCTGTGCATAGTAGCCCGCCGTTGTATGAAAGCCCACTTTCAGTTCTCCGGAACTCGGCAAAACAACCCCGGCGAGAATCTTTAAAAGGGTGCTCTTCCCGGCCCCGTTAGGACCGAGAAAAGCGATTTTGTCCCCGCGCTCTATAACGAGATCTATCCCGGAATAGACGTTGGCGTCGCCGTAGGACTTGCTAACGTCCCGCAGCTCGATAACTCTCTTGCCTGATCGGGCCGGCGAAGGAAAAGAAAAATGGATTTGCGACTCCGCACCTGGAGCTTCAACTTTTTCCATTCTCTCCAGCATCTTAATGCGGCTTTGAGCCTGCCCGGCCGTCTTTTTATCGTAGCGGTTCCTGTCGATGAATCGTTCGAGCTGCCTGATCCGGTCCTGCTGGTTTTTGTAAGTCGCGAGGCGCACTTCCATGCGCTTGGCCTTCTCCTCGAGGTAAAAATCATAATTGCCGGCGTATTCGTGGAGCGCCCCCTGCTCGATTTCAATTATGCGCTGAATCGTTTTATTGAGAAAGGCGCGGTCGTGCGAGACCAGGATAAAAGCCGACGAGCAGTTCAGAAGATAGTCTTCCAACCACAGAAGGCATTCCAGATCGAGGTGGTTTGTCGGCTCGTCGAGCAGCAGCAGGTCAGGTTCGGACAAAAGAAGCCTCGCCAGCTCCAGGCGCATCACCCAACCACCACTAAGCTCGGATACCGCAATGCCAAACTGGCTGCTCCGAAACCCGAGCCCTTCAAGGATCTTTTGCGCTCTTGCTTCAAAGTCGTATCCAACCAGGTGATCGACCCGTTCGAGCGCCCCGGCGTGTTTCTTTGCAAGGGCGGTCAGAACCCCAGGGTCCTTCTCGCGATCCAACTCGAGTTGGATGGACTCCAGTTCGGCCCGCAGCTCTTGTGCATCCTCATGGACGTCCGTGGCGCGGGCCAAAACGGATTTGTCGCGCGCCGGAACCATTTCCTGCGGGAGATGTCCGATTCGAAGACCCCTGGTTTTGGCCAGACTGCCTGAATCGGGTTCGATAACGCCAAGCAATATTTGGAAAAGAGTGGATTTCCCGGAGCCGTTGACGCCTATAAGGCCGATCCTCTGGCCCGGATGCACGTGCAGGGACACCCCATGAAAAAGCTCCCTCTTCCCCAGATATTTCGAGACGTCATTTACGGTCAGCAACAAAACGACTCCTAAACGTTCGCACCGGCTTCGAATGATTCTATTTTAACTTTAAAGCGCGGGAATTTCATTCAAGCTTAATTCCCGTGAAACTTTCCTGCATCGCCATTCTTATCAGAGAGCCACCATGGTTTGAAATGAAAAGAATTCTCAGAAGCGCTAAAAAATGCTAAACACATCATTCGATTATGAAGTCTCCCGGGAGCGCTGGCAACTTGGTCAATATTGAATCCAACTCCGATCCGGACCTCCAGGCGGTAATATTCGACTGCGACGGCGTTCTCGTTAATACCGAACCGCTGCATTACAGGGCCTTCCAGGAGGTGCTCGGCCCTCTTGGGCTGGGACACGATTTCGAGAGTTACCTGGAGCATTTCGTAGGTTTTGACGACCGGGACGCTTTTATCTACGCTTTCAGACAAGCAGGGTTGGATCTTGCCCCTACGACTCTGGACAGGCTTATCGAAGCGAAGGCTCTAGCCCTAAGGGACCTCATCGGACAGGGGGTCCCCAGCTTTCCCGGAGTAGTTGAACTGGTAAAGGAACTGATGGACAGAGGGGTCCTAATGGCCGTAGCCTCAGGGGCGCTCCGGCATGAAATCGACCTTTTCATGGCCTCTCTGGGCCTGAACGGAGTGTTTCACGCAATTGTGGCTGCAGACGAAGTAACGAAGAGCAAGCCCGACCCGGAGACCTATCTCCTTGCGCTAGAGCGGCTGAGGCAGGTCCAGGGATTGAGGCGCCTTGAAGTGATGAATTGCATTGCAATAGAAGATACCCGCGCGGGGATCCGATCGGCCAAATCGGCGGGGCTTCGGGTCATCGCCGTTACGAACTCGTTTCCAGCGTCTGAACTTACTGAGGCGGACAAGGTGATCGGATCTTTTTCGGAACTCAGCTTTGCGGAAATGGTAAATCTGCTCAAACGGCGGCGCTAGGTGCAACGATGAAACTATTAACCATGCTTTTCTTACTTCCGGGTTTACTTGTTCCCTTGACAGCGTGGGGAGAAGCCGCGCGCATCGACCTGCCCCAGCCTCTTACCAAAGAAGCCGCCGTCGAATATGCGCTGGCTCACAACAGGGCTTACAGGGCCGCTTTCGAGGATGTCTCGGCAGCCAGCGAAAAGGTCTCACAGGCTCGAGCCGACTTCTTGCCGAAGCTCGACGGATCCTATGCAGTTACAAGGCTCTCCGACCAGCCGTTTGTGTCGTTAACAGTGCCTGGTACGCAGCTATCTTTTCAGAAAATCCCTTTTTCGATACAGACCATCAACAGGTGGCAGGTCGATATGGTCCAACCTCTGTTTACCGGGTTTGGACTGGAGTCCCAGTACATGGCAAGCAAGGTCGGCCTGAAAATATCTCGATACCAGCTCGAAGAGGCCCGCCTCAACCTCGTACGCGACGTTCAGATCGCGCACCTCCAGACACTCCTTGGAGAAAAACTCGTTGAAGTGGCGCATGATAACGTGACAAGCCTTGAAGTGCAGAAAAAGAACGCCGAGTCCAATTACCAGCAGGGAGTCGCCGCTCGGAACGACGTACTCAAAGCCGATGTAGCCCTGGCTGAAGCAGTGCAGCGAGAGAGAAACACCATCAAGCAATTAATTGTTCTACGCTCGAACCTGAATCAGCTTATGTACCTCGACCTGCAGGAAAAAGTCAAACTAGCCGGAATAGATGAAAGAACTTACCATGTCCCGGATCTGCATCAGTTGTATTCGGCCGCCGAGGAGAAAAGGCCCGAATACCTGGCCGTGAAAGCTTCGATTCAGCAGGCCGAATACTCAAAAACAGCGGCCCGGAGCCGCTATTATCCCCACGTCTCCGCTTTTGCGCAATATTACCGGGAAGGTGAAGATTTCGCGGCCGATAAAAATCCATTCTCAAACAATGAAAACGCAGCCGTGGGGCTAAGAGTGGACTGGAATTTTTTTGAGGGGGGCAAGACAAGAGCTACCGAACTCGAATGGGAGTATCGCGTGAGAGGGATCGAGCAAAGACGCGACGATCTTCTACAGAAGATTCGGCTCCAGGTGGAAAATGCCTTCGAACAGTTAAAGGTGGCGAAAGCAAACATCGACACTGCCAGGAGCGCCGTCCAACAGGCGGAAGAAAACGACCGGATCACTACTCTCCAGTACAAGGAACAGGTCGTGATATTCCTTGAGGTTTTGAACGCCCAGGTATTTACGGCCCAGACACGCGCGGATTTTTATCAGGCCCTCTACGGCTACGAAATTGCCAAAGCTGAGTTGGAGCGGGCGATTGGCGGGCTCATAGAGTAGTTTCGATCAGAAAGGTCCCCTTTCGCCAGATCGAAAGACTTTCCACGCGCGAGGGGTAAACCCACGCCAGACCCCGTCCTGCGAGGGGCTTTCAAGGCATCGAATATGACAAACGAAAAACCAACCGAATCCGAGGGCCCGACTAATAACATCCGTGCGCGGCGCATCAAGATCGGAGGATTGATCGTCCTGGTTGTGGCGGTTGCGGCTAGCATCTACTGGTGGGTTTTCATGAGAAATTATGTATCTACCGACGACGCTTATGCCAGGGCGGACAGCGAGATGGTTAGCGCCCGAATCCCCGGAACTATCCTCAAGGTGTTAGTGGATAACGATTTTGCGGTCCAGACCGGACAACCCCTCATCGAACTGGACTCAGCCGATTACAAAGTTGCCGTTGATAAGGCAAAGGGGGCGCTCGACGAAGATGAGGCCTACCTCAAATCCGCAGAAATAATGGTGCCTCCGGTCAATGTCCAGACATCCTCCCAGGTGGAGGCCGCAGAGGCGGCGTTCAAGGCCGCCCAGGACACAGAGGCGCAAACCAGGCACAATATCCAACAATTAAGGGACACCCGCGCCGCTGCCGCTGCCGATTTAGCCCAAGCCGAGCGCGATTATAAACGCTTCGAAGCCCTTTCGGCTTCCGGAGCCGGCACCCAACGCCAGCGAGAGCAGGCGCAAACAACATATGACAGGGCGAAGCCCCAACTACGAGCAGCAGACGCCCAGATAGCGGCATCAGAGTCGGCTCTTGCGGCCGCTTCTCAACAGGTGAATAGAGCCAGGGCGCAGCTTCAAACCGCAAGAAGCGAGCGGGCCAACGTAGATGTCCAGATCCACAAAGTTGAGGCTCTCAAAGGTAAACGCGACAAGTCAATGGCCGACCTTGACGCCGCTCGGCTCAATCTCTCTTACTGCATGATTACGGCGTCAATTGAAGGCTACATTGCCCAAAAAAATATTCAGGTGGGCGACCGGATTCAGCCTGGACAGGCCCTGATGGCCGTTGTCCCCCTAAGCAAGATTTACATTGAAGCAAATTTCAAGGAAACTCAGCTCACGAACGTGCGTATCGGACAGCCCGCCTCGGCATCCGCCGACATTTATCCCGGATACACCTACACGGGGAAGGTGGCTGGAATCAGGGCAGGGACCGGGGCAGCTTTTTCCCTCATTCCACCCGAGAACGCCACCGGCAACTGGATCAAAGTCGTCCAGCGGATTCCGGTAAGGATCGAACTGGACAAACCACCCCCCCCTGACCATCCACTGAGGGTCGGAGCGTCTCTGGACGTGACCATAGATGTGGCGGACAGGAGCGGTTTGCATCTGCTGCAAACCACCCCGAACATCGCTTTGTCGCCATCATCAGAAAAGCCATGACCCCTGAGATCGAACACCACCCCAAAGTCAATAAGTGGGTTGTAGCCCTCTCGGTAATGCTCCCGACCTTCATCGAGGTTATGGACACCAGTGTAGTCAACGTCTCCCTTCCACATATTCAGGGGAGCATGAACGCGGGGGTTGACGAAGTCACATGGGTGCTAACGTCCTATCTTGTCTCCAACGCCATCATAATTCCTATTACCGGTTGGCTGGCCAGCGTTTTTGGCAGGAAGCGCTATCTGATATTTTCCCTTTTACTTTTCACGGCGGCCTCGATTCTTTGCGGCGCGGCGCCGTCTCTCAGCATGCTCATATTAGCGCGGATACTGCAAGGGCTTGGTGGAGGCGGGCTCCAGCCGCTTTCTCAGGCAATTTTGCTCGAAACCTTCCCGCGGCGCGAACACGGAATGGCAATGGCCGTTTTCGGAATGGGGGTGGTAATGGCCCCCATAGTTGGACCGGTCGTAGGCGGGTGGATTACGGATAACTGGTCCTGGCGATGGGTTTTCTACATCAACCTGCCGGCCGGAGTACTCGCCGTCTTCCTGACGACTCTTTTCATCCACGATCCGGCCTATATAAAGCGGGAGGTGTTCCGCATCGACAGATGGGGCCTTTTCTTGCTTACTCTCGGCCTTGGCGCGCTTCAAATAGTCCTTGATAAAGGGGAGCGTGATGACTGGCTTCAGTCTAATTTCATTCTTATCCTCTCAATCACGGCTGCGCTGGCTTTGACTCTGTTCATTATTGTGGAGCTGCACTCCGAACATCCCGTCGTCGATCTCAGAATTTTCAGGGACAGGAGTTTCAGCGCCGGAACTATAATTATGTTTCTGGGATTTTTCTGTTTATTCGGGAGCTTCGTTCTACTGCCCCTCTACGCTCAGCAGTTGATGGGATATACGGCGTTTTGGGCTGGACTGATCCTGGGTCCGGGAGGTTTATCGAGCTTTGTTATAATGCCTGTTGCAGGGATTTTGATGAGAAAGGGAATCAAACCATGGCTCCTCCTGATCGCAGGTTTGGGCATCACGTCTTATGGATTATATATGATGTCGAATTTCAACCTCGAGGCGGACTTTTTCTCGATAGCCTTGCCTCGGCTAATTCAGGGTCTCGGCCTTGGGCTGTTTTTTGTTCCCCTTTCAGCGGCGGCCTACTTTAACATCCCGATGGAGCAGATGGGCAACGCATCGGGAATTTTCAACCTGGTGAGAAACCTGGGGGGCAGTTTCGGAGTCGCCTTCAGCGCCACGCTCCTATCGCAGCGCACCCAAGTCCACCAGACCTTTCTTTCTGAAAGAATTACTCCTTACAATCCCGCCTTCCGGGAGGCCTATCAACGGGCGCAGGATTTTCTCCACATGAATCACTCGGCGGCCGCGCCATCAACGGGAGGACTTGTATTCCTCTACCAGGAGATTATGCGTCAGGCGAGCATGCTCTCGTTCAACGACACTTTTTATGTGCTTTCCATCGGGACGGTTATTCTCATCCCACTTACTTTATTGCTGAGAAAGGGACGCTCCGGGGCTGCTTCATCCGGAGCAGGCATGCACTGACCCGGAAGTGGATTCTTTGTCTCAACAGATCCGGAGGAGACCAGCCGCAGATGATACCCGCAAACGAGATTGCAAACAGGATTGCCGCGCTGCAGGCGCTGCTGAGGGAAAGTGGGGTCGATGCCGCAGTAATACGGCAAAATGCCGATCTATTCTACCTCACAGGCACCGTTCAGGATTCTCACCTCATTGTGCCCTCATCAGGGAACCCGATCTTCGTTGTGCGGCGAAGCCTTGCGCGGGCCGAGGCGGAATCGCCTCTGCGTCCCATAATCCAGATGAAGAACCTGGCTGACGTACGCGAAGCCACGTTCGCAGTATGCGGGACCAGCGAACCCAAAACTATCGGTCTTGAACTGGACGTAATCCCGGCCAACGCATTTTTCACTTACGACAAGAAGATCTTTCCCAAACAGCAGATCGTTGACATAAGCGGCTTCATACGTCAGGCACGGATGATAAAATCATCCTGGGAAATCCAGATAATGCGGGATGCGGCCGCCATATCCAAACTGGTGGCTGAATCGGTCCCGCATCTTCTCACGCCGGGCATGACCGAACTCGAGTTGTGCGCTGAGTTGGAGGCTGTCTCACGCAAGGCCGGCAATTCAGGAATGGTTCGCATGAGGACCTTTAACCTGGAGATGGTTTTCGGACATATTCTCTCGGGACCGAATGCCGCAGTCCCCTCCTATACCGATGCGCCTACGGGAGGTCCGGGCATTTCGCCGGCATTCGGACAAGGCGCCGGAGACAGAAAAATAACCGCTGGCGACATTGTGAGCGTCGATACAATGATCATTTGGAACGGGTACGCAAACGACCAAACCAGGAATTTCTGCATCGGCCAGCCTCCCCCCAGACTCGCCAGCGCTTACGAATTCGTTCAGTCGGTGCATGCCCGCTTCAGAAACCTGGCGCGTCCGGGCGCCGTCACGGGCGAACTCTATGAGGACGTATGGCGGTGGGCTCGAGAAGCTGGATGGGCCGCATGGTTCATGGGCTGCTCAGATCCAAGGGTCACCTTTGTCGCACACGGCATAGGCCTTGAGATAGACGAATTTCCATTTATCGCCCAGGGGCAGAAACTGGAGCTTCAGCAAGGGATGGTTTTCGCGTTCGAACCCAAGGTGGTCATTCCGGACGAAGGAATTGCCGGACTCGAAAATACATACCTTGTCACAAGTGATGGCATTGAATCTCTGAATACAACCACCGAAGAACTCGTGATAATCTGAGCGGAGTGTGAAATGAACGAGGATGTGGACCGTAATCTGGATTTATGGAAAAACCAACTCGAAAAAGCGTGGCGCAGAATTCCCAAACCCTTTCGCAGCGAACGGGCCGTTCACAGAACGCTTCAATGCCATCTATACGGGATGCTGCGGGAACTCGGCTGCAGTACTGTGGCCGACTACATGCCTCCACGAATCGCTGACCGGCCGGTTGACATTATAGCCGTAAACGATGATAACGAAATAGTTTACGCCGTATGCCTGGACACTCTTGTCACCCTGGCGGCGGTCAAGAGCCTGAGCAGTTTCGCAGCAGTGAACAAAGTTATTTTCACGACAGGCATGCTTGAGAAGAAAGTAAAGGAAAGCAGGTTTTTTCTGAACGAAGAGATAAAGCACATTCATCTGAAGCCGTTTGACCATTAAGATATTGCATTCCATTCGTTCCGAAAAGGTTCTTTGCGTCCATGCCATGTGCAGATGGTCCAAATCGCCCCTGCTCAACGCCTGCGGCTTGGCCCTCACTCTCCGGCATTGAAAAGCGACTGAAGGATTAATTCTTTAAATCAGGCGACAAGTACTGTATAAAAGCTTGCCCATAAACTGAAACTAATTCCAATTCGCGAAGGTTGCGCGATGATCAAAAAAGCCGTTCTTCAAAGCCGTTCTTTACTGGTGCTCCTTTGTTTTTTTATCATCACGTTGCACTTTGGAGCTTCTCAAGCCGCCGAACCGAAGGTCTTCAGCCTGGACCAACTTATCGCAATGGCGCTGGAGACCAGCCCTGAGTTAAAAATGGCCGAACAGGACATACTGGCGGCCAAGGGCGAATATAAAGAGGCGCAGGGCGGCCTGCGGCCGCAGATTGATCTTATAGCAACAGGCGGTCCGTCCGAAGACGCTCAATTCCCCACTGTCGCATTGACGGGTAAAAACACTGGCGTGATCATTTCGCATGACGAAGGATGGGGGCGTATCGGTGTTTTCGGAAGGCTCGATTTTGTTCTCACACAGCCCCTCTATACCTTCGGGAAGATATCAAACCTCAAAGATGCCGCCGCATTAGGGGTCGAAGCCCAGACAGCGGCCAAGGAAGAGCGGCGAAACAAGATCGTTCTTAACGTCAAGGAGCTTTACTACGCATATCTAATAGCGTTACAGGGCAAGAACGCCGCCAGGGATGCCGACGCGTATATAGATGACGCCGGCAAACGCATCAAACGGTTAATCGAACTGAAAGCTAAAAATGTTGACCCCAGCGATCTTTACCGGATGGACGCTTTTGCAGGCGAGGTTAAGGCTTTTACCGCCAAGGCCGAATCAGGGTCTCGCGTCGCCTTCGCCGCTCTACAAAAAGCAATCGGATTGCCTGAACACGAAGTACTGAGAATCAAAGAGACCGAACTGCCCAGGAATCCGCCGAACCTTGAACCTGAGGAGGAATACATCCAGCGCGCCCTCACAAGCAGACCTGAACTCCTGGAAGTGAAAAAAGGGGTTGAAGCTAAGGGCAAACTGACTGACGCGGCCAAAGCCGACCTGTATCCCTCCATTTTTGCGGCCGCAGAAGGTTCGTTTGCCGGCGCACCCGACCGCGAAAAATTCGATAATACATACATACCCGATCAATTCAATCATTCTTACGCCGGAGTGTTTGCCGGGGCTCATTGGCATTTGGATTTCGGTATCGGAAGGGGAAAGCTCGACAAAGCCAGGGCCGAGTATCAGAAGATGCGCAATACTCAGGAATTCGCCGAAAAAAATATCCCCGTCGAGGTGGTGAAATATTACCAGGACGCTCTTGAAGCCGGCAAATCCTTCACGGCTTATGAACAGGCGGCCGTTGGTTCACGCAGGTGGATTGTTACCGCTTTTTCCAATTTCGATCTGGGAATCGGCACAGCACGAGATATGTTCGACGCCATAGACCGTTATGGAAAAAACCAGGGTGAATATCTCCGGTCGTTGTACAATTACCACGTATCGCTTGCGCGTTTAGATTACGCAATAGGCAAAAGAACCGATATGCCTTGAAAAACCCCGCATGGGGCGCATATCGGATTTTTATATGAAAATTGTTGCAGGTCTCCGCCCAGGACAAGAATGAATCTGCTTACGAGATTTTCAAAAGACATCGTGGCTTGGGTCCTTCCCAGGCCACGTTTTATTCTGGCAGCCGCATTGCTGAGCGTAATCGTCTCGCTCTGGATTGCTGCTGCGCGGCTTGAAGTGCGAACCGCGCAGCTTGAGCTCATCTCCCCCAGACATCCCCTTATAGCCAAATCGGAGACGTTGGACGAATTCGATTTCCACGGTAAAACCACCTTCGCGCTCGTCGTTCGAGGCCCAACACAGGACAGGGCCATCGAGTTCATGGACGCCATAGTTTCAAAAATCCAGGCCGACCCCGAACATTTTCAAGACGTATTTTACAGAATAAATCCGGATGAGTTCAAGAAATGGATGCTGTATTACCTCAACAAAGCCGAACTCGTCAGTGTCAGGAACACACTCGAAAAGAACTCCGTGCTAGTCCACAAGATGGCCGATGACCCCGACCTTCTCAATTTTTTCAGACTGGTAAACCAGGATATGGCCTCCAGGATGGTTGGCGAGTTTTTTACCGGCTTTCTCGACGATGAGGCAACCCCGGAAGGCCCCGTTAAAGACGCCAATCCGTTGGACCTCGAATTTCTGATAAAGGTTCTCGATGGGTTTTCAGGATATCTTTCCTGCACACAAAAGTGTGTTTTCCCCTGGGCCTCACTTTTCAAAAGCGGGGCGTGGGATCTCGCAAAAGAAGGCTACCTTTGGGAAGGCAAAAAGAAGTTGCTGATAGCCGAGGTGATGCCCAGCAAAGTGTCCGGAGAGGTGAGCAAGACTCTGGGATCGCTTAGCCAACTGCGAAGTTATATACACGAACTCAAGACATCCGGGTTCAGTGACTGTGAAGCCGGGGTCACAGGGCAGGAAGCCCTTAACGACGATGAAATGCAAACGGCAATGGCGGATATGACCAATGCGACCTGGTTATCGATGCTGGGGGTCATGCTGGTGATGGTGTTATTTTTTCGAGGGTTTCGCCATCCGTTGATAATCTCCATATCTCTTGCCGTGGGTCTGTGCTGGACATTTGGCTGGACGGCGGTTTTCATTGGTCATCTAAATATCCTTTCGATCGTCTTTGCGCCGATGCTCTGCGGTCTCGGAGTTGATTACGGGATCCACTGGTTCGCCAGATTTGAGGAGGAAAGAGATCTGCTTGAGGGGACTCGCTCTGCGGTTATCAAAAGGGTCATGGATAAGTCAGGCCCAGGGATAATGCTGGCGGGCCTGAGCACCGCATTTTCTTTCCTTCCCTTTATTCTTACCGGCTTTCGGGGATTGATGGAACTTGGCATGATAACAGGGATGGGAATTCTTTTCATCATATTGGCCGATTTCACGGTCCTGCCCGCACTGAGTCACTATCTGGCTGTCGAAAAGCCTCATTCAGGACGATCCGCCACTCGGGAAAATAACAGGTATCTTCTGCGGCTTGACCCGAGGGGCGTACGAGCTATTATCGCAGCGGCTCTGATCCTCAGCATAGTGGGCTTCATCAGCGCTTCCCGCGTGCAGTTCGATCTGAATCCTCTGCGCCTCCAGCCCAAGAACTCGGAATCGGTCTATTGGGAAAAAGTCCTGGTCGAGAATTCCGACCGTTCGATAATTTCGGCGGCGGTCCTCACCAACTCGCCTGAGGAAGCAAAAACCGAATCGGCAAAATTCAGAGCGTTGCGCACCGTTACGGATGTGGACAACGTCTTCTCACTCATTCCTGAGAACCAGGAAGAAAAAATACCGGTTTTGAGGTCTATTGCTCTCCTGGTTCCCCAGTTGAAACCGACTGTTGCGCTCCCGGCTACGGAGCACGGCCGGGACAATCTCGATGGGACAGCAGAAGCGAGCGATGGGTCATCCTATAAGGCCGGGTTGATCGAGGTCCTTCAGAGAATCAGGTTCAAGATGCAGGATGAACAGGCTGAGAAGTGGGGAGCTTCCAAGCCTCTGGTAGGACAAATGGTTAAAGTCAAGGAACTAATAGACAGGAGCGTCCAATCGCTCGACAATTCACCCGTTGAGTCCGAGAGGCTTTTCGAATACCGGCGGGGTTTTAGAAAAGATATCGTGGAGCAGTGGACCATGATAAAGGAGAGCTCTTCCGCTTCTCCAATGACTGTCCAGGACATTCCGTTGCAACTGAGGGACCAGTTTCTTCAGGAAGGCAAATACCTTATCAGGATTTATCCCAGGGAGTCGATCTTTGAGGAAGGAGCATTGACGCGCTTTGTCAACGACATCCAATCGGTAAATCCTGACGTCCTGGGCGACCCCATTAATCTGTATGTTTTTGCCTCGGCTTTCAAGCAAGCGTCAATCAACGCTTCCATTTACGCACTGGCGGCCATCGCGCTGCTTCTTACATTTACATTCCGAAGTTTGCGGCTTATGCTTATATCTATTATCCCACTTGCGGTAGGGACGATCTGGACGGTGGGCATAATGGGAGCAGCAGGCTTCGATTTCAATCTCGCAAACAGCATATTCATGCCGCTCGTGGTCGGGGCCGGCGTAGAATACGGGGTGATCATTATTTATAGATGGAGAGAGGGCCGGGCAGGGTATGGACGCCTTCCTTTGAGTACGGGCAAAGGGGTCATCCTGGCTGCCTTAACCACCACTATTGGCTTTGGCACGTTGATGATATCAAACCACAGGGGGATTTTCAGCCTGGGTTTTGTGGCGTGGGCGGGAAGCCTCTGTGTTCTTTTCGTTGCGCTGTTCATCCTGCCCGCAATCCTGTGTTTTATGAAGGAGCCGGCCCCGGTTGCCGACAAGGAGGCTATAGATGCCCAGCATTAGGGTATGGAATTTTCTTTTTGCATTCTTTTTGATCGTGATCGGGACCGCCGGGCCTCTGAGAGCGCAATCCAGCGCTGCCGACAAGGTGCGTTCGGTGCTCGACAAGGCCATGGACATCCAGACTAAGCCTGAACTCCAGGGGCCTGAGCACCGCAAAGAAAGGGCTGTACAGATTCGGAAACTGATTTCTGAAAATTTCCTGCCCAGGGAAATGGCCAGGGAGTCGTTGCAAGGCTATTGGGAGAAGCTTTCAGCAAACCAGCGCGAGCATTACCAGGAGCTTTTCACAGGTATTTTCACGGATTCTTATTCAAGGCGTGTTTTGGACTTCCTCAAAAAGGAGACAATCGAATACCCTGGTGAGACTCCCGAAGGTAAATACACAAAAGTGAGCACTATAATAATGCGAACCAATGAGCACATTCCAGTGGACTATATACTGGAGTTCAAAGAAAAGAAGTGGATGATCAGAGATGTGATAATTGATGGAGTAGGCACAGTCGAAACCTATCGTAATGGTTTCGGCGCATTCTTAAGGAATAATTCTTTCGATGCTCTTATTCAGAGGATGGCGACTCAGAGAAGAGCCGGAGAGGGGCTTTGATCCCTCAAAAGCCACACCCCGCGCCTTCCTTTCCCATGATGGATCACAGACTGAGCGAGCCATAAAAAATCACCTCCAAGCCTGCCGGGGCGCAAAAACAAAAAGGGCTGGCTTTTGGCCAGCCCTTTCGTTTTCTCGAACGTCCCCAGCCGGATTTGAACCGGCGTCGCCGGCGTGAAAGGGAGGGTGCAACCCCGCGCCAGCCAAGGATTTCAAGACATCGGCCCTGCTTCAGAATCCTTAAAATACATCAGGATACATGCCGAAAGATATCCGCCAGGATATCCGATCTCGTAGCATTTCCCAATATCTTATACGGGTGCTTCCCTATCAAGGCAGGCACCGAGGGTAGCCTGTTTTCTGCCTCGAAACAAAGGAGTTTCACCATGCATTCTGTATACAAAAAGGGGGATAAGCCGTTGAACTTACTACACCTGACAAGAGGGGTTTTTGGGTATGGCCAGACGTCTTAAAACCTTGACCGACCTTCGACGATATGTTGCGGATCTCATAAACCGCGTGGAAGCCGGTAAGCTTGACCCTTCAGTCGCCGGGCGACTCGGTTACTTGGCGAACACCCTAAAGGGCATTATTGAAGGCTCAGACCTGGAAAAGCGGGTTGCTGACCTCGAAGAGGCTTTATTGAAGAACAAGAAACGAAAAGTTTGCTGAAGCGAATCATAAAATTGGAAAATAGTCCATCCTTCGAAAAAATTAAACCTGCATTCATTGTAGATTTTGACAATGAAGGTTCAGAGGCATTGGTTCAAAAGTTCTTTCAAGAAAATCCTGACAGGAATGGAGAAAACACACAATTCTATATTATCCATTTTGTTGTCTCGGACGGGAACGGAGGTCCGTATGTCCCTTAGGAATAGAATTAACAAAATTGAGGAGGCTTGCAAAGACGATCATCCGAGCGTCGAGCGTGTGCGGCGGGCCAGAATCAAAATAGCCGAGATGATATTACAAGCCAATGAGGGCCTTTTTTTTGGCGGGAATGCGCTGTCAGAGCGACCAGAAGACGAGCAGGCAGAACGCGCGGTATTGTTGGAAGAGGTGGGGGGACTGCGGCAATATATTTCGGATATCCGTGGCGGAAAATTTGATGCAGAAATTCGTGAAAGTCTTTCAAGGCCGCCAAAGCCGTTTAACGGCGATGAGAGGGCAAGGCGCGGCATTGCCATGCTTTGCAAATGTGAAGCTGAACACGAACGGCGGTTGAATTTTTGGCGTGCAAAGTTAGCAGACCAGGGAGCCGGAAATGTCGCTTGAGGCCAGAATCACTAAGCTTCAAAGCCAATGCGAAATATCCAATAGGAGCGTCGAGTCCACGCGTGCCGCCAGAATCCATTTTTGTCAAATGCTATTGAAAGCAAAAAGCGACCATGAGCAACAGATCGCGAAGTGGCCGAAAGACGACCCGGCAGAGCGCGCAACGATCCGTGAAGAGTGCGATGAGCTAAGGCAAGAAGTTGTGGACCTCCGAGCGG
>PLSV01000367.1 GCA_003165235.1 Syntrophobacteraceae bacterium
ACACAAAAGATTTTACACTACCCTTAGGCCGTTCAATATCGATTCCGTCACTACTACCGGCCCGGATTGACCATAACTGAATACAGCGGTTCTCCCGTCCGTATTCGTCGCGAACAGTTTATCGCCTCCAAAGATTGGTATCTTCTGGTAGCCGACCATCTCTCCAAGATTAGCGGTATCAAACACCGGGAAGACTACCATCTGTGTGTAGCCGTCATCGACCCAGGTTACCATTTCATCCTGCTCTAATTTCTCGACGAGTTCTTCGGATAGACATCGTTGTTTCGTCAGGTAATCAACAGCTTCGACAGGAATAAGGCCGGCTTGCAGGAACAGGTCGTATCTTTTGGCGAAATCGGGCCTTGGTTTTTCCTCTGTCTGAATCAATATGGGTTCCTCGGTGGCAACTTTCGTTCGGCCTTTTTCCGATCCAATTCCTGCTTCAGCCGTAAGACCCTTCAGAGCTTCACGGAAATCACAACCATGGATTCTTTGGTAGAGATCAATCACGTCGCCACGAGCACCGCAGTGATCGGCAAAGCATTTGAAGTTACCATTTCGGAAACTGAGTGAGCCGTCGGTGTCTTTATGGAAAGGGCACAGGCTGTTACCGTAGGCTTTGAAATGTTGAGGATAATGACGCCGAAAGAGATCCTTGGCATCTATGTTGTTTTTGATATCGAAAGTGATATCGGTTTGCATGATAATTCTCCCTTTTTGTTGAGGGAGAATTTGCTATATTGGCAATGCAGCACTAAAACATTGGTAAGCAAATTCCCAAACTCTTAATTGGCGCCATTGATTTCCCGGTCGGTGGCGCTTTCAAATTAAATTGAAAAGCACATTCCCTGTTCGATAGAATTGGGCCAGCGTCAACTGGTCCTTTTCTTTTTCTACACACAATTGGACCGCCTAATTGCTGCATATCGTTCATCCCAGTCAATAGGTCCTAGCAACGCCTCAATAGCTGCTCGCTGGTGCGGGAGAAATGTAAGTTGCGCCAGTTCCACTAAGCTTACATGCATCTGAGCAACGCCTACCATTTTCGCCAGTTCGCTTTGCGTAAGCCCGAATGATCGACGTATTTCTTTCAAGCCCGTCTTCTTAATCAAGATATCTTCCATCGAGTAGCTCCTTCATTCAAGTTTGACTTCTCAATATGTTTTACGCTTCTATATATTTTCTTGAGCAGTCCAAATATCCGTAAAGCCTGATAGATCAAGACATTTTTGAGACATAGAATCGGATCTCATCACAAATAATATAGAACGCACGAAAACATTGTTGAATTCAATATTTTGTCAATGAGAGGTTGAGAAATGGAACTAGCAGATGACGCCCTTGAGGCCCTAATTGATCGAATGAAGCAGGTTCAATTCAATTTACGAGATATACGGATTGACTTGGAAAAGTTGAGATACAAGCAGCCTATCGAATCGACGGTAGAACGAACTGAAGAAGTTGAACCGCCCACTGAAAAGCAAATTTTGTTTTTGAAAGGCCTTGGGGTGGAAGAAATTCCGGCATCCAAGGAAGATGCGCGACGACTACTCCAGGAGCTAAATGAGAAGCGTGAAGCCGGAGAGTATTCACCACCGCCAACTGAGAAGCAATTGAAGTATCTCAAGGATCTCAAATATGCCGGCGAGATGCCGAAAACGAAAGACGCGGCCTGGAAACTTTTGCAGGATCTCAAAAAGGATTGAATGCGTAAGGGTGGCTCTATTCCACTCGAAATTGAGGTTGGCGCCCTGAGGGCGGTCGACTTGAGGAATTTGATAGGCCCAACAATAAAAAAAAGGAAATTCACAATGACACAGAAAATATATGGACTCACGCGATCCGGTAACCGCTACTACTACGCCATGCAGAACGAGGCATTTGTCGTTCAGTTGAAACCGCGTCCTATAGCCTGGCGCAAGACTCCATCAACATCGTGGCAACGGACGCACGGTCAGCTTCAACTTCTGCGGCTTGACGCGCTGGGTCTTGGAATTTTAGAGCTTGATCCACTTGCTGAATTTGATCGCTCGGCCGTGAAGGTTTACCAGCTTCATTCTTCAAATGGTAGATTCGACTACGAGCCGGATTGGGATGACGCTANNTTCATGAATGGCAGGGATTTAAATACCTTATCGACCCCAATCCGGCTCTTGCTGTATGCCTTGCCGGTCGTTTAAGGGTTGGATCCAAGGACGGGGAAAAACGGCCCCGGCTTGATTATAAAGACCTTTACTATCGCACTGAAGCAGAAATTGCTGGCGCCATTGGATTCGGAGACTCTGATGAGGTGGTACATATCCTGAGAAAAGTGGTTCCGGACGCGTGCAAACCTCATGATCTCACCAACCTCGCAGGTTTAATTGCGAATCCAGTAACGAGAAAAGCCTTGATTGACACCGAGATCATCACCCACCCAGCCCTTCTCCTTCTGCGGAATCCATATCTTGGTCCTCACCTGACTGGTGGCTTTCTCTCTGATTTTGCAAGCGCTTTTCCCCACTCGCTCGACATACTAACATGTCCATGGGGACCGCTTCTCCGGGGAGGCGGCAAGGGGGATGAATTCACATGGAAATATCAACAGGCGCTTGACGTGGTGCAGTTCGCAGAGGATCCCACTATTTACTCTATCGAGGATCTAAAGGAAAAACACTCGACAATTTTCATGCAAGCTTATAACGCGCGATACCACTCGTAAGGGGAAATGGTATGAGTCGGTGCTGCGGTAGATTAAGCAGGCAGCAAGGTGAACATTGTGCGGATATTGTTGCCAAAAAGTGTATGGGAACTGCTAGAACCCACCTGTCTGCCCCTGAGACAGCCCTTTCTCGGGGACTTCTGCCCCAGGCCCATATCAATTTGCCCAGTATTGATTTCGGATATGTTCTGGACATGAAAAGGTCCCGGATAACCCATAGCAGAACGCCATTCAGGAGAGATGTGTGAATTCTGCGCTAAGCTAGATACCTCCGGGCAGCCATTACCGTTGCATGACAGATGCGCTCTTTTTAGGGCTTGAGTCTCTCATTAAACTCTGGATAATCCGGCTGGTTTTGTCTTTACCTTTTGTCCACTTCCAGGCAGGGAAGTGCGTTCAATAAAATCATAGATATTCATATCAAACATGGAAATGGCAATCTGATCGCTGCCATGCACATGAGCAATCCGCCGCTGATATTTCTCCTTGTAAGGAGCTTTAGCTACTGACCCACCAAATTTGCCTGCGTTGACCAGTACAACGTGTTGATACATATGGTAGTGTAGCGCATCGACCATAGAATCGAAGGTGTCAATGTCCTGGTTTAAAGCGGAGACGATAAACGCATTGGTGACATTCTTCAAATCTGCCGCCAAGCTGATGTCAGTTGCATCATAACAAATCGATCCGCTTAACCTGAATCCCCGTTGGCCATCTAGAATGTTCGCCAGTTCGATGACTAACTGATACGGCCGCCATGGCTTGATGCCCAAGTCTTCTTCGACCTTGGTCATGTGCTGTTTGCCTTGGAGGCGAGTGATCCATTGCCGTCCATATCCGTTTTTGAAGGGGATCAACCACAGGCCAGCATTGACGAAACTTTCTTCTCGTTCCAAAAAGACCAGACCAGCGAAAATCATAGCGCCGGTCTTATCTGCTAGTAATTTCAAAAGGTCGACATCACGCCAGTGGATCGACAATTCGGGGAAAACGATCAAGTCAGCAATAGGCCTGTCATCCGTTCTTCCAGCCGCTTCATTTGCAGTATGTAGTTTGTCGAGGATCAATTTGGCGATTGCGGCTACGTGGCCCCGATGTCTTGGGCGAAAAGGTGCCGTGTCGAGTTTGACGCCATAACATTGAAAATCAGATTTTTGAGGGAGTAGCGTCTGTACCATCACCACCCGAAGGTGTTGAGCATCTTTGAGTTCACGATGGATGCGTTCAACATAGACCGGCAGAAGAGAGGATTTGCCATATAGCCCCCTTTGTATCCTGAGTCGGTCTTGAATTATCTTTTTTAGAGAATCGAGTGTTATCTCTGATGGCCATTCCATACCATGGGTCCTCACTTGAAGGCCCGGCCACTGAAGCAATCGATATAATAGCTCGCTTATCCACGAGGTCATGGGCGCGGCTTCGCCATTTAGCGCCTCCGGTTGATGTAGCATCCCTATACGCCGCTTGAACCAACTCGATTTCAGCCCACGATAGGCATGGTCCGCACCCTCGCGAACAAGGAAATGCCCGGCACTGAAATCCATTTCGCCGGTCGCACATGCGCGCAGAAAGCATCCTAACTGATAAAGACGCTCACTATCTTGTGCATCAGAAAGCCAAGATGGTGGTTTATAGCGAGGATCACCAGTCATCTTTGGCACCCATTCCAACTTGAGTAGATTGGTTGTTCCACCGGCTTGCTGAATCTTTGACCAGTCCTTACATCGAATCTTCAGGTTATGAGGCGCCAAGCGGGTGTCATCAGTCCAAACACCTCGCCATTTTAACACTGTGCTGGTCAAGGTTAGCAGTGCATTTTCTTGGGCAAAGGGATTATCGACTCTCATAATCACTGCCGCCAAAGGAATAAACTCCCCATTGTATTTACTCAGTTCACCAGGTAGTGCCTTATAATCGAGCCCATATTTTCTGGCAACGTCACCCATTTTGGCGCTCCATTTATTCCCATGGATTCGTTTACCATAAGTAAGCGTTTTCCCGAACAGTTCCGGATGATTTAATGCTAGTATATTTAATGCCTTCCTGAATAATAGAGGCTTTCCTTTACTCTGTATCCAGTTCAGCCAATCATACAGATTAGCTACGACCCGTTCTTTATATTGGCTAACCTGATAAGCCACAATAAATAGAGGAATTCGCTGTTCTACGGCATTGTTTATACTGAATTGCCGATCCCCCCGCAGAATACAATGTAGCAGAAGGTGGTCATCCAGTTCATCATGTTGGATCGGTCCTGGGAAATCACCATAGATGGCAAAGAAAAGATAAATCTGCTGAAGGACATACCACGGTAGGCCCTCGGCTCTCAGAAAAAGACTTCCGGAATCTTCAACCAGATCTCTTCCATAACTGGCAAGAAGATCACGAAACCCTTCCCAATCAGCATGCCTCGGACGCTCAGTTATGCATTGTCTATGCAATTCAAGTGCGGCGAATCTGAAGATTTCCGACAAGCAATAGAGTGCAATCCGTCGTTCACGGTCGTCATTACTGTCAGGCTCAAAATGCCCGATTTTGTGCAAAAGAGCTTCACAAACTGGCCGCAAGAGCACGGGGCTAGGAAATAAGTAAAAACCTTGCTTCAGGAGGGCGACCAAGGCTGGATTGCGTGCCCATACAGCAACGAAGCGGCGTGCAATGGCTTCGTGCATGTGATCAAGTTCACTGAATGTATCACTCTCTGCAATGTCCGGGTCAAATAGTAGGCGTTTATTCTTCAAAGCTTTAGTTATGCGATTAGCGGCGAAACGCATCACCGTATCCTCGCGCACATCCATCTGCGGTTGGTCCACACACGCCAACGGCAGCTTGCAGAATTGATCGCCGAGTTCATTTTGATCCCTCATTTGCTCAGCAAGGCTGAATAGCCCCTCCAGGGATTGGAGCATCTGGTTTAGTGCCGCACCATCAAGCGGTCCACTAACAGCCTGTTGGATGGCCCTCATTCGGGTGGAGACACCGGACATCTTTGCAGTATAGCGCTCGATTTTTGTTTTATTAGGATTTAGTGTCATTCCCGTGGTCTTCAGTATCTCAGGGTGGATATGCTGGGTTAACCACTTCTTCCAATCGGGGACTTTGTCTTCAGGCACCCAAACGAGCAGTCGAATATCGTCAACATAACGGCAGTAATCAATGACAGTGACTTCTCGCATTTTTTCGTCAACCAAATTGCTCATTTGTTGATCAAAATCTAGCAAATAAGCATTGGCGAGAAATCCACTGGCAACCAAGCCCTGAGGCACTCCTTTACCCTGAGGCAATTCGCCGTCTCTTAGGCAACCTGCCAACTGTTTGTCTTCTTTAGCCCACGTCCAGCCCTGTACGGTCCGTCTAACTGCTCTCCAAAATTTTATGCTTTCGTTTTGAACTGTGTCGTAGTGATTTCCTGCAAGTTTCTTAAGCACGTCTATCAAACGCGCACGGTCAATGGAGTCGTAAAATGCGGAAAGATCCAGGTGAATTTCATAAATCTCAGCGGTTGGCACGAGCCGATGGCGTATCTCCTGGGCCTTCAGAATCGGGCGCTCTAGAAAACGCTGGTAGTCCTGAAAGTACTGGCTATAGGTGCTGCTATTGCCCCAGCGGAATTTGGCTTGCTCTCCATCCCAATCGCAAAATAGGCGGTTCCCATAACTACAAACCTGGTGCTTATGTTCTGGATTAGTACTGCCTTGGGCAGTTTCCACCGCATCTGCCAAACACATCATGATAGCCGTCGCGACAGTCTGGTCTTGGATATTCACATGGGCAAGAGGGCGCAGTTCCTTACTGTCGGAGATACGCAGGCCTTCAGCGGTACATTCCCCATTTCTTGGTTTTGGTCCCCATTTCCAGCGGTTCGAATCGAGGGAATCTTCGAAATATGTCCAGCTATCTGTTTTTGGCGCTGGCACCAGACGAATCTCTGCTGGACGATAGGTACCCTCTCCTATCTGTTGAGCCCAATCCCTCAGCAGGGATTCGAGGTTAATCACCGAGCAGTCAAGCTCCAAAGTATCGGCATACCAATTGTGGGACCGAATGTACGTATGGGATTTTTTCCATGCCTGGGCCAATATCGCCTCATCCGCAAGATAGCGAAGTTCCGGTTTTAGCTGATTATATTTCTCGTGAACTATACTAATGGCAGCCCCCCCAGTTTCATACGATTTCTATGCTGAAATCGGCTAGATCCTTTAATGCAGTTGTTTGGCGCGGGTTACCTGCGATAAAAAGGGGCCACGCCTACGCGTCCAATTAGGTTTTCTCTAATTGCCACTCGTAAACGAGCTTGAATTCGTAGATCGTAATTGTGTCATTTGGGACAAGTTCTCGTCCAATCTGCTCTTCGATGCCGCGTCCCGCCATCGGGTCAACCTGGCGTCGCTCAAGGTAGTCCTTTCCATTCTCCTGTCTCTTGTTGGTTATCTTTATTAGGGTTGTTCCCCCGTCCATATCTGCGGTCTTGTCAACCCCAATCACGTCGCTGGGAGTCAGGAACTGATACCTGTCTTCGCAGTCGTAGATGGCGTCCATCCAATCGCTCCCTTTCTTAAGAAGCGCGAGAGCACGGTCATTAAGTTGAAGAGTTTTATCCCGGTGAATGATTCCGACCCGCGGCTTGGAAAAAGTCCTTGGGAACCTGTTTGTTCGCTGTAGCCCTTCTACGGATTTGTGATAATTCTTGTTAATCTCAAGGTACTCATAGAAGCTACGAAAGGAACCTCGATTTCCTTGGAAGTCAACATAGAGATGGGGAAACTTGTGCAATGAGTCGCCCTCACTATCTATGACGGCAATCGAATCGAACCGAACGAATCCGTCCACGATGAACATCGCGCGGGTTGATTTCCTAAAAAACTCCCAGAAATCCTCAACACGTTCGCGAAGATCGTGTATCTCCTTTCTATCGTCGTCGGCCTGACGATGCACTAGATTTACCACGTCAGAATAATCATATTCCTTCTTAACCGGGTCGTGAAATGCAAAGTGCTTTCTGATCTGTACGAAAAACCCCAAAGGATGCATCTCAATTACTGGATACTCCTTCCATCGCGGGCGCTTTTTGAAGTCCTTGTATTCTTCCTCATAAGGATAATGTATGTCATTAGTGTCTCGCAGCAATACCGGCTGAAGATGCGGATGTTCTCCAAAGAGCTTCTGGAGCTTGTTCTTTACACTAACGACGGCGCGTATGCCCGCGACACGCGTTCTACGCCTACTTACCAGGGAAATTCCAAAGAAGGTAAAGAGGATATGATCGTTTTTTGGTTGGTGCAGCATGTCCTCCAAGGCAGCACGGCCCCACAAATAAAACTCCATTACCCCGCGCTTTCTCAACTCCTCTCTGAATTTGTCGTGAGAGGTTTTTGAGAAGTTGGCTGGAGCCGCAAGAATGTATCCATAAGGCGGAATATTCGGATCAACACCCTCTGAGATGATCGATGCAACTCTCGCCGGGCCAATTTCCTTCTCTCGCTTGCACTGAAACATCCAAACACGGCCATCCATTGGATGAGGCGTCTCTTCGTCCGAATCATACTCGTCACTCTCGCTGGTCCCGTCGCTGATCCGTTCGTACGCCCGTATATCGAAACCGTCGTCACCGCCGGCTCGGCCGGTCGCTTCAATGCTTTGCCAATCCTTGAAGTCATAGGCCAGTTCCCGCACCAAGTCCTCGAACCTACGGGGGTCGAGATCTTCGAAATGAATTGGACCAAGAGTCTTGGTTATGTGTGGTCGGGCCATGGTTAACAGCCATTTAAGAGTTGCTGGTTACTTGTGCCGGAGAATCAGACTACAGCTAATTTCCTATCCAATCAATGAGGGATTTTCCCGAAAGAGGTATTCCTTCTGGCGGTGTGACTTTCTCGGATGAAGGTTGCCAACTCACCCGACACCGACGCAACCACCTTCAACAAGCTTGCCAGATATCGAATCGAAGATGATGGCGGGCGCATAACGCATAACGTTTGGACATGTTGACTTCTGGCATCGGTTTTGCTGTGCAGGCCGCCTATTCCCATCTGTAAGGTTGCGGCTGAAATCGTTCCAATCTGGGCTGAAGAGGGGTATTTAATAGCTTAGGTACTCGTGCAAAGATGCATCTCTGGGACGAACAATGCGGACCAATCGACAAGGAGAGCAAAAATGACTGCTGAATACCCCAAAGACCTTCAGCAAACCATCCAGTTTCACGGACATATGTGCCCCGGCTTGGCAATCGGATACCGGGCTGCCAAAGCCGCTCAAGCCCATCTCGGAATCGAGCGCGCGCAGGATGAGGAACTCGTAGCCATTATCGAATCCGACGGCTGCGGAATCGATGCCTTCCAGGTGCTGCTAAGCTGCACCCTGGGGAAGGGAAACCTCATCTACTTGGACCACGGAAAACAAGTGTACACCGTCTTCTGCCGCAAACAGGGCCTGGGGATTCGCGTGGCCATGAAACCGGGTCCGTTTCACAGAACACCCGAACAGGATGCAATCTTCCAAAAAGTCATAAGCGGCAATGCCTCCGAAGACGAGATGAAAACCTTCCGGGCATTCCAGGATCAACGGGTGGATGAGATCCTGGCTGAAGATGAGAACACCCTTTTCAAAATCGAAAAAGTCTCCCCGGAACCTCCTGAAAAGGCGCGCATTTTCAAGTCGGTTACCTGCGAATTCTGCGGTGAATCCGTCATGGAACCCCGGGCGCGGATTCGGGACGGAAAAATCGCCTGCATCCCCTGTTCCGAGACCTATAACCGGGGGTGGTGACGGAGGGGACTAGCATCGCCATTTGTACGGGCATGTAGCGTTCGCTGGCTACTGCACAGTGGGGGTGATTCCATCTTCAAGAAATCCTCTTAAAAGTGCCGGGAAGAACCGGTCATCATCCTGTCGATGGGCAATGGTCATGGCCATCAGTTTATCGATAACTTCTTTCCCAATGACTGTGCACGATTCCGACTGTAATAAGTGCTCAAACTCCATCCAGGACATTGAACAGAGCCTCCAGCATTGTCGGGTTGGTCGGCTGGAAAGGAACCGGGGTCTGGTCTTTTTTTGCGTTTTACGACGTATTTCTGTTGCCGTACCGTACTTTGGCTTTCCTAATGAGGCTTTCCGATTGAAGGGGAAAGCTTATATGTGCTAGAGTTTGTTTCAGGTTGTTCGATGAAAATATATCCCTTCTAATGAGGTGGAACAGGTGAAGAGCAAGGTATATTTCGTACCGGTTGAGGATGCAGAGGACATCAATGCCGTCAACGGCAAGTTGAAGCTGCTGCTGGCGGAAAGCAGGGTGCTGGCCTTTGCCGAAGGCGGCCGGAAAGTAGTGGTGAAGTTACACTTCGGCGAGGAGGGCACCGACGCTTTCGTGAGGCCCGATCATTTGCGGCTCATCTGTGATGATATAGCCAAGAAAGGCGCCGTCCCATTTTTGTCGGACGCCAACACGCTCTATCGCGGCAAACGGCTCAATTCCAAGGATCATCTCGAGGTCGCCACGGCGCATGGCTTCACAAGGGAGACTGTGGGCGTGGACATCTTCATCCCTGATGAGACGAAAGAGGCGGATGTCCGGGAAGTGCAGATCGATCAGAGGCTCATCAAAACGGCCAAGGTCGGCCGCTGTTATGTGGATGCCGACGCCTTCGTTGCGGTGACCCATTTCAAGGGACATGCCCTGACAGGTTTCGGCGGGACCTTGAAGAATATCGGCATGGGCTGCGCAACGAGGCAAGGCAAGCTGGCCCAGCACTGCGATGCAACCCCTACCTTTTACGAAGACAAATGTGTCGGCTGCGGCGAGTGCGAGAAGGTTTGCCCCGTTGCGGCCATCCACATGGAAGACGACAGATCGGTACTAAACAAGGAGAAGTGCATCGGCTGCGCAAGTTGTGTGGCGGCCTGTCCCAACATGGCGCTTTTTATCGATCTCCAAGCAGGCGATGAACTCCAGAAGAAGATGGTCGAGTATGCCTACGCCATTTTGAAGGACAAGAAAGGCAAGGCCGGTTTCCTGAATTTTGCCGTACGGATAAACAAGGAATGCGATTGCTGGCGTTACGAGAACCAGCGGATTGCACCTGATGTGGGGATTTTCGCCTCGGCCGATCCCGTGGCCATCGACAAGGCGAGCCTCGACCTGGTTAACGCCTCCTGCGGAAAAGAGATTTTCAAAGAGTTTCACCCCGAGCAAAACCATCTCCTGCAACTGGAATACGCCCAGAAGCTTGAGCTGGGAAGCCTTGACTACGAACTTATAAGGGTCTGACGGGGACCTCACTGTTTCTCGCCCATCAGAGTCAGGAACTTCTCCTCCTTCCCATTGATCATGCGCTGGCAATGACAACCGAAAAATCCCCCGTCCCGAATCACGCAAAATCCCCCGTCGTGATTTATAAAAGTTATCTTTCTAAAACAGCTCTCTTAGCCGGAGCGATTGGTTGCACTCCCTTCGCAGTCGCTGATTTCTTGACCGGCACGAAGGCAGAACTCTCAAGGCCGCGAACGAAGGGACCTCCGACAGAGGCTGGCACTTTGCAGGTATTGGCAATTATGGGGCCTGATTGACGAAAAGCGGGACATGGAAAAATGAAAAGGACTGGCCGCCAATTCATTCCGGCGAGCAGTCCCTTCAGATCATCTTGTTGAATGTGAGGGGATTTCTATTTGACCTTTTCACTTAGAGTCTTGCCTGCTTTGAACTTAACGACCTTTGAGGCGGGAATCTTGATCTTCTCTCCAGTCCGGGGATTGCGGCCTTCACGCTCAGCCCGTTCTCCTACGCTGAAAGTCCCGAAGCCTACCAGAGTAATCTTGTCGCCAGCGGCCAGAGCACCGGAAACAGCGGCAATGAATTCGTCCACCGCTTTTTCAGCCTGAGCCTTGGTAATTCCACCTTCACTCGCTATTTCTGTAACCAATTCGACTTTTGTCATGTCCTCTCCTCCTCAAAAAAGAATGATGAAAATTCTTGGTTCTTAGTATATGTTTTTTGCGCAGCATGCCAGCTTCAATCGGTAAGGTCAAAAGGAACTCAACCTTCCCCCATCAATCGTGGACGGCTACTTGCTTGACCAGACCATCTCACCGTTTTTGAAGACTTTTAGCTCACCTGGACTAAAGCTCTCCCACCTTTCGCCCATAGTTAGGGGACGTGTGGCTATGACATATCCGCGCTGAGCCTCATCTTTCTCATCGGCCAGATTGACTTGAAGGTCCTCGTCTTTTAGTTGGATATGAGGAAACGGTGCTTTGCGGTGGACCTGGGAAAGTCCATTGTACCCATCCCGGTCAAAATAACAGAACAATTCATCGCCGTTCGACATGATGCAGTTAAAGTGACCATAGACGTTTATTTCCTGCAAAAGTTTGTGCAACCACCCGTAGAATTCCGCTCTTTCAGCGAAAATATTAAAACTCATCTCGTGAAGGATATGGCAGAAGACGAACTCACTATCTGT
>PLSV01000294.1 GCA_003165235.1 Syntrophobacteraceae bacterium
ATGCAGGTATTCTGGTTCGAACGCTGGAATTTGATTAGCTTGTAAATATCAACCCCGCTTCCGATATCGACGCTGTTTGTGGCGCGAACGACGATCCTGGTAGCGTCCACGTATTCGACAAC
Organism: Syntrophobacteraceae bacterium; assembly: GCA_003165235.1. Taxonomy (GTDB): domain Bacteria; phylum Desulfobacterota; class Syntrophobacteria; order Syntrophobacterales; family Syntrophobacteraceae; genus SbD1. The sequence continues at coordinate 123 of PLSV01000294.1, forward strand.
GCCCTCGCGCCTGGCGACTATCGTGACGCCGCTGTCCTTGGCTACAATGCGTTCGATCCCGGTCCCTACAAGCGGGGCGCGGGTCTGGATAAGAGGCACAGCCTGACGCTGCATGTTGGATCCCATCAGCGCGCGGTTTGCGTCGTCATGCTCCAGGAAAGGAATCAGCGAGGCGGAAACGCTCACGAGCTGGTTGGGGGAAACATCCATATAGCGGATCTCGTTGGGCGGGACCATGACGAACTCGCCCGCTTTTCGAGCGGAAATCTGTTCATCCCTGAAGGCGCCTTTTTCGTCGAGCGCCGCGTTGGCCTGCGCGATCGGGTAATCCTTCTCGTCCATGGCGGTGAGGTAGTTGACATCCGAGCGGGCTGTCGAGGTTTCCACCCTGCGGTAGGGGGTTTCGATGAACCCGTAAGGATTTACCCGCGCATAGGTCGATAGAGACACGATCAGGCCGATATTGGGACCTTCAGGGGTCTCGATCGGGCAGATTCTGCCGTAGTGAGTCGGGTGTACGTCTCGAACCTCGAAACCCGCCCGCTCGCGTGTCAGGCCGCCCGGCCCAAGCGCGCTCAAGCGCCGTTTGTGGGTAATTTCGGAAAGCGGGTTCGTCTGGTCCATGAACTGAGAAAGCTGACTTGTCCCGAAAAATTCCTTCACCACAGCGGAAACCGGTTTTGCATTGATGAGGTCGTGGGGCATCAGCGCCTCAACTTCCTGCAGGGTCATTCTTTCCTTGATGGCCCTCTCCATACGCACCAGGCCTATGCGGTACTGGTTTTCGAGAAGTTCGCCCACCGCCCGCACCCTGCGGTTTCCGAGATTATCTATGTCATCGACGGGACCCTGTGAGTCTTTGAGCTTAATTAACTGGCGCACCGATGTAAGGATATCTTCTTTTCGAAGCACCCGGCAGTCGAGCGGCACATCGAGGTCAAGCTGCAGGTTTAGCTTCAGCCGTCCGACTTCGGACAGGTCGTAGTGGTCCGAATCGAAAAACAGATTTTTGAAAAATTCATTCGCCACCTCCAGAGTAGGTGGATTGCTCGGACGCAGTCTGCGGTAGATTTCGATCAGAGCATCCTCCCTGGTGTTGACCTTGTCCATAAGCAGGGTGTTTCTGAAGGAGGGGCTGATGTCAGGACCCTCCAGGTGAAGCAGCTCGATTTCATTTATTCTATGTTCCCTGAAATCGTTCAGCATTTCCTCGTTTATCGAATCGTTGCACTCGGCGATGATCTCGCCTGAAGCGAAGTCGACTACGTCCTGGGCCAAAACCTGTCCGATAAGCTCCGATATCTTGACCGGAAGCCGGCTGATTCCGATCTCTTGAAGCCTTCTAAGGGCCTGCTTGCCCAGTTTTCTGTTTTTCCTGATCAGAACTTCGCCTGTTTCCGGGTGCACGATATCCTCTGGAGCGCGGCTTCCCAGAAGGATATCAGGGTTAAGTTCCTTTTCTATCTGCGCATCAACGGTAAGGAACACCTTTTCGCTGGGGTAGAAATAGTTCAGCAGCTCTTCGGTAGAGTATCCGAGGGCTTTCAGAAGAACTGTGACAGGGAATTTGCGCCTTCTATCGATGCGTATGTACAGGATGTCTTTCGGATCGAATTCCAAGTCGAGCCAGGAGCCGCGCAGCGGAATAATGCGGGCCGAATAAAGTATTTTGCCGCTCGAGTGAGTCTTGCCCCGGTCATGATCGAAGAAAATGCCGGGCGAACGGTGCAACTGGCTCACTATGACCCGCTCGGTCCCGTTGATAATGAATGTCCCGTTGTCGGTCATGAGCGGCAGGGTTCCGAAATAGATTTCCTGTTCCTTTATATCGCGAATGGATCGGGTGTTGGCTTCCTTGCCCACGTCATACACAACGAGGCGCACCACTATCTTGACCGGGGCCTCGTAGGTCATTCCCCGTGCTAGGCATTCGTCGACTTCATACTTCACCTCGCCAAAGCTGAATTGAACGAACTCCAGGGAGGCAGTCCCGCTAAAATCTTCGATGGGGAAAACAGACTTGAAGACCTCCTGGAGGCCTCTTTCCACCCTGGCCTCGGGGGGCACGTCCTTTTGCAGAAAAAGCTCGTAGCTCTCCTTCTGCATCTGGATAAGATTGGGTATTTCCACGATCTTTCGGATTTTCCCGAAATTCTTGCGAACCCTGTATTCATGGGTTAGTGCGGTTGGCATATTCTCTCCTGCAAATGAAATTGTGACGAATGAGACGGCCGCGATAAATCAGTTTTGCCTGCAATCCTAGTCCACTCATCACTTCCCGCTGGTATGCCGTTAAAAAGTAGAAAATCGGAAATCGGCCGGTCGAACCAGCACATGCAGCCGATTTCCGATATTTTGCAAATTGTGAGTCTTTATTTGATCTCGACTGTCGCGCCTGCCTCAGTAAGCTGTTTGGCAACGGCTTCGGCCTCTGCCTTGGGAATGCCTTCCTTGACAGTTCCCGGGACTTTTTCCACCAGGTCCTTGGCTTCTTTGAGGCCCAGGCTGGTGATCGCCCGAACTTCCTTGATCACGTTGATCTTCTTGTCGCCCACGCCTGTAATGATCACCGAGAATTCGGTCTGTTCCTCCACCACGGGCGCTTCAGCAGCAGATCCTGGCATTGCGGCCATGGCGACCGGGGCGGCGGCGCTAACGCCGAAAGTCTGTTCGAGTTCCTTTACCAGTTCGCTGAGTTCGAGAACTGTCATACCCTTGATGAAATCAATAACTTCCTCTTTTGTAACAGCCATCTATAATCCTCCACGATTGTCTTAAGCAGCAGCCTGTTCTTCTCTCTGGCGCTGGATAGCGGCCAACACACCAACAAAAGCTCTTGGAACTCCACTCAGAACCGTAACCAAACTGGTGGGCACGGCGTTGAGCGTTCCCAGCATTTTGGCAAGAAGTTCTTCTCTGGGCGGCAGGTCAGCCAAGGCCAAAATCTGATCGGGACCGATCAGACGGTTTCCGAGCGCTCCTGCCTTCAGCTTCAGCTTTTCGTTGCTTTTGCTGAATTTTTTGATGATCTTGGCCGGAACGGCAGGGTCGCCAAACGCGATTGCAACCGCGCAGGTGCCGGTAAGCAGCGGATCGAGCACCGATGCGTCGGTCTGCTTACATGCAAGACGCATCAAGGTGTTCTTTACCACCTGGTAATCAACTTTTTCCACTGCAAGCGAATCGCGCAAACTGGTTATTTCGGCTACCGTCAGTCCCTTATAGTCGGTCAAAATGGCCGCGCTGGCTTTTCCCAGTTTCTTGTGAAGCTCCGCAATAATTTGTTCTTTCTTGGAGCGCTCCAAAGTAAAATATGCCTCCTTTCGCTTCTGCCGGTGTGCTTTCGAACTATCCTTCCGGGTGCGCCTGATCGAAAACGGGAGGATTTTATATCATGAGCCCTTGCGCCTGGTTGGCTCTCAGGAATCTGTGCGGGTCCCCGATCCAGGGATTTAAACATCGGAGGATGTACCCGCGGTCTCCGATAACTGAAAACACCAAACGGCAGTTAAGTTGTTAAAAGCAACTGCTCAGCCTGCCAACGATCAGATGACAAGCTGATGGCTAAACAACAATAGACTTCACCGCGAGCGGATCGACCTGAATGCCGGGGCCCATAGTCGTCGATATGGCGATCCCTTTCATGTAGGTCCCCTTGGCGGCTGAAGGTTTGATCCGCATGAGCGTATCGATGAAAGCCGAGATGTTCTGGAGAAGTTTTTCCTCTCCGAACGAAACTTTGCCCATCGGGGCATGGACAATCCCGGTCTTTTCAACCCGGAAGTCCACCTTGCCGGCCTTGATCTCTTNNCGATCTTGCCTACCGAACCCATCATGTCGGGCGTGGCGACCGCTTTGTCGAATTCGAGCCATCCTTCGCGGATTTTTTCGATCATCTCGTCGCCACCCGCGTGATCGGCGCCCGCATCGAGGGCCTCCTTGACCTTCTCGCCCTTGGCGAAAACCAAAACGCTCACTGTTTTACCCAACCCATTGGGCAAAACGACCGTACCTCTGACCATCTGGTCGG
>PLSV01000229.1 GCA_003165235.1 Syntrophobacteraceae bacterium
TGGTTGCCGCTTCTCGTTGCCGTTTTGCACGCCTAAATTTCTCGTTGTAAAATTAAACTCGAAAAATTGGGGCGTCATGGGCGTTCACCGCAGAGACGCAGAGAGCGCAGAAATGAATTTAGGGATCGTGGAGTTTAGGCATTTGTTTCTTCACTGTCCACTGCTCCCCTTGATCTGCGTCATCTGCGGATGGAAAGTTGAGGAGTTTGGTTTCTCGCTGCTCTCTCGCTGCTTTTCCGCTGTATTCAAAGAGGACGTGTCAATGAAATCAACAGCTTGCGGAACGGGCGGCTGAATTTCCGCTATATTTGCAGCGAAACTGCCAATCTGCCTATGAAATCAGTAGCTTGCGCTGGCTTCCCCCGGCTCTTTGAAAAATGAATAGAGTGATTGAGGAATTTAGGAATTGAGGAATTTAGGAATTGAGGAATTTAGGGATTGTGGGATTATCTTTTTTTGTTCTCAGTCCTCAGTCCTCAGTCCTCTCCCCCCTGCTTCCCGCCTCCCGCTACTCAGTCCTAAGTCCTCAGTCCTCAGTCCTCTCCCCCCCGCTTCCCGCCTCCCGCTACTCAGTCCTCCGTCCTCAGTCCTCAGTCCTCTCCCCCCCTGCTTCTCCGTCCTCAGTCCTCAGTCCTCTCCCCCCCCGCTCCCTGCTTCCCGTCCACCGGGCGGATTTTCAGTATCAATGACAAAAACTTTGCGAATGATTATTATCCCTGACAGAAGTTTTGAGACTGCAATATAAAAGCGCCAGTAGAAGGAGAATTGCGATGACGAGCAAAAAATCCAGTTGTGAATTCAGGGGCAGGGCTTTTCCCAATGGGGCCGATATCGCAGCAAGAGGCCGGCTGTGTGAGTGCGTTGACGGGAAATGGGTCCCGGTAGTTTTGGCCAGCGGGATCTGAGATATTTCTTTTCCAGGCAAAATCCACCAGTTATAAAGGGGACGCCGGCCCGGTGTCCCTTTTGTCTTCCCGGATGCCGGCCAGCTTGTGGAGTGTGGATATACCAGTGGTGACTTTCCGGCCGTATCCGGTATTCAAAACGGAAACCAGCTAAATCTTGACAGGGCAATTTCATGCGTGGTATCGATTCCTTTACTGGTTGGCCAAACATGTTTTCCAATTCCAACGGGCTCGAATGCCTGGTTAAGAGGCGACGATGAAAAGACCGAAGGGATCAAGTCCCCATGAGGAGCAACCTGGCCGGATGCTGGACCACGATATGGCGCTTGAGGGTCAGGACGATGACATAATCGATCTTGAGGACATCATCGAGATGCCAGCCGGACCCATAGACGAAGATGAGGACCTGGACCTGGACGTTGATGTTTTTCAGCTGGATTCTGACCTCGCGCCTGAACCCGAAAGGCCCGCTCAAAAAGCCGCGCGGCCGTTCACGAAACAACAGGCTCAAGGGCAAAGCTTTGAAGAGGAAGACCTGCTCAAATCATTTGGCGACGAACCCGAAGAGGATGAAAAGCTTTTCGAGCCCATCGCATCGAGGGGGCCTCGAAAACAATCCTTTGGGAGAGCCGAACCGCAGGTTTTCGAGGAGGAGGAATCGCTTCTGGACGAATTCATGGATAAGCCTGCAATGCCCGCAACCGGGATGCGCAGGGAAGAAGTGGCAGACCTGGCGGAGAAGGCTGCGGCGGCGGCAAAAGCCGCCAGCGAAGCCCGGTCCGCTGAAGTTGATTCTGAGTCTGCAATTTCCGATGAATCATTAGAGTCCGAAGCATCGAAAGCGGCTGCTCCCGTGAGCGCCCCCATTGCGCCTGCCGCCGACCTTTCACAAGTGGTTGAAGAACTGATAGGCGGCATCGAGTCCCGTTTGGAGGAACATATCCGAACCATGGTGGAATCAAGATTGCCGGATCTGGTCAGGTCGATAGTTAGTGAGGAAGTCGAGAAACTTAAGAAAGAGCTTTAGCAGGGGAATCAATTCTATGAGCGAAGGCGCTCTGCCTAAAGGATACGAATTTGCCGAAGTCGAATCGCATTGGTACAGGTATTGGGAGGAAAATCATTTTTTCCGTGCCGACCAGACCAGCCTCAAACCGCCTTACTCCATAGTCATCCCTCCTCCGAACGTAACCGGCCAGCTCCACATGGGGCATGCTCTCAATAACACTCTCCAGGACATACTTTGCCGGTATAAAAGGCTCAAAGGCTTCGAGGTGCTGTGGACGCCGGGGACGGATCACGCCGGAATCGCCACTCAGAATGTAGTCGAGCGGCAACTCGCGGCTGAAGGTCTCACAAGGCACGGAATTGGCCGGGAAGCCTTTGTGCAGCGCGTATGGGAATGGAGGGCAAAGTACGGAGGAATTATAATAAATCAGTTGAAGCGGCTCGGGGCGTCCTGCGACTGGTCCCGCGAGCGGTTCACCATGGACGAGGGCCTCTCGCAGGCTGTGCGCCAGGTTTTCGTATCGCTCTATAATAAGGGCCTGATCTATCGCGGCAAGCGCATGATCAACTGGTGCCCGCGCTGCATGACCGCTCTGGCCAATATCGAAGTCGACGCCGAAGAACTGGCCGCCTCTCTCTACTACATTCGTTATCCCCTGGTAAGCGGAAAGGGGGCATTGGTAGTCGCCACCACCAGGCCCGAAACGATGCTGGGCGATACGGCTGTCGCCGTTAACCCGGAGGACCACAGATACAAGGCCCATATCGGACAACATGTGGTCCTGCCTATAGTGGGCCGCCACATCCCCGTCATCGGCGACGCCTATGTTGAGCGCGAGTTCGGCACGGGGGCTCTTAAAGTTACTCCCGCCCACGATTTCAATGATTTCGAGCTGTCTGCGAAGCACGGCCTCGAACTGGTGCAGGTCATAGACGAACGCGGAATCATGACCGAACTGACAGGCCGCTACTCCGGAATGGACCGGTTTGACTGCCGCAGGCAGATTTTAAAAGACCTTAAAGAAGGCGGCTATCTGGTAAAAACAGAACCCTACACTCACCGGGTTGGACACTGCTATCGTTGCCATAATGTGATTGAGCCGATGCTCTCGCTTCAGTGGTTCATTGCGACCAGGCCTCTTGCCGAAGCCGCCATTAACGCGGTCAGGCAGGGTAAGACCAAAATCGTCCCAGCCAAATGGGAAAAAGATTACTTCAACTGGCTCGAAAACCTCGAGGACTGGTGCATAAGCCGCCAGATATGGTGGGGACACCGCATCCCGGCATGGTATTGCTCCAAGTGCAATGATGTTATCGTCTCCATGGAAACTCCCCTGGAATGTCCCAACTGCCCCGGCGCCCCGGTCGAACAGGACCCCGACGTTCTCGACACATGGTTCAGCTCCGGCTTGTGGCCTTTTTCCACCCTGGGATGGCCGCAGAATACATTGGATCTGGAAAAATTCTACCCCACCTCCGTTCTGGTTACGGCATTCGACATTCTGTTTTTCTGGGTGGCCCGAATGATGATGATGGGTCTCGAGTTCATGGGGGAAGTCCCGTTCCGTGAAGTCTATGTGCATGCCCTTGTCAGGGATGCCGAGGGACAGAAAATGAGCAAGTCCAGGGGAAACGTTATCGACCCGCTTCTCATGATGGACAAATACGGGACTGACGCTTTGCGGTTCGCCCTTACGGCCTTCGCGGTCCAAGGCAGGGATGTCAGGCTCTCGGAGGAGCGTATCGAGGGCTACAAGCATTTTGTAAACAAGATATGGAACGCTGCCCGGCTTGTTCTCATGAACCTCGAAGGGTTCAAGGGGCCGGTCGAGATCACGGCAAAGACGCCCGCGCTTGCCAATCGCTGGATTCTGAGCCGCCTCCAAAGGGTTGCCGCAGAAGCCGTTGAGTCTTTGGATAATTATTATTTCAATCAGTACGCTCAGGTGCTCTATCAATTCCTGTGGCACGAATACTGCGACTGGTACCTGGAAATCATCAAACCTGATTTCTACGGGGAGGAGGCGGAGGCGGGCGCACAGGCAAGGTCCGTTGCGGCCGTTATTCTGGAAAAAATCCTGATTCTTCTTCATCCCGTGATGCCGTTCATAACCGAAGAAATCTGGAGCAAACTGCCTCACACATCCGGTGAGAGCATCATGAAAGCGGCCTTCCCGGAATCTCAGGCCCATATGATCGACCCTGAAGCCGAAGAGCAGATGGAAACGCTTATGGCGGTCATAGTGGCAATCCGCAATATCCGCGGCGAGATGAACGTCTCCCCGGCGCTCAAGGTGGAAGTGGTGTGCCTGTGCGACCAGGGTTCCCAACTGGAGCTTCTCGCAGAGCACGAGCGCACCATCGCCGATCTGGCGAAGGTCTCCAGACTCACTGTCGCCCGGGCCGGCGAGATGAGTAAGCCGAAATACGCGGCAGGGGCGGTGGTCGGGAATATGGAAGTTTTCTTGGTCCTCAAGGACGTTCTGGATTTGGAGAGCGAGTCGAACCGGCTCCGAAAAGAACTTGCCAAACTGGAGAAAGAGTTCGGTCTGACCCACAGGAAGCTGTCAAACGATGATTTCCTCCAGAAAGCCCCCCCTGAGATAATCGACAAGGAACGCGAAAAGAACGCGCGGCTTAGCGAGAAGATCGAAAAATTGAACCGCAGACTCGAAATAATGAACGGTCTGCGGGAAAGCCGAGCAGAATGACGGTAACCATGGAATTGGATGAACTGCTCCGGCTGGCTCTCTTCGAAGACATCGGGAGCGGGGATGCAACTACGCTCTCGATTATCCCTCCCGATCTGGAAGGATGCGCCGTTGTTTTTGGACGCGAACCCTTCGTTTTGTCCGGCTCCAAACCATTCCGAAGAATTTTCGAACTTCTGGACCCTGAGATCGGGATAAAATGCCCGTTCCCCGATGGGGAACGGATTGAGCCAAATGTTGCCATATTCAGGTTAGAGGGAAGGGCGCGCTCACTTTTGACCGGCGAGCGAACCGCCCTCAATTTCGCCCAGAGGTTGAGCGGGATCGCCACTTTGACGCGTAAAATGTCGCACGCCGTCGCCGGGACCGGATGCCAACTGCTCGATACCCGAAAGACAACCCCCTTGTGGAGAAGCCTGGAAAAGGAGGCCGTGCGGCACGGAGGCGGCAGGAATCACCGCTTCGGCCTGGCCGACGGCATTTTGGTCAAGGACAACCATATCGCCGCAGCGGGAGGCATAAAGGAAGCTGTCCGCCGCGCGCGCGAAGGCGCTCCCCATACCCTGCGCATCGAAATCGAAGTGGAAAATGTCGGGCAGTTTGCCGAAGCCGTCGCCGCCGGGGCCGACATAGTGCTTCTCGACAATTTTACGCTGGATATGCTGAAGGAGGCCGTCGAGATCGGCAAAGGCCGCGTCTTGCTGGAGGCTTCCGGGGGCGTCAGCCTCGAAACCGTGCGCGCCATAGCCCAAACCGGGGTCGATTTCGTGAGCTGCGGCGCTCTTACCCACTCGGCAAGGGCCATTGATTTAACGATGGAGTTTTCGGTCTAATAGGATAATGACTACGGGTGGCGCGCGCCGTTGTTGGACTCCGCATTTGGCCGGAATAACAGAGGTGGTGTTGAGGAGGGAGTCGTATGTTGAACAAAGATTCTGAACAACTCCAGCATACCATTAAGGCATTTATCAGGAGGGGCCGTGAATACTACATTGCACAGTGCTTTGAGATCGCCGTGGTTACCCAGGGAAAAACCCTTGATGAGACTGTTGCTAACCTGAGGGAAGCCGTACTGTTGCACCTGGAGGGTGAGGACCTGCTGGAACTGGGCTTGACCCCTCATCCTACGCTGCTGATAACAATGGAACTGGAGCCACTGGCCGATGTCGCCTAAGATCGCAAGACTGAGCGGCAGCAAGGTAGTAACAATACTGGGGAAGTTCGGGTTCTCGATCTCGTCGCAGAGGGGTAGCCATGCCAAACCGAAACCCTCATGACAGGCGGCCGTAAAGAAGGATCACCACGGCCAAGCCTACCGCCCAGATCAACGCCGCCAAAGTGGCCAGCACACAAATTACTCCCAAAAGCCTGTTATAGAAGTTTTCTTCATTTCTTTCCCGATATCCCAGAAGAAATCCCGTCAGCACCCCGCAAAACATTCCTCCGCCATGGGCCCAATTGTTAATTCCAGGGACCAGGAAACCAAATACGAAAATTCCAATGGCCCAACCGCCTACCTGCTGATAGACCGCTTGCCCGAACTGCCCGCCTCTGCTCTTACCGAAATAGAGCGCTGCGCCGATAAGGCCGCAAACGGCTGCCGAAGCTCCCAGGGTAAAAGGGACTCCAACGAGGTAAGATATAAGAAAACCTCCAACTCCGCTCAACGTGAAAATCGAAACCATCCTGTAGCTGCCGTATTCCTGGATAATTAACGGGCCGATTTGCCACAAAGCCACCATATTGAAAAGTATGTGCAAAATGCTTCCGTGCAGGTAGTTGGCGCTCAGGACAGACCACCAGCGATGAAACTGGTCGATGGGGATTGTTCCCGACGCCCCGAGGAGCAGCAGACTTTTGGCGCCCGGAGAAAGAAAACTCAATGGGTTTGCAGAAAAACCTATGGAGGCGGGATTCATGAGAATGGACAAAATGAACATACCGACATTGACCGTAATGATGTTAATAATGATCCGGTCCGGGCCGAGCAAACCCTTGCCGAGCGAAATGCTCTTCCAGTGCGATCCCGGATTTCGCAGACCGCAGTAGGGACAATGCTGCTCATCATTGCTGATGAGCCTTCTGCAGTTGGGACAAAGTATCGAGTTTCTGTTCATTTTTTCCATGGTTACCCGACTCCTGCGAACCTCTTGCAAAGGTCCTTCAACGTTATTCAGGTTTTCAAGGTCTTCCGGACTCCGGATGCCACCGGGGCGACGGTCCTGTTGAGTTCTGCAAAAGGCTCCTATCTATTCGTCTTTTAGCCATCTGGTCAACTGATAATCACGAATCGAGCCTTCGCAAAAGCAAGGCGGATGTTCCTGAGTTAAAACGGCATGCCCATATCGCGCGACCTGCTCTGTCGCTTTTCGTAATTGGCAATTACGAGAATCGTAAATCCCAGGGGCGATTATTGGGAGGCGGCAATACCCCTCACTCTCCCGGGGGTCGGTTCGGCACACCAAAAATCCAACCCCAGAGCCGGCTTGCTTAGCTTCAGCAAAAATCTTGGAAAACTCTGGATCGAGGCATCAATTTTGCCTCTCCCATTTCCCAGGACATCAGGGAAAAAGACTAAACCGACGGGAGGCGAATGACGATTCATCATATGAATGAGGTGGAGCCCGATAAGGAAGAAACGCTATTTTTCTCCTGGATCGGCGGCGAACCCTTGGTGTAATAGTATCCAATCTGTAACCTCTCTCAGATGAGTATTGATATTGCGCACAAAGATGCTCGGATTCGGGCCTGAATTGACTGAGAGGGGCAAGAAACTTAAGGTGAAGAAGAACTGAACCAGGTGCGGATCGTTTCATGACTTCCGAAAGGAGCCGGCAATGAAGAAGTTTGCTTTTATTTTAATTACTATGATTCTTCTCGCGGCGCCCTCTGTTTACGGGGCCGGCGATTTTCTGCCCCTGAAGCCCGAGATGGCGGCCAGGATTGAGGCCTTAAGACAGGCGGTCCATGCAGAGGGGGGCACTTACGAGGTTGGCTACTCCACCGCGATGGAAATTCCTTTAGCGCATCTTACCGGCCTTAAGGTTCCGCCGGGGTGGAACAAAAGCGATGCTCCGTCGGTGCCGATGCTTGGAGCAACCGCCCAGACCCTTCCAGCCTCTTATGACTGGCGCGCTCTTAACGGTGTCACACCCATAAAGAACCAGGGAAANNTCTTTCCGAACAATACCTGGTCTCCTGCAACACCAGTGGTTGGAGTTGCAACGGAGGCTGGTTTGCGCACGACTACCACATGGACGAGTCCGGGCAGGATAGCAACGGACCGGGGGCCGTCCTCGCGTCCGCTGACCCTTACACCGGGACCAATTCGAAGTGCTCCGCGACCTACAACCATCCCTACCGCCTCTCGAGCTGGGCATACGTGGGGAGCCAGAGCGCCGTTCCGAGCACCAGTGCGATCAAGCAGGCCATTTACACCTACGGCCCGGTCTCAGTAGGAGTTTATGCCGGGCCGAAATTCCAGGCTTACTCAAGCGGGGTTTTCAACACGAACGAATCCGGCGCGATTAACCACGCGGTCGTGCTGGTCGGGTGGAATGACAACCCTCCCAACGGCCAACCTCCCTACTGGATCCTGCGCAATTCGTGGGGTACATCCTGGGGTCAATCCGGCTACATGTACATCGCCTACGGGATAAACCAGGTGGGGTACGCAGCAAATTTCATCGAATATGCCGCTACACCCAACCCACCGACCCCGCCGACCCCGCCGCCCCCTCCGCCTCCGCCTCCGCCGCCCCCGCAACCCTACCTTACCGGGGTCTTCAACAATGTTTCCACCAGCAATAATGGGCGAAACCTTTCCGGGAATTTTTGGGTGGAGAACACAGGCGCCGGAGCGACGGCAGGTTCTTTCCAGGTGCTTCTCTATGTTTCCCCCAGCAGTAGCGGCGCCTCCAAGTCCCTCATTGGGACAGCCACCATATCGGCTTCAATTCCTCCTAACTATTATGTAAGTCTCAGAATCAGCGACTCCAGCTCGAAATCTTTCAATGGACAATACCTGATCGCCGTCGTCGACCCGGGTTACAGCATCCCCGATGCAAACACCAACAATACTTTTATATCGAACGTGATTCAAAACAGTAGAAAGTAGGTAATTTTTGCCGGTGTCCATGAAGGGCCAAGGGTGAAATTTTCACCCTTGGCCCTTCAATGTGCGGAACTGTCTAGGATGATGGAATCTGGTACAGCGAAGGGTCCAGCGGCCTTCTCGGTCTTTCAAGCACCTTGGTGATGTAGTCGAATAATTGTTTGGCCTGCTCGTCGGAGATCTTTTCCGGCGTAACAATCGGCATCAGAGCTATGCCTGGTTTTGGCTGCTTAGGGTCACGCAAGTAAAGAAGGAAAATTTTGAGATCAACAAGCTGCGGCGCCCCGGTCACCGAGAGCTTGGCGTTCACGATATTACCGCCGTATGGGTGGCAGGCGCTGCAGTCTTTCATGTAGATCTTTTCTCCCGCCTGGTATTGCGGAGGCGCAGCGGGCGCTTTGTCGCCAAAGGCCAGTGTCGCCCCCAGATAGCCAAGGGCTACGACCGCGAGAAAGGCCAGCACATAGCATGTAAGGACCGCCCTGGAGGCGAACCTGCCTCCGCGGCCGAAAAAAATGGCCAAACCGAGGAAGATCAGCAATGCGCCCGACACCCAAATCTTTATGATAATGAGTTCCAGCCAGACTCCCCAGAAAAAATATTGCCAGTCCGTAAACCCGAAGAAAACAGCGGGAAATGAGAAAATGAAAGCGAGAACCATGCAGTGGCGGGCCGATTTGGCGAAGTCAGGGCGTCGAGAAAGCGCCGCAACCAGCGCAAGCAGAAGCGCTAAGGTCGGCACGCCGGAAGCCGTGTGGACAAACATGGGGTGCAGCGGATGCCCATAGCCGATTCCGGAAAGAAGCTGATACAATCAGTCACACGTGTTCTGCCCCACGCGCCAGCAGTGTATCAGAACATAAGCCAGGCAAGAAGATAAAGGGTGTTGCTATCGGACGCGTTGGCGCTGGTGCCATTAAACTGGTTGTAGATGACATACTGCAGCGACAGTTTGGCGGAAACATATTTCCACGAGGGCGGCATGTAATCCAGTTCCAGGATTTCGCCGCTGCTGTCCGGACTGCCGCTTGGATTCCCGGCATACAGCAAGAGGTCGTTGCTCCCGGTTGTCGAAAAATAAGACACCGAGCCGCCGAAAATTCCACAACTGGTGGTCCTGTAATAATTGCCGTTGATCCTGAAAGTATTGAGCGAATCGGAAGGGTTGTTCGCGGCCCCGGTGGCAAAGCTGCCGGAACGGTTCTCGTCCTCGTGTATCCATGTAGTCTGCAGCGAAAAGGACTGCTTGCCCTGGATATACTGATATTGCGCATCGACTGCCACATCCCGGAAATTGTCCGTGGGTCCCGAACGAGAGGAGGATACGAATACATCCGATGATAACCCGTAGGTGCCTATTTCGAAGGAATGAGGGCCGTATTGACGAGTGAGCGCTACACGCCAGTAGGGGATGGCGCCGTCGGCATAGATAGAGAAAGGATGGTTTCCCACCCCGAATGGAGAGGTGATTCCATTCAGGGAAGTTCGATAGATCGTGACCCCGGCGTAGATGGTGTTGTTCCAATAGCCATAAAGACCGGCGCCTCCGACCTGAGCGAGCAGAGCGTTGTCTATCAGCGTGGAGGCCGCAGGGCTCGGGGCAACGTTGGATAACGCAGAGGGAAAACCAAACCCAGGAGTTGAGTTCCAGACATCTTCAGCAGTCGGGTTATTGTTCAGTGTAATTCCGAAAACGAGGTCCTTGCCGCAAAGTGGGAGGCTGTTGGCATAGCGGATATCCGATTGATCCAGGGCCAGCCTGTCATTGTCGTTCGAGTAGGTCGCCTGGATCAAGGCGCCTACCTTCCCGTATATCTGGCCTCCGTAGAACACGCTGGCCGCCTGGGGCGTGCCGACGACGTTATTCCCGGGAGAAAGAGCCTGAAGGGACCACCTGTCGGACGGCAGGCTTCCGGGAGGCTGCGAGTGCTCGGTGTGGGTGAAGGAGATTTGGGCCATGCCTGACAAAGGAGGCACGGTGGGATAGGACGCGCCTGTATTGTTCAACACATAGCCGTTTAATTTGAAGGCTCGTCCGAACGGCTTCAGTTCAGGAAACATGGTATGGCATGTGAAACAAGGTTGCCCTGTCTGTCGTGCAAAACTCGGCACCGCAGCAGCCTCTTTTGCCCATGGAACGAGAATCAGGCCTTGCGCGGCCAATAAAAAAATCAACTTACCCAGTCGTTTCATACCCATTTCGCCCCTCCTTCAGCAAAGCCGCACTCCAACAGGACAATCCGGAAGCCAGGCCCCATCCTTGCGCCGTATGCCCCGGAACAAGGCAACGGCGGCACACCGGCTCACTCTCGGAAATGGAAATGCAACATTTCTTATGATTTATCAGCGCTGATGCAATAAAACCATTGCGCATTAAGGGCAACGCGCCCGAATTGGATACCGCCCGCCAAAAAGGGGTTTTTGAGTTTCATTTGGGCTTGAAAGTCTGTTTCATATACAGGATGATGGATTGAATATCATCGGGCGACAGGTCGGGAAAAGCCTGCATCTGCCCTTTTCCTTTGCTGACAGTTTCGACAATTTGCTGGTCGGTGTTCGGGGTTTGCCAAAACTTTTCGTTGGTAAAATCTGCCGGTTTGGGAGTAAACGCAATGGCTCCCGGCCCCTTGCCGTTGCCCCCGGCCGCGTGGCAAAGCTGGCAGTTTTTGATGTAAAGCGACTTGCCGTTCTCCGCGTTTGTTGCCTGCGCACTGCCCAGTCCAGTGAAAGCCGCCGCAAAGCAGAGGACCGCTGCAAGTGCGAGCAGTGTCCTAAACATCATGCTCCTCCTTGACGGTGCAACGCGCAGACCCGCTGCACGCCGCGATATAAGCAAAGCATTGAGGGGTTGAATCGTTACGCAAGTATAACGAGGCGTAAAGTAATCTTGTGGGAGGTCTTGTCAACCGGCCCCGCCCAATTTAAAGTCCATTGAGCAGCAGAGACTAATTATTAGTCTCCATCCGGAAACACCGGATGGAAACTAATTAATTTTCACGTTCGATTAACGAGACAAATACGATATGACGCGCGTTGAAGCGGCCTGTCGGCTTCCCGGTGAGGACGATGCGGGTCGATGAGAGGTGGTAGCCGGCCGTCGAGGGTGGATGTTGACACGAGCCCCGGGCGAAGCATCGCAGGCGGGAACTCTTTGATTCGAGGCGAGGGCGTGAACGAAAAGAGATGGGTATGGGCCGTATGTTGGATGGTTTTCGTCGTGCTCAATGCGTCAGCGGCCCGTGCCGAACAGACGCCCCTTGCCTGCGTTACCTGCCATGAGGCTCTGGGCGGGGCATTTGCCAAGCCGATTGCCGAGTGGAAGGAATCCGTTCATTATCTGCACGATATTGCCTGCGATCACTGCCACGGCGGTGATGCCACGGTAGTGGTGGGGAACCTGCTGGAGCTCTCCGGCGACGAGTTTGCGGCCATACAATCTGCCGCCATGTCCAAAGCGCATGGCTTCGTCGGCAAGCCTTCCGGTCAGGATATGTTCAGCATGTGCGCGCGGTGCCACTCCGCTTCGGTGATGAGGTATGCCGGCAGTATCATGGGCGAGGCCTATCTCCAAAACAAGGGAGGGCCTTCCTGCGTCACTTGCCACGGCGCCCACCGCAACGTCATGCCGGCAGTTCCCGGCTCCTGTTCAAAGTGCCACAAAGATACCACCGGATTTGCGCAGATCGACCCTATGAATGTGACGGATGCGTCCATAGCCCAGCTCTCGAGGATTCGCATCCGGCTGGCCGAGGAGAAAACCCTGGGATCCAAACCCTCGCTGGCTCCCCGGTTTCCGGGAGAAATGGACTCCTACCAAATTGGGTTGATGGCATTTGGCGGGGTCGTTTTTCTGTTCCTAATAGGCTATTTGGTTTATGCGATTCTGGAGAGGAGCGATGAGAAATGAGCTTCGAGGTTCTCCGGGAAAAGAAACCTTCCTGTTCCGTGCTCGCCATGACCCTGATTACCGTGCTCTCGGTGCTTCTTCTCGGTATGGCGGCGGTTTTTGCCTATTCGTTGCTGTCGGACCGTGGCAACGACTATGAGTTGGGAACCCTGTTGGCTTTCGAGTTTTTGGTGGCCGGCGTGCTCCTCGTCCTCTATGCAAAGAGTTTTACCGCGTTCAGGCAGGTAGCCGAGGACAGGGAGGAGAGGCTGTTATGGTAGACGCAAGCTCCGCGTATCCGGATCAGGAGGAGAAGGTGAAGATCACCCGCAGGCGGTTCACCCTCGGCGTCCTCCTTGCCGCCGGCGCCGGCGCCCTTGGCTCTCTCCTGTCGCTGGTGAAGGTATTGGCGCCCGAAATGAAAGGCGGCGGCTACGTGGCCACCGTGGGCCCGGGGGACCAGTTGGTATACGCCCAGGGCAGCCGGCAGGGAAGTCATTTAAGGGCTTCAGAATTCCAGGTTGGTGATGCAGTCCTCGCTTATCCTCAAGGTAAAACCGGGAATCAGGCGAATATCGTTCAACTAATTCGCTTGAAGGAGACGGAGTTTAGGCCACCGATCCGCCAGGAGCTGACCGATCAGGGGTTTGTGGCTTACAGCGCCGTCTGCACCCATCTGGGCTGCATCGTCTCCTGGGTAAAAAGCCCCCAGGACCCCGCCCCCTCTTACACCGAATGTTTTTGTCATAACAGCCTCTTTGATCCGGCGCGGGGGGCCAAGGTCATCGGCGGGCCCGCCCCGATTCCTCTGGCCCAGATTGGGGTCAAGGTGTCCAAGGATGGGATTCTCGTTTTCACCAGCGGCTTTTCCGGCCCCATCGGCCCGCAGGTCTGACGGCGGAGGTAACGGCGATGATCTTTCAATGGTTCGATGAACGGCTGGAACTGAAAAAATTCAAGGATAAATTTCTGACCAAAGCCTTCCCGACCCATCCCTCGTTTCTTTTTGGAGAGATAGCGCTTTTCTCGTTCATCACCCTCGTGGTCACAGGGATCTTTCTCGGCCTTTTTTACGAGCCTTCGATCAGAGAGGTGTCGTTATTCGGCGCCATGGTTCCCGCCGCCTATGCCAGCGCGGTCAGGATCGATCTTCTCCCTTTGGGTATGGTCATCCGGCGTATCCATCACTGGTCGGCCATGATCATGATCGCTGCCATTCTGACCCACTTGGCGCGCATTTATTTTACCTCGGCCTACCGCAAACCTCGTGAGGTCAATTGGCTGATTGGCCTCGTCCTGCTGGCAATGACCATGGGGGCGGCCTTTACCGGCTATCTTCTGCCGTACAGCCAGTTTTCGGTGACGGCCACCTCCATCGCCTACTACATCTCCAAATCGGTCCCCTGGGTCGGGGGTTGGATATCACGGCTCCTTTTTGCAGGGGAATTCCCGGCCGACGGAACCGTTCCCAGGTTCTTCTTCCTGCACGTCATGGTGATCCCGGCCGTGCTTGTGGCCATGATCGGCCTCCACCTGCTGATTCTGGTCAAGCAGAAGCACACCGAACCGGCCGCCAACAAGAAGCGCAAGGGCGCTTGGGATGGACGCAGGCTCGTCGGCATTCCGGTCTGGCCGGAACAGAGCTTAATCAGCCTGTCGCTGTGCTTTTTTCTGCTGTTCGTGGTGGTCCTGATGGCGACCTATATTCCGCTAAACCCTATCGAAACGTACGGCCCGCCCTCGCCGGGAACTTCGGTCATGCGGCCCGACTGGTATTTCCTCCCCATCTACGGTTTTCTCAAGCTTGTCCCAGGCGATCTCTCATTCACCATCGCCGGAGCAAAAATTACCCCGGAAACCATCGGCGGGGTCCTTTTCCCCGGCCTGTTGGGGCTGATCCTGGCCGCTATTCCATTTCTTGACCGGGTAAGCGAGCCGCAGAACTATATTGAAAATCCCCTGCACCGTCCCTTGATGACCTCTTTGGGAATTGGCGGCGGGATGTTTCTCTGCATGACCACCCTGGCCGGATACATCGATGTCCTTCACATCGCCCCCGCATCGATGGCGATATACACCTTTTTTGTGACGATGGCAGTCTGGGTGATCTCCTACCTGCTGCTGCGTCTTTACAGCCGGGAGGGAAAGAAAGGCAACCATGTCAAGACTTGATCATGTCCTGGCCTGCTCTCTGGTTTTTTACGGGGTATTGGCTCTCGCTCACTCCGCCCTATCCGCCGGCAATCTGACGGGAGAAAATTCCTGCGTCCATTGCCATTCCGAACTTCCCGCAGGCAGCTTCTACGAGGTGAAATCCCACAGTTGGGTTGGGTCGATCCATCAGCAGCACGACGTCACGTGCGACAGGTGTCACGGCGGCAACCCGACTGCCGCGGAAGAAAAGCAAGCCCATATCGGCGTGCTCGGCTCCAGCGATCCAAGCAGCTCGGTCTATTTCAAAAACATACCCGCAACCTGCGGCAGATGCCACGGGGCGGAGTCCTACAAGTTCACCCAGGGTCTCCATTACAAAATGCTCGAATCGACGGGCAAGGGCCCCGAGTGCGTGACCTGTCACGGTTCAATGGTAACGAGGGTGTTAACTTCCGATAACCTCGTCGCCGTGTGCGAAAGGTGCCACAACGAAAGAATGGGGATTTTCCCTTATGTGCCACAGAAAGCCAAAGCGGTCCTTTTGCTGCTTCGGGAGAGCAAGGCCCTGCTCGCCGCCGCCGAGAAGCTTTATAATTCTCCGGGAGGCACCGAAACAGCCCAAACCCTGGGCCACGCTGAAGTCGACCTGCATGACGCAAAACTCGACTGGCACAAATTCGACCTGGACAACATTACGAAGCTCCTGCAGGAATTTTATGACACCCTCGAAGATCTGCCCCCTGCTCCCCCGTGTCGCTGATGGTGTGCCTGAATTTTGCGTACCTGCCTTTAGCCGACGCGTTATCCACAGCCTGAACGGACCGAGGTCGGCCTTTGGTGTCCGCCGGGCCACAGATGTAAATCACCCCCGGCCAAGCCGGGGGCTTATTAATGTTAGCCCCCCAAGGGGGACAAGCAGTTCATGAGTCCCCTGAAGGGGACGTGCCTCTTCCGAACACATTCAGTTGTTAAAGCCGCTCATCATGGACTTCCTGATCCCGTATGTATCGTCGAACGACATCTTCATCGAGTCCCACTGTCGAGACATAATATCCCCTTGCCCAAAAGTTCTCACCCGTGAAGTTTTTTTTGCGGCCCATAAAATTCCGTGCAATAGAGATGGCGCTCTTGCCCTTGATGTATCCCACAACATTGGACACCGCGTACTTCGCTGGGATGCTTATACACATTGCACATGGTCTGTTTGAAGATGCCCTTCCACTATCCTGGACTCTTTCTGCCCGGCCAACTCATGGAACACCTCCCCAAGGTGCTTCCGCAGAGCACCGTAAATCTTTTTCTTGCGCCGCTTCGGGATGAAAACAACGTGGTGCTTGCAATCCCATTTGGTGTGATTTAAACTTTGATACTCTTTCATTGGACCTCCCAAAGTTAAAGTTTCGATTTCCCCTTTTGGAGGTCTTTCTATTAGCTACTGCTTCACACGGTCAAACCTCTGCTAGTCGCCCCGGCCAAGCCGGGGGTTTACCGATGAGATTATTAGGAGGGATATGCCCTAAATGAGGAGGGTAATACGCTAGCTAATAATCGATCTTATTGAATTGACAAGGGATTCCAGAGATAAGGGTAGAATTCTATGGGTAAGTCGTAAACTCAGGCTAGTACCATGTAACAGCTATATT